>JAFSSK010000145.1 GCA_017451045.1 Clostridia bacterium
CGGTCCCGGACCGTATCACGCACGCGGATTACTGCCTTGTGGACATGGACGACGAGCAGAACAAAGACCTTTCGTCCTGCCCCGCGGACTTTCTTGTCGGGTTCACGGCGCACAAAGACGGAACGGACGAGTCCGGCAGGTTCGAGAAAGTCTTTTACAGGCCGTTCTCATACGATTCTTTCACGGAATACATGGCCGCGGCGAAAAATGCGCATAAGGGGGACAGGACTGCCTCATCGATCCCCCGCGTGATCCTTCTGCCGGACGAAAGGTCCGCAAGGATCGGGCAGACCGTCGTCAGGTTCAGCCGCTCGGAATACCTGATCGTCGCGTACCTTGCCGGCCGGGCCGGGACCGTCTGCTCAAAGCAGGAACTGGACGTCCGTCTGGGTTCATCCGGCGTCGGGGACGCATCGAACGTCGTTCCCGTGCTGATCGCCAGGATCCGGAAAAAATGCCTTTCGGCGTCTGCCTCCCCGCTGATAAAGACGGAGCGCGGGACAGGCTACAGCTGGATCTGCTGAAAAGGAGACTTATGAAAACAGCAAGTTTTAAAATGATCATACTGACGGTCTGCGCGGTGCTGCTCCTCAGCGCCTGCGGCACAGCCGCCCTGCCGCCCCCGGGCACAGGCAGTTCCCCCGACACATCGCATAGCCAAAGCGGGCAGCAGGAAACGGTCGTTTTGAGCGACGCCGGCGAGCGGTTCTATTCGGACTGCATCATCGTCACGCTGAAGAAGGAGACCGTCGGCTCCGGCAGGACATACGGTCCGGAAGACTTTCCTGGGACAGGCTGCACGGAGGTCCTGGAACTCACCAAAGAATGGGAGGAAAACTACCGCGCGCGCGTAAAAGCCAAGCAGGATGACGGGCAATCTTTTTCGTCCGGGCCTCAGCCGGGCATGTTCGATTCTCTATTCCACAGGATCCTGATCCTTTATCTTCAGCAGGTGGACGCATCTGCCGTCCGTTCGGCAGTATCCGCTGCTCTGCAGAACGAAGACGTCCTTTACGCCAGTCCGAACTATGTCGACGAGGAGACGAACCTATGCGAGGATCTTACGACCGTCACAAGGACCGAACGCTCTCTTCGGCAGACGCTGGAGACTTTCTTCGCCTTTTACGATTTCACGTACCATCTGACAAGTCTGACGGCCTATACCACCCCGGAGGCTGCGGGCAGAGACCTGGATGCTCATCCCTATACCGTCGATGACTTTGACAGTACTGTCGTCGATTCCGTGATCTCCTATGACTTTCTGGAGACCGGGCCCGTCATCTGCATCAAGCTGTCTTCCGTCAGCTGCTACCAGGAGCTTGCCTGCATAAGGATAAGCCTTCTGAAGCGGTCCGACCTGCCCCACATCTTCTTCGATCCCCTCGTATACCCCGCGTGACAGACTCACGTCTTATCGACCGGATCCATATATCATTCGCCAGTTTTTCGAATCGGTTTCCATTCGGACAGTAAAAAATCCCGCCGTGCCCCGGCGGGATTTTGTTATGCTGATCATTCGGGCGCTGTGCTTCCTTTGCGACCTGACTGCTTTCAGGATGGCTTTGAAGGCCGGAGCCAGGATCACGTTCAGCCCCAGTTCGATGAAGAAATTGAAGGTGATGAAGGCCGTGATGACGAACACGATCACGTTCGCCGAAGGATCGAGCCCGCACGACTCCGCAATGGCTTTCTGGAAAAACGCTGCCATCATGACGAAGAACGTGCCCGTGTTGACGATCGGCGCCGCAGCGGAGGCCAGCAGTACCGCCACCCATTCGTTCTTCTCCCTGAGCGCGCGGTAGATCCAACCCGCCGCGAGTCCCGCGAGGACCGTCTTCCCTACGCACGTAAGCACGTAAAGGACCGGAGACGAGTTGAACAGGTAGGTAAGGACGGGATTCTGGAAAGACGAGATCAGGTTGACGATGCCGAGGACGAACCCCAGGTACGCGCTGCAGAACGGTCCCACGAGGAAAGCGCCGATGACCAGCGGTATCAGCGAAAGCGAAAACTGGACCGCGCCGAAAGACAGCACGTTGGACAGCAGCTGCAGCACGATCACGAGCGCCGTCAGGATCGCGTACTGGACCAGTAAAAGTGTTTTGGATTTTTGTGTGGATGAATTAGTCATTTGTATTTCCGATCAATGAAAAAGTAACAATGTGATGATTATAGCACCGAAAAGGCCTGATTGCAAGTCTTTTTCGCAGGCGGATCAGTTCTGGCGGACACTGACTTCCCCGCAGACAAGTTCCTCCGTCCGCCCGTCTTCCCGGCGGACGAGCAGTCCGAAACTGTCGCTGATGCCGAGCACGCGCGCAGGATACCGGCTGTTGCCGCTTTGGACCGTGACGTCTTTTTCGTCGAGCATGGACAGCGATCTGTAAGCGTCCAGGAATCCTTTTTCCTCCAGATGCGGATAGGCGGCCATAAACCGGTTCAGAAAGTTCGCGGCAAGCAAGACAGCCGTCGTCTTTCCCTCCAGGTGTCCCGCCGTTCCCTCGATCTCTTCCGGGAAACCGTTTTCCGGTTCCCGCAGGTTGACGCCGATGCCGAGGACTGCGTATCGTACGCGGCCGTTCTCGAAGTCTGCTGACGCCTCCGTCAGGATCCCGCAGACCTTTCTGCCTTTGACATAGATATCGTTGACCCATTTGACAGCAGTTTCAAGCCCTGTGCAGTCCCTGATGGCTTCCGCCGCGCAAACGGCGGCCAGCGCCGTCAGCCACTGGGCACGGGCAAACGGACAGGCAGGGCGCAGCAGAAGGCTCATGTAGAGCCCGTCTCCTGCCGGCGAGAAGAAGGATCTGCCCAGTCTTCCCCGTCCCTGCGACTGCGAGGCGGCCAGCACGCACAGCCCTTCTGGCGCTCCCGCCTCCGCCTCGTTCTTGACGATGAAATTCGTGGAGGACACGTCACCGTACACTTTTATGCACAGGCCGTCCGAGTGAAGCAGCCTTTGAAGCGACACGGCCGAGAATTCCCCCTCGTCGACAAGGAGCCTGTATCCTGCGCGTGAAGACTCGATCCTGTATCCTTCCCGCTTCAGCGAGCAGACGGCTTTCCAGACGGCGTTCCGGCTGATCTTCAGAAGGACGGCGAGTTGTGAACCGGATACGAATCCGTCGTCTTTAGCCAGGATCGAAAGAACGGCTTCAGCCGACGTGGTCTCTGTTCTGTTTTCTTTACTGTTTTCCATTTCGGTCCTTTCTCAGAATCGGGTACAGTTTCCGGATCAGGAAGACGGCCAGGATGGTCTTCGCGGCATCCGGGAGCAAAAAAGGAAACACGCACATGCCAAGGACACCAAAAAGAGATTCTGCCTGCGCGCTTCCGTAAACCGTCATATACCAAAGCGTGCCGAAAGCATAGCAAAGGATCATTCCGACGGCCCCGCCCGCCAGCATGGAAGGCCATTTGCGGCCGAAGATCTCGCAAAAGATCCCGAAAGCCAGCACCAGCAGATAAAATCCCAGCAGATAGCCGCCGGTAGGGCCGGCCAGCGCGGAGAATCCGCTTCTGAAGGCCGAAAAGACCGGAAGACCCACCGCGCCCAGCGCCAGGTACACGCTGAGCACGACGCAGCCGCCGCGGATCCCGAGGATCCCTGTGATGAAGATGACGGCAAACGTCTGCATCGTGAACGGCACGGGATAGGAAAAGGAAATCCAGGAGCAGACCGTCAGGAGCGCTACGCAAAGTCCTGCCTCCGCCGTTTCCCGGATCATATTGCTTGTCCGGCTTGCATTCTTTTGCGGGTCTGAGCCGGACGGCAGACCCTCTGTCTTCTTGTTTTCCATAGCCAGGATTATACCACGGCAAAGGGGTTTTGTCAACCGGTTTGACGATTCGGGTGACGAAATCCGTGTTTGGCCTTTACAGACCGTCAGAACGCCATAAACCCTTCCCCGTGGATCTCGCTCGACGAAGTCACGATGATGAAAGAGGACGGGTCGTACGAGTAGATGGCTTTTTTCAGGCGGTATGCCTCAAACCGTTTGCAGACCGTGTGCAGCATCGTTTTCGGGCCGCCTGAGTACGCGCCTTCCGCGCGCGTGATGGTCGCGCCTCTGCCCAGGTTGTTCAGCACGTAATCCGTGATCTCAT
This sequence comes from Clostridia bacterium, assembly GCA_017451045.1. Taxonomy (GTDB): domain Bacteria; phylum Bacillota; class Clostridia; order Oscillospirales; family CAG-272; genus UBA1770. Next base: position 4,108 of record JAFSSK010000145.1, read on the forward strand.
CCGGCTTTTCCGTGATGATGATGAAGTATTTGCACTGGTTGAGCAGATCGATGATTGCGTCGATGAACAGCGCTCTGGCAACGAGACCTATCACTGAGAATATACCGACCTCCGGGCCGAACACGAAGAAGGCGGACGAAGCGATCAGAAAGTCCGCGATGAAAATGCCCGTGCCGACATTGATCTTTGTGTATTTCTTCATGATGAGCGCGACGATATCCGTTCCTCCGGACGATGCGGAATGCCGAAACAGAATTGCGGAGCCTACCGCCGCCAGAAGGATGGCGCAGATCATTTCGAGCACCGGCTGGGACGTGACCGGCTGCTCCAGCGGCAGCACGATCTCCAGCAGCGCCGTCGCGCCGGAATACACGATCGTGCAGTATACGGTCCTGATCCCCGTCTCCTTCCCTAAGATCAGGAAAGCCAGAAGGAGAAGCAGCGCGTTGAATATCACGATCCAGATGCCGGGCCTTATCGGCGTGATCCTTCCCAGTATCGTGCCCAGCCCGCTGACACCGCCGACCGCGAAGCCGTTGGGGATCTCAAAAAAGTACACTTCCGCCGTGATCATGAGCGATCCCAGCGTCAGCAGCAGGTATTCCTTCAGTATTTTCATATGACCTCCAAAAAAAAGACTCCCGGTCAAAGCAACCGGAAGTCTGCATTCTTTCGTTTGAACCACCTCAAACAAATCACGTCCGCACCAGGGCCGACGGCCGGTTCTCTATACTCAGCAGGCAGTTTCCCGCCGCCTCTTTCCAGAACCTGTTCAAGGTTTTTTTGTCCCGCCCGGGACTTTACTTTTCGTCTGAGAGTTCCTCGATCAGCGGGGATATCGCGCTGAGATAGGCCTGCGCCAGCACTCTTGCGCCCTCTTCGCTGGGATGGACTCCGTCCGGAGAATAGACCGACGGCTTTTCGCCGTGGTTGACGCAGCTGGCGGCGTAGATGCCGTCCATCGGCACGTACGCGTCCGCGTATTCTCTGGCCAGTTTCCTGATGATCTCGATGAACCTGTCGAGATGAGGCCGCATATTGGCCTTGTCATCCGCGAAAACCAGGAATGGTTCGATCATCAAGATCTTTGCCCGGGTCTTGGCCCGGATTGTTTCAAGTACCTGTCGGTAGTTCTTTTCGAACTGTTCATCGGTCGTTTCGATCCCGTGGGAATAAAAATGCCATACGTCATTGATTCCGATAAGGATCGATACGATGTCCGGCTGGACTTCCACAAAATCGCTTTCCAGCACGCTGACGAGATTCTCTGTCCTGGCACCGCTGATGCCAAGGTTCAGGAATTCGAACGTTTCTTCCGGGAAAGCATCTTCGATCATGCCGGACGCGAACTTCGGATAACCGTTCCCCATGTTGTGGGGATCACTTCGGTCTCGGCCGGCATCAGTTACACTGTCGCCCTGAAACAAAATTTTCATTTTTAACCTCAATTATTGTTTATTTTACGATTGTTCCGTACACTTCACCGAATGCGCAGGCGGCATTTGCCTCATCTGTGTCGATGTGCATAGCCAGTGCGAATTTGGAGCTGACACGGACAACAACGTCTTCGAATATGAGCGAACGCTCTGCCGTCTTGATGCTGACGGCAACGACGTCCTTGTCTTCCACGCCGAAATTCTTCGCGTCCTCGGGCGTCATGTGGATATGACGCTTTGCGATGATGACGCCGTGATCGAGTTCGATCTCGCCGGCAGGTCCTACCAGCTTCACGCCGGGCGTTCCCGCCACGTCGCCGCTCTCGCGTACAGGCACATCCTTGAGTCCCAGCGTTCTCGCGTCCGTGAAGGACAGCTCGACCTGGTTGTCCTTGCGGACAGGGCCCAGCACGCTGGCCTGGATGGAGGACTTCGGCCCCACGATCGTGAGCTTCTCGTTCGCGGAGGCGAACTGACCGGGCTGGCTCAGCATTTTCTTGGGCTCAAGCACGGCTCCCGCGCCGTAAAGGATCGCGACGGCTTCCTCCGTCAGGTGAATGTGTCTTGCGGACGTTTCGACGATGAATTTGTTTTCCATGGGTATTGTAATCTCCTTTTTCAACCTTCGCTTCACATTATATCAGTGTCTATTAAAAAAGTAAATTATTTTTTGCGTTTTTTGAGGCGTTATTCCCCCTGAAACAGGATGCCCTTGAGCTGTTCGAAAGAGGAAACTTCGTGATCAGGCACCGCTTCTCCCCCGTTCTTCCTCCCCCACGGGTTGTACCAGCAGCTCCTGATGCCCGCCTTGTTGGCGCCCGCGATGTCGCTCGTCAGCGAGTCCCCGATCAGAAGGACACTGTCAAGATCCCCTTCCGCAACGCCTATGGCGTTGAAAACGGCCCTGAAAAAATCCGGGGACGGTTTTTCGTATCCGACCGTTTCGGAGATGAATATGCCGTCCAAGAGTTCGTCCAGCCCCGACCGCTTCACTTTCAGGTCCTGCGCGATCTTGGTGCCGTTCGTCACGCCGTACTGTCTCATCCTCCCCTTGCAGAGCCGCAGGATCTCCTCGGCGCCGTCCATGAAAACGGCCGTGTCGCCGAGCGCCACCTGATACATGTCGTTGAACGCGGACGCTTCGTCGGTACGCATGCCGTGCCGCGAGAAGAATTCCTCGAACCGGCCGACAAGGACTTGGCGCTTGGTGATCTCCCCTCTTTCCAGCCGCTTCCAGTAGGACGTGTTGATCCCGGAATACTCCCGCACCATCTCGTCCGAGCACGACGGGAAGCCGAAAGCGGAAAAGCAGCGGCGTATCGCGCACCTTTCAGCCTCGAAAAAATCCAGCAGCGTGTTGTCTATGTCCCAGAGCAGGATGCCGAATCTTTCCATCTCTATCCCTTCCTGATGAGTTCTGCCGCGCCCGGCGCCACAAGACCGTCAAAGTCTTTGCCTTCCCTGATCCGCTCCCTTACCGCCGTGGAACTGATGTCTGCCAGTTCCGCACCGGACACCCAGAACAGCGTCACGAGATCTTTGTTGTTTTTTTCGTGATAGGAAAGGATCTCCTTCTCAAAAGTCAGGTCCTCCCCGTTTCTGATGCCGCGCAGCATGCAGTCGGCGCCCAGCGAGCGGTACAGATCCGCCGTCATGCCGTCCCAGGAGACGACGCGGACGTTGTGAATGCCAGCACATGAAATTTTTGCGATTTCAACTCTTTTTTCAAGTGAAAACATACTTTTTTTCGTGCTTTGCCCCATGACCCCGACGACGACCTCGTCAAAGATCCCGGCCGTCTTGCGGATCATTTCCGCATGGCCGCGCGTCATGGGATCGAAGGATCCCGGTATCAAGACAAGACTCATAAGACGCCCCTTTCCCGCAAAGGCTCAAGGTATGTGATGAAAGCCTTTCCGTATTTTGCCGTTTTCACGACCGTATAGTGTTGCTTCAGTTCATCGTCTGTGCCGAACACGTCTTCCGTAGAAGCCGATTCGCAGATGACAAGTCCTCCCTGCCGGACCGTTCCCCGTCGCGCCATGATCCGCAAGACCTGCGGAAGAAGCCCTTTCGCATAGGGCGGATCCAGGAAGACCAGGCTGAACTGTTTTTCCAACGTTTCGAGATAGCGCAGGCTGTTCGCCTGAATAACGGCCGCCTTTCCCTCCAGATGCGTGCGGACCAGGTTCTCCCTTATCGCCCTGATCGCCTCTTGCGCGCTGTCCACGATGACCGCCTCCGCTGCGCCTCTGCTCAGCGCCTCGAGTGCCATCTGACCGCTCCCGCCGAACAGATCGAGTACTTCTGCGTGTTGCGTCAGGTACTGGATGCTGGAAAAGACAGCTTCCTTCGTGCGTTCCGCCGTCGGTCTTGTCTCAAGCCCGGGAGGCGTTGCCAGCTTCGTTCCCCTCGCGCTGCCCGTGATGATCCTCATCATGCTTTACAAAGCCTCAAAAGCGTCTTCAGCGCCATTCCGAACAGCAGTTTCCTGGCGTTCCCGTCGTGATAGAAGTCCCGGTCGTCGTACCGGGACGTGTCCGCGAGGATGTCCCCGCTGTACAGCAGCTGGCCGTATTCAAGCCCCAGATAGGCGCTCGCGGCTGCAAGGCCTGCGCATTCCATTTCCACGGTCTGGCAGCCCTCGCTTTTCCTGTATTCGACCATTTCGGGCGTTTCACGGCAGAAACCGTCCGTGGTCCATGTCGTCACTTCCGTGAAGCCGATCCCGTTCTCGGAAAGCACCTTTTTTGCCGCCTCGACGGGTCTTTTCTGCAGTTCGATGAATCTGGACGGTTCGGCGTACATATAGGACGTTCCCTCCCCGCGCAGCGCGCGGACAGGCAGGATGACGTGTCCTGCCGGCAGATCCGCAAGGACTCCGCAGGATCCGCATACCATCATGTGCCTGACGCCGCCGTGGTAAAGGCTGTCCAGCTGCATCGCGGCGCTGGGACCTCCGACGGTCGCCGGCGTCAGGGCGACGCGCTGTCCGTCGACCGTCGCCTCATAGACCGGGAACGTTCCCATCTCCTGGTAGAACCCGTCTATCTCCCTGGCGCCGTTCTCCCGCACGAACTGTTCGAGGACCTCCCCGAAAAAAGTGAAAAGGCATAAGGACGGATACCTTCCGTCCACCCTGGGCGGGATCACGGTCTTCCGTTCCGTGCTGTATTCAAGGATCGGGATGCTGTTCTTGATGATTGCCATGGGGCTTTAGTCCTTTCTGTGTAAATAATCGAATACGTCCTGCGCGTTTTTTTGGCTGATGCCGCCCACGGCGGCTATCTGCTCGGGCGAAGCTTCGCGCAGTTTCTGAAGTGTTTTGAAGTGTTTCTGCAGCGCGGCCGCCTTCGCCGCGCCGATCCCCGGGATCTTCTCGAGGGAGGAGTGCTTGAGCGTGCGGCTCTTCCCCGCTTTCATCCGCGAGACGGAAAACCGGTGGACTTCCTCCTGGATCTTGTAGATGAACACGAAAAGATCCCGCTCTTTCGCGATGCTGATCTCCCCGTCTTCCGTACAGAGCGCGCGCGTTTTGTGGTAATCGTCCTTGACCATCCCGAACACGGGGATGTCCAGGTGATGGGCCTGCATGCACCTGTTGACGGTCGCGACATGCGTTCTGCCGCCGTCGAGCAGGATCAGATCCGGCGCGGGGCCGAACGCCTCGTCCCCCTCCTCGATCCTTGCAAGCCGCCTGTCCAGCGCCTCGTACATGGACGCGTAGTCGTCCGTCCCCTCCACGGAGCGGATGCGGAACGTCCTGTAGTCGCTCTTCTTGAATTTTCCGTCCTCTATGACGACCATGCCGGCCGTTAGCTGCTCCTTGCCGTAGTTGGATATGTCGTAGGACTCGATCCTTGCGGGATAGACCTCCAGCGAAAGCAGCTGCGCAAGCCTTGCCAGGACGGATTCGTCCCGGCTGCTGTCCTTTTCCCAGTGCTCCGCCGTTTCCTTCGCGTTCGCCAGCACCGTTTCGCACAGTTTCCTGGCGGGCCCCCGCTCGGGCGTCCTTACCTCCACGCGGTGGCCGCAAAGGCCAAAGAGGTCTGCCGAGAATTCCTGGGCCAGTTCCTCCTCCAGCTCGAAAGACATAAGGATCTGCGGCGGGATGTCCTCCCGCAGCCGGTACTGTCCTTCCAGGAACGAGACGATGCTCTCTCCGTCCGTCACGCTGTCCGGGCCGGGCAGGAACGCCGCCTGGTCCACCACCGTCCCGTGCCGTACGTAAAAGACCGAGATGCAGGCCGTCAGCCCGTCTTCATAAAGCGCTATGACGTCCTGGTCCGTATCCGGGTCAGACACGACATACTGCTTCTGTGACAGTTTCTCGAGCGCCTTGATGGCGTCTCTGCACCTGGCCGCCGCCTCGTACTGCTCCTGCTCCGCGTAGCCGTACATCTCCTCTTCCAGCCTTTTTTTCGCCTGCGCCGTATTGCCGCGCAGCACGTCGGCCGTGATCTGGACAAGCTCCCTGTACTCGGCCGCGCTGACGTTCCCCGTGCAAAGGCCGCAGCATTTGTGCATCTGGTAGTACAGGCACGGGCGGATCTTCCCGATATCCTCCGGAAACCGGTGCGTGCAGGTCGGAAGGCCCAGCGTCTTGCGCAAAGTCCCCAGGACCGAGAAGACGACCGAAACGCCCGAGTAGGGGCCGAAATATTTCGCCCGGTCCGCCTCCCGCGTCCTTGTGAAGCGTATCTGGGGATACTCCTCGTTCGTGATCTTGATGTAGGGATAGGACTTGGCGTCCTTCAGCCTGATGTTGTATTTGGGAGAATACTGCTTGATCAGCGTGTTCTCCAGCGACAAAGCCTCGATCTCCGTCTGGCAGAGGATGTAGTCGAAATCATAGACTTTCGCCACCATTTTCCCCGTTTTTATGCTTTTTTCGCTGTTCTGGAAGTATTGGGAAACGCGGTTGTGCAGCTTCCTGGACTTGCCGACGTAGATGACTTTCCCCGCCGCGTCCTTCATGAGATACACTCCCGGCGTCATGGGCAGCGAATTGGCTTTTTCCAAAAGTCTCGCCCGCGCGTCTTCAGTTTCCGGCATGCTCTCACCTCCTAAAAAAAAGGAGGAGTCTGACTTCCTTGCGGAAATACCGGGGTCCCCGGGCCAAACTCTCTCCTGATAAAAATGATATGATCAGTTTTCGAAACCTTTCTGGATCAGGTCTGTCAGACCGTCCAGCGCGTCCTGCTCGTCCTGGCCGTCCGCGATCAATGTGATGGTAGCACCGTTGGCGATCCCCAGCGAAAGGACGCCGAGCAGACTCTTGGCGTTGACTCTTCGGTTCCCTTTTTCGACCCAGATGGAACTTTTGTATGTGTTGGCCTTCTGGATAAAAAAGGTCGCAGGTCTGGCGTGGAGTCCGACCGAATTCGTAATGGTAACATCACATGAAATCATATTTACATCTCCTGCTAAAAAAACGTATAAAATATTATACCAAAATCAAAGTTTAAAATCAAGTGCGGTTTCGTTGTGCTTTTTTCTGAAATTCACGTCCGGCCTTTTCTCGAAATCATTTATTTTGAACAAAATCCGGCCCTTCGGTGAGTGGCGCCGCGGCGTCGGGAAATCCGTCAGGAATGCGTCTCGACAGCCTGGATCACCGCCACGAAATCGACAAGTTCGGTATGCAGACGGATCGTCTCTCCCGGCGTCAGGTATACCGTTCCGCCCCACAGAAAGCATCCGCTTTCATCAAGGATCCCCTTGACGAGGATGGCTCCTGTCGCGTCGACCCGCGACTGGTCCGGATACAGGACCGTCGTGTAGCCGCCGGCTCCGTCGGACACGATGATCTCGGCAGCCGTCGCATAGAGAGCGCTTTCCCCTTCCGTCTCCGTATTGGCAAGGAACGATCCGAACTCGGCCCCGTCCTCGGTATAAACGGTATCCGACTCGTTCAGGTACGTCGGCAGGGTGAATATCACGTCTTCGACTTTGATATAGACTTCATATTCGGCAAGATCGTTCCGGACGCTCGGGTTTCTGGCGCTCCAGATACGGAACACGATACCGGCGATCGTCAGAAGGAGCAGCACGATCAGAAGGATGTCGATCACGTTCAGCCGTATGTTTCTTTTTTCTTTGACAGATTCGTTTTTCATGATCACTCCTCCTTAAGACACACGGTTAAGGTTGACGACGACGCCCTCGGCGCTGAAGCCGGGGAAATTCAGCTGCAGCGTCGTTCCGACAGCGATCCGCTGCCCGTCTATGCTGTAGCCCTTGCCCGGTTCATACTGTGCGGCATCCAGCCTTATCACGATGGTGAGCGAGACGCGGCTGCCGTAGGTAGTCAGCTCCGCGACGCCCTCTCTTGCGGTGAGGACCGTATAATCGTCCACGACGACCTCGTTGATGACTCTTCCGAGCAGCAGGCCCGTGTTGTTGAGCTGGTAGACCGTGTCCCCCTCCTTGACGGAGGCACTGTAGACGTCGTCCACGTTGCTGATGACAACGGTATAGTCGATGGCTCTCGTCTGCACTCTCGCGCCGAACAGCCATGTGAACGGATTGAAATGAAGGATCACAAAGACAAGGACAAGGACGACCAGCGAAACAATGGCGATGTCCACGCCGTTGAACAGTCTCCTTTTCCCCCTCGCCTTTCCGGGGAGTCTTTTGGTACGCATTCCCGCGTAGTCGTCTTCCTCGACCGCAGGCACAGGTTCCTTGTCCTTGCCCCGGCGGCGCAGCTTCTGCTTGGATACCCGTCCGGATTTGGCTTCTTCAGCCTTCTCCATCTGTTCCTCGTGCCCGGAGATCTCGTCATCGTCAAAGCCTTCGGCGTCGTTGATGATCTGATTCATTTCCGGTTCTTGCGTATTTTCACGCAGATCTTTTTCGTCCATAAAGCACCTCTATAAAACTCGTTATTGGCAGTCTTGTTCAGAATCCGCCCACGAAGATGGCGTCAGCCTCGTTCTGCGTGCCGCCTGACACGGAGGCGACGCGCCTCATCTCCTGCTGATTGCAGCGGATGGAAGCCACCTCATAGGAAGCGAACATCCAGAACAGGAAGAAGACAAATTTGCTTGCGAACACGTACGTGCCTGCGCCGATGAAGAGCAGCGACACGACGATGCAGATACCGCCGATGATCTGGCTGCGCAGCGCGCTGTCCGTAACGGCCCGCATGTATTCGAAACTGTACTGGATGAACAACAGGGCGACCGCCGCGAAGACGACCAGTCCCGTCACGCCGACCTCCGAAAGGATCTGCAGGTACAGGTTGGAGGCGAACGACGCGCCCTCGACGCCGATCTCGGCATACATGGGATACACGTTCGTGAATGCCGCGTACCCGACGCCGATCCCCGAGAACCAGTACTGGCCCAGCATGCGAAAAACGCCGGTGGATACCTTGGCGGAATACTCCCGCATCATGACGGAGGCCTCATCCGTTCCGGCCAGCCACAGGAACAGCCGGCGGAAGGTCAGCCCGATGCCGGACGTACTGTTCTTCGTGAGCCAGTGCAGGTAGCAGACAGCCGTTCCGCCCGGAAGGATCCCGACGAGGATATACTTGAGCGTCCGCCAGCTGAAGATCAGCAAAAACAGAAGGACCGCGAAGAACCAGCCGATCAGCACCGAACTGGACTCATACAAGAACATCGTCGCGGCAGACGCGATCAGGTAGACGGAATAAAGAAGTCTTTCCGGGATCTTCTGCGAATGGATCAGCTCCGGAAGGATCAGGATGGAAAGCATCGCGAAATAGATGACGAGCGATCCCCTGCCGTTCCAGACGGAAAGAAGGAAGCCGTACATGAAATCGAAGCCGTCCGCGGAAAGGTACTCCGCGCCGCTTTTGACGTAGATCAGCGTGAACAGAAACAATACGAGGACCGGGATCCCCGGCAGCAGCAGCGCGCGTTTGACTCTCGCGAGCCATTCCGGCGTCCGCATCAGGTTCACGCACAGAAAATAGGCCAGGAACAGGATGACGAGCACGAACGTCTCCTGCACGGATTCGAAGCCGCCCTTGGTGAAGATGCCGGACAGCAGGTACAGCAGCGCGAACACGGCGATGGCCCCGTCCAGAAGCTCCATCCGGAACACGCGTCTTCCCCGCGCCACTTTGACCGTGTAGCCGATGACGGACAGCACGATCACGTACAGAAGCGCCAGCGCCGTGGACCCCTTCAGCATCAGGATGGGCGCGATGACGATCGCGACGATGGTCCCCGTCTCGGGATGGGCCAGTATGACGCATGAAACGATGATGACCGCCAGCATCGCCAGCAGTTTCAGCGGTTCGCACCAGAATGTGAGGAAACCGCAGACCAAAGACAGGATCAGGGCCACGAAAACGGCGTATTTCGGCGTTTTTTCATGTTTGTCCACTGCCAGTCCCAGCAGCTGGTTCAGGACCCAGTCCGCGGCTCTGCTGGACTGCAGGATCCTTGCCAGCGGCATCGTGACGAACAGCATGGGGATGGCGATAGCCGCCATGGAAATGCCCACGTACAGATTCATGATCTTCGGCACGATTCCGAAAGACTCGCTGGTCATGAACGTGGCGATCGTATACAGGCCGAACAGGCCGAAGAACAGGCCGTAGACCGTCAGCGACGTGTTCACCATCGACTGCGCGAGGCTGCTCATCCAGCTGAAGATCCGGCTGCTCTCGATGAACTTGATCACCTTCTGGCGCACGCCTTTCGCCTGCTGGTCCCCCGTCCGTTTTTCCAGCGCCTGGTATCCGGTGCTTTTCTTCAGCGCTTCAGACTCCTTGGAATAGCCGAGCATAAGGCGGGAAAGCAGTCCCGTCGCGAACAGTCCGTACACCGCCTTGCAGAATCTGTCCAGATACTGCAAAAAGATGCTTCTGCCGGAGCCGGTCAGAAAAACGTTTTCACTTTTTTTCAAAGGAGTCCTCCTTTCCCGCAAGCAGATCGGGGCGGTTGCGGCGGGTCAGTTCGATCGCCTGCTCCCGGCGCCACCGGTCGATGTTTGCGTGATGGCCCGATATGAGGACCTCCGGGACAGTCATCCCGTGGTAGGTATAGGGCCTTGTGTATTGCGGATATTCGAGCAGCCCGTCGCTCAGGCTCTCGTTTTCATAGCATTCGTCTGCGGAAAGAACGCCCGGGACGCAGCGCGCCACGCAGTCCGTCAGGATGCAGGCCGGGATCTCTCCCCCGGTGAGGACGTAATCTCCGATGGAGATCTCCTCGTCCACGATCTCGTCCACGATCCTGCGGTCGACCCCTTCGTAGTGACCGCACAGAAGGATCAGGCAGTCAAAGTCGCGGGACAGTTCCATGGCCCTCTGCTGGGTCAGGACCTTGCCCGTCGGGGACAGGTAGACGACGTGGCGTCTGCCGTTGAAACCCGCTTTCTCCTGCTCTTTGAGAACGGCCGAGTAGCAGTTGTAGATCGGAGGGGCGGCCATCAGCATTCCCTTCCCGCCGCCGTAAGGCGTATCGTCCACTCTGTGTCTCGGATCGTCCGAGTAGTCCCGGATGTTGTATGTGTTAATTTCGATGACGCCGGCTGTGCAGGCCCGTCCGATGATGCTCTCGCCGAGCACTGTCGAGACAAGCTCAGGGAACAGCGTCATGATGTCAAATCTCATCATTGTCCGTCAGATATCCAGCAGCCCGTCGATCGGCACGATGAAAATGCCTTCGTTCTCGTCGACCCGCGAGACAAACTGCGGGATGACCGGCACCAGATATGTCTTGTTCTCCCCTTTGATTTCGTAAAGATCTGTGGCGCCCCGGTTGACGACGTCGCTGAGCGTTCCGATCTGCTCTCCCGTCAGTTCGTTGAAGACCGGAAGCCCGATCAGATCGGCGATGAAATGCGAGCCTTTCTTGAGCGGGATGTCCTCTCTCGCGGCGAAGACAGTCTCGCCCCGCAAAGCATCAGACGCGTTCCTGTCCTCTATCCCCTCTAGCGTGAGCAGCGCAAAGGCGTTCTGCTGCCTTTTGCGGCGGACGGAAAAGCTTTTCATGCCGTCTTCTGTCTGCAGGTATACCGTCTTCAGACGCAGAAGAGTGGCGCAGTCGTCCGTCCACGGCTCAACGCGCAATGTGCCGTCGATCCCGTGGGAACTGATGATTTTCCCGCACTCGAGAAATGGTTTCTTTTCCATCCGTGTGCTCCTATACATAATTAATCATTTTATTATAGCACGGAACCCTTTCCTTTGCAATTGTTTTTTCTGCTTCTTCGCGGATCCCGGTTTTTTGAATTGTTCTTGCTTTTCGGAGCGGAATCGGTTATAATTGTTTCGGAAAATCAGCAAAGGAGACAGATTCATAACTATGCTTCATTACATTTCCGTACTGGAGGAACAGGCCAGCGTATTCTCGAATTATACCACATGGATCACCATCGGTATGATCGTCGTCATATTCGTGGCTTTCTACTTCTTCGGCATCCGTCCGCAGAGAAAGCAGGAAAAAGAAACGCAGAACATGCTGAATGAGCTGAAAGTGGGCGACGAGATCACCACCATCGGCGGCATCATCGGGAAAGTCGTCAGCATCAAGGACGAGACCATCCTGATCGAGACAGCCCATGACCGCACAAGGATCCGCCTGCTCAAGAATTCCGTGAGACGCGTCGACGTTCACGCGGAAGACGCGCAGAACTGATCCCTTCCCTGTACAATATCACGAAACGGTCGCGCCGGAACAATCCGGAGCGGCCGTTTTGCTGTCTGCGGTAATGATTGTCTTTGCATGTTTCTGCAGTTTTCCCTTTTCGCCATTTCACTTACAAATAATTGTTGACTATCGTGTTACGATGTAATACAATAGTGGCAGAAAAGGAGTGTAAAAAAATGGCTACCATCACTGCAAGAGTTGACGACAAGATCAAAGCCCAAGCGGAAGAGATCGCAAACGCTATAGGCCTAAATCTCAGTTCCGTCATCAACGTGTTCATCACCAGATTTGTTGCGGAAAGAGGTTTCCCCTTTGCCGTATCCGATCCGAAGACCGTTCAGATGTTTGACAGGACAGATCTTGCAGATGCGGTTTCGAAAGCTATCCGGGAAAGACACGATGTTCCCGAAGTTCCGAAATCGTACTGTACTGTTCCAGGGACGGATACGGATGTTTAATAGGATTATATCAAAAAAGGGTCGAACTCCCTGGTAGCCCAGGTCGTTCGGCTCTCTTTTTTGTATATATCGAAAAAACGCGTCAATGCCTATTTGGGTTGCTTGTTTGCCTGGCAAATGTCATTGCGGTCACACGGCAGCCTTTTTGATTTTCTTTTTCATTTTCCGCAGATCCCGCAGCATGCGCAGACTGTCCCGGACGAGCCTGACTTTCGACGCTCCCTGGCTGATCACTTTCACGGGTATCTCCGCTATGCGGATCCCCAGTTTCTGCGCCCACAGGATGATCTCGAAATCAAACGCGAATCTGTCCACTTCGCAGCGCGGGATGATCTGTTCCACAGCCTGTTTCGTAAACGCTTTGCAGCCGCACTGGGAATCGCTGAGCTTCAGCCCTCCCGCTATGTTGAGCACCAGGATATACAGTTTGGAGGCGACCTTTCGGATAAAGCTGTACCCTTCGTATCCGTCCTTCCCCAGATTCCTGGAGCCAACCACGATCTGCGCGTCCGGCTCTTCTTCGAACTTCGTGAACACGCGTCCGATCACGTCCGTCCCGTAGGCAAGATCCGCGTCCGTGAACATCGTAAAGTCCCCTGTGGAAGCGGAAAGCCCCGTCCGGACGGCATAGCCTTTCCCGCGGTTCTTTTCGTACCGTATCACGCGGACATGCGGCAGGCCGAGCGACTCCACTACCTTGGCGCTTTCGTCCGTGCTGCCGTCGTCGACGAACAGTATCTCATAATCTTCATACGTTCCGGACAGGTAGTCTGACAGCCTTTTCGCGCAGTCCGCGATGACCGCGCTTTCGTTGTACATAGGTATACAGACCGTGTATCTCATCAGAAGCTCCCCTTTCCGTATACGGCGTAATCGAATTCGACAGCCGTTTTCAGTTCTTTCAGGCCCTGCAGTTTTTCCGCGTCGCGCAAGGACGTCTTCCAGTAGTACGGCGTCATGTGGAACAGGCTCGGGATGTGCTCCTGCCTGACGGTGATCTCATACCGGATCTTCCCGTCCGCAAGGCACCTCATGGCGCGCGGCCTGTCTTCCCGTTCCCCGCTCTTCGACACCGTGTCGTACAGCGCCTGGCGCAGCCCCAGCAGATGATCTTCGCCCGCGCCGGCGACGACCAGGATCCCGTCGTCTTTCAGGACACGGCAGAATTCTCCCTCGGCGCACTGGGCGAAAACGGACGTGACAACGTCGCAGCTCCGGTCCGCGACAGGCATGCCGAACAGGCTTGAGACAAAATAGAAAGCGCCGTTTTCCTCCCGCTTCGCGGCCCTGGCGGCATGGTCTACAGCCGGTTTGGACAGATCTGTCCCGAAAACGCGGTACCTGCCGGTACGGGCAAAGCGGTTGGTATAGTATCCCTCGCCGCAGCCTGCGTCAAGCAGCGTGCCGGACGGGCGGAAGGAAGAAACGATTTTTACAAGTTCCTCCGCGGCTCTTTCGTAGTATCCCGCTTCCAGAAAAACGGTCCTTGCGCGGACCGCCTCCGGGCTGTCGCCGCCGGGACGCCTCTGCGCGAAATGGACGTAACCGCTTCGCGCCATGTCATAGCAGTGGCTTTTCGGGCCGGTGCAGACAAGGCTGTTTCCCCGACGGGAAAAAGACGCGCCGCACACCGGACAGCGCAAAACGGTATCATGAAACGGTCCATCCACACCCATTGCCGCGATCTCCTTGAATTTTTTCATTTTATTGTACCATATTTGGGATACAAAAGCAAGATTGGCCCTTTTCTCGTTTCCCGACGGTTGACAGCACTACTATCCTATTTTATAATGAACGTAGAAAGATTTTTGGAGGACGCCGTCATGCGAAAGACCGTCACGGAACTGCTGGCACAATTCCATATTCACGCAGTCGGCGCCGTCCCGCTCAGCGCATGCCGCATCCGCAACGCCGGCCAGCTGCAGAGGGCCGGGATATCGTCCGGGACCGCTTTCATCATGGCCGTCCCCTACTATTCCCCCGCCTGCGACGGCGAGAGGAACATATCCGCCTATGCCGTTCCGGAGGACTATCATCTGTTCTTCAGGCAGGTCGGCCAGGCTGTCCTCCCCGTTCTCCGCGAACGTTTCCCGGAAAACAGGTTCGAACTCTACGCGGACGCCTCGCCCATCTATGAGGTCGAGGCCGCCGCCATGGCAGGTCTTGGCGTCGTAGGGCGCAACGGGCTGCTCCTCACGGAGCTGTACTCCTCGTACGTTTTCCTCGGCTCGCTGCTGACGGACGCCTCCGTCCCGTGCGAGCCCGTGCCTGTCCGGCACTGCGAAGACTGCGGCGCCTGCCTTCGCGCCTGTCCCGCCAATCTTCCGGCTCCGCGCGAATTTCTCTGCCGATCCGCACTGACGCAGAAGAAAGGGATCCTTGAAAAAGAGGAAGAAGAGATCCTTGGATCCTTCCCGTCCGTGTGGGGCTGCGACATCTGCCAGGAAGTCTGCCCGTACACGAAAAAAGCAAAATATCAAGGGACTATTTACACAAATATACCGTTTTTCACACAGAACTGTCTTCCTGTCCTGACGAAGGAAACGATCCTGTCCATGTCACAGGAGGCATTCTCAAGGCGGGCCTACGCCTGGCGCGGGCGCGACACGATCCTGCGCAATCTGGAACTGAAGGAGGACAAAAAGCATGATTAAACTGCTGTACGGCCGTTCGGGCAGCGGCAAGACCGCGCGTATGCTGGAACAGATGAAAGAACTCGTCCTCCGCGGGGAGCAGGTCCTGTACATCATTCCCGAGCAGCAGCATTATACGGTCGAGTACTACATCGCGACGGAATTCCCTTCCGGATCCGCCCGCTATCTGCGCATACTCAGTTTCTCCGATCTTGCGGACACCGTGAAAGCCTCTCTCGGCGGCGGGAACGTCCCGACCGTGAGCCGGGCCATGCAGTCCGTCATCATGTACAAATCCCTCAAGGAGCTGAGCGGCACGCTGACGCTGTACGACCAGCTGAAAGCGACCTCCTCGGCTGTCCGTTCGCTCGTCTCCGCTGCGGAGGATTTCCGCGTCAACGACATAACGCCGGAATTTCTGGAGGAAGCCTGCGGGAAGGTCCCCGCGGACACGCCGCTGCACGGCAAGCTGACAGATCTTGCCGCCATCTGCACCGTCTACAACGAAAACCTGCGCAAATGCTGTGCGGGTCAGTCCCACGACGAACTCGTGCGCGCCGCGCTGATGCTGCAGGCAGACAAAGAACTGTTCGCGGGCGTCCACGTCTTCGCGGACTCCTTCACCATGTTCACAGCGCCTGAATTTCTGCTGCTGACCGAGCTATACCGCAAGGCCGCGGATCTGACCGTAAGCCTTTGCGGAGACCCGGATCAGGACGAGGGCCAGTTCGAAACGTCCGCCAGGACCAAAAACAGGCTGAAGGATCTTGCGTCCCGCCTGGGACGGCCGTTCATCCTGGAAAAGACATATCCCGCGCAGAACGCCGATTCCCCGTTGGCCTACCTTGAAAAGAACCTGTGGAATTTCGAACGGGAGCCTTATGCCGGCAGCGGTGAGGCGAAAGACGTTTTCCGCGTTCTCCGGTGTCCCAATCCGTACGCGGAGGCGGAACTGGCCGCGATCCATGTCCTGGAACTGATCCAGAGCGGCATGCGGTACAAAGACATCGCCGTCATCGCCCGCGACGCGAAGACCTACAGAGGTATCATCGACGCGGCGTTTGAAAAGTACGGCATCCCCCATTTTCTGTCCGAACGCATCAACCTGAACGTAAAACCGCTCGTCCGTCTTATCCTTTCCGCAGTCAGGGCGACGGAGGGCGGATGGCGCGCGGAAGATATCCTGAGCCTGGCGAAAACAGGCCTTTGCGGCGTGCGGCCCCAGGACATCCAGCTATTCGCCAGCTACTGCGAGACCTGGAAGATCCGCGGCAGCATGTTCGCGAATCTCGACGAGAAATGGACTATGAACCCGGACGGTTACACGCAAAAGCTGACCAACCGCGGGAAATACATCCTGAAAATCGTCAACCAGGTCCGCAAAGACATCATGACGCCGCTGCGCGCCCTGCACGCCGCGCTTCACGGCGCCGACAACCTTTCTCAGATGTGCCGCGCCCTTTGCGACTACCTGCGCGCGCTGCGCATGACCGAGCGTCTTGACGCCCTGTCCCGCGACGAGCTGAGCGCCGGGCGCTGGCGCGACGCCTCCGATACCCTGCGGATCTTCGACGAGGTCCTCGGCACCGTTCACGACCTGTCTTTGCTCCTTCCAGACGAAAAGATCGGCATATCCGAGTTCAGCGTCCTGCTTTCCCTGATCTTCTCGGAAGCGGACATGGGCAACGTCCCCCAGAACCGGGACTGCGTCATCATCGGATCCGCGTCCGCCCTCCGGACGGAAAAGGTGCGCGCCGTCCTGCTCATCGGCCTGAACGACGGGCTGTTCCCCATGTCCGCCTCATCCGACGGCCTGCTCACAAGGCAGGACAAGGACCAGCTGCAGTCCTACGGCGTGGACATGCACACCCAGAGCGACATGTCTTCGTTCGACGAGCTGTTCTACCTGTACCGTTCCGTCACGCGCGCCGGCGAGAAGCTCTGGATGTCCTACCATGAATCGGGCGGAACGGACACCGGCAAGCCGTCTATCGCCGTTTTGCGGATCTGCCATCTCTTCCCCTCGGTGAAAACAGAAGTCTTCAGGCCGCTTGCGCTGCGTTCCGTGCCGGTCAAAGAAACGCCCGACGTGCCGGCTCAGATGGATATAAGGACTCAGATCGGCGACAGGATCCGTCTGACCCAGACGAGCATCCAGCGTTTCGCCGAATGCCCCTACAGCTACTACTGCCAGCATATACTGAAACTGCACGAGAACAGACCGGCCGCCGTGGATCCTGCCAACGCGGGCACGTTCATCCACGCGGTCCTGGAACGCCTCGTTTCCGAATTCGTTTCCGGGGGACAACTGGCTCTCCCCACTCCGGACAGGATGCACGAGCGTCTTGACGAGATCGCGGACGAATACGTAAAGGGCATCCTTTTCAAGGAGGTACCCAACAGGACACGGCAGCTCCATCTGTTCAGAAGGCTGCGCAACCTGGCCCGCATCATGGCGGACAGCCTGCTGGGCGAATTCTCCTCCTCCCTGTTCGTCCCGCACTTTTTCGAACTGCCGATCGGCACGAAGAAAGACGGCAGGACTGCCCTGCCGGCGGTCATGATCAGCAGCGGTACCGGCGGCGGTCCCCGGATCGAGTTCTCCGGCATCGTCGACCGCGTAGACATGTGGCAGGACAAAGGCGAGTCTTATCTGCGGATCGTCGACTACAAGACGGGAAAGAAATCGCTTTCCTTTGCCCAGATCCAGAAAGGCCAGGACATGCAGCTTCTGCTGTACATGGCCGCGCTGACGTCTGCCGGCAACGCCGGGTCCGGACTGCTGCCTGCAAATCCGAAACCGGCAGGCGTGTCCTACCTGTACCTGGATAACGACAAACCCGGGCGTGACAGCCTCATCATCAACAGCAACGACATCCTTGAAGCCTGGAATACCGACAAGAGCCTTCTGGATCCGAAAGCGAAGGGCCTGGTCTCGCAGCAGGCCTTCCTCGACCTGGAAAACCAGGTCATCGACACAGTAAGGCAGGTCGGAAACGATATTTACAACGGAAAATGCGAAAGAACGCCGAGCCCCGAGGCCTGCAGGTTCTGCCCTGTCGCCGAGGGCTGCCCGGTCCGTTCACGGGAAAGGAGGAGCTGAAATGCCGAACTGGACACCTTCACAGCTGAACGCCATCAGTCTGCACGGCAGGACTGTCCTCGTTTCCGCCGCGGCAGGATCCGGCAAGACGACGACGCTCACGGAGCGGATCATCCGGTCGCTGATCGGCGACGGAAAAGGACCCGGCGCAGACCTTTCGAGGATCCTTGTGGTGACGTTCACCAAATCCGCCGCCGCAGACCTGCGCGCCAAGATCTCCGAGGCGCTCAGCCGGGCGATCAGCGAGAATCCTTCAAGGAAGCATCTCGTCCGCCAGCTCCTCGATCTCGGCAGCGCCCAGATCTGCACCATCGATTCGTTCTATCTTTCCCATCTGCGGAACCATTTCTCCGAGGCGGGCCTGCCGCCGCAGTTCCGCATGGCCGAACAGGCCGAGACGGAATCTCTTGCCAAAGAGACGATGGAGGATCTGATCAACGAGTTTTACGGAAAATACGGCACGATCCCGGGCGACGCGGGCCTTTCCGCGCTGGACGGCAACCCGTTCGAGGAAGCCCTGGACCAGATCTCCCCCTCCAAGGACCGGGGCGATCTTGTGGAGCTGCTGCTTGCCACCTATACAAGGCTTACGGCCGTTCCGGACGGTCTTTCCGTTTTCCGGGAAGCCGGACACAGACTCGGCGAGGAAGCGAAAGAAGACTTCCTCGCGACAGCCCCCGGCGCCATGTTCAAAGAGGAGCTGACTGCCCTTCTGGACAGCGTCGTCTCCTTCTATGAGGAAGCGCTGAAAAAGCTTGGGACGGATCCCGCGCTGAGCAACTACGCAGTTTCTTTCGGCAGCGAACGGGACTGCGCCGTGCTGTTCCGCGACACGCTTACCAGTGGGACATATGAAAAATTCTACAAGACGGTCCGGGCGCATCAGTTCGAGGATCTGAAAAGGATCTCGATGAAATGCCAGACTGCAATCGATCTGGAATCCCTTAAAAAGGGACGCAAAAAGTATCTTGCCATGCTCAAGGGGATCGGGGACGGCTGGCTTGTCTCCGCGCCCGAGGAAATAGCGGTCCAGATGGAGAAAACATCGAAGGTAAGTTCCATCATCGCCGATTTTCTGATCGCCTTCGACGAACGCTTCATCGAGGAGAAGCGCAGCCGCGGCATCTGCGATTTCAGCGATCCGCGCCGCAAGCTCCTGGCCCTGCTCACGGATCCTGACGGGTCACCGTCCCCCCTGGCCGTCGAGATCGCGTCCAAATACGACGAGATCTATATCGACGAGTATCAGGACGTGGACGCCGTTCAGGACAGGATATTCACGCTGATCAGCCGCAGCAACCGCTTCATGGTTGGCGACATCAAGCAGAGCATTTACGGATTCCGGGGCGCGGAGCCTTCCGTCTTCGCGGATTACCGCCGCCGTCTTCCCCTCTATCCGGACGACCTAAACGGTTCTTCCGAGGGCTCGACGGTCTTCATGTCCGAAAACTTCCGCTGCGACGAGCCCGTGATCGATTTCACGAACCTCGTATGTTCCTTCGCGTTCAGGGTCTGTCCCGGCATGGAATACAAAAAAGAGGACGACCTGATCTTCGCCAAAGGAAACAAAAATGGACGTCTGCCCGATAAGGTCCATATCGCGCTGGTCAACAGACCCGCTCTTTCGCAAAGTAAAGAAGCTGACAGCCCCGACGAGGACGATGAGCCGAGGGGCGAACCCGCGTGGGTCGCGCAGAAGATCTGCGAACTGCTGAAGACCTGCAAAAAGGAAGACGGAGAAACGCTCAAGCCGTCCGACGTCGCGATCCTCATGCGTTCCTCCACCCAGTTCAGAAAGTTCTCCGACGCGCTCCGGCAGGCCGGCATCCCCGTCCAGTCCCCGAAATCTGACAGTCCCGGCGACGATCCCGAAATGATCCTGCTTATGCGGACGCTCGAACTGATCGACAATCCGCAGAACGACATCGCGCTTGAATCCGTCCTGTCCTCCCTGTTCGGCTTCACGCTCGAGCAGCTGATCGCCATCCGGCATGCGGCAGGAAGCGCTTATTCGCTGTCGGGCGCTCTGCACCGCGCATCGGAAGAGGAAGGGCCGTTGGCAGAGAGCTGCAAAACGTTCCTTGCCTGGCTGGACCGCTGGCAGAAAGACTCGATCGCCATGCCCGCGGATCTGTTCATACGGCTTCTGTGGCGGGACGAGCGTCTGGCGGACATCGCGTCCGGCGACGCGGCCGCGACCATATACGACTACGCCCGTTCCTACCAGGCCATCGCCTACAACGGGCTGTACGGATTCCTGAATTACTTCAAGCGTCTTCTCGAAGACGAGAAGAACCTGCGGCTGACCACGAGCGCCGCGGAAAACGCGACGGGGGTCAGCATCAGGACCATCCACGACGCCAAGGGGCTCGAGTTCCCCGTCGTCTTCGTCTGCGGGCTCTCCGAGGGCGTCTTCCCCAGCCGCAAATGCGACACGCCGGAGGCGATGGACGAGGAGAGGCGCCTTGCCTACGTCGCCATGACGCGCGCCCGCGAACGCCTCTACCTGAGCGACGCGGAGGGCATTGACAACGACAACCTCGTCAAGTATCCCTCCCGCTTCATCTTCGACGCCGGCGAGGAGAATCTCGAATACGCCGCGCCCCTCCCCGCAGAACTGCTGGAGAAGACGCGGCGCTACATCGAGGCGGACGAGCGCCGCCTGCAGGCCATCTCCGACCTGCTCTCCCCCGGCTGCCGCGTCAGGCACGCCGTCTTCGGCGAGGGCCTCGTCCTCGCCGTCAACCTGCGCGACAA
>JAFSSK010000146.1 GCA_017451045.1 Clostridia bacterium
GATCTGACTTGTTTTTTATAACATGTGCACAGTTTGGAAAAGGAAAATTTGTGCAACATTTTTTTGGGGGCTTCAAGGGCTAACTCCGGAAAAATATAGTGCTCACTCCGGAAGACGGGTAAGCAGGGGCTGCCACATCCGGGCAGTCCCTGCAAATTTTTCTCGTCCCGACCATTTTTCTTTTTGAAAAAATAATACTTAATGGTATAATGAAATAGTAAAGTATTATCCTGCCGTGCATTGACAAAGTGTTCAAGACCTGCATGACCAACGGCACCATCTTTGTGAACGATCCGGACGTCACATACCTGAGTCCGAAAAACGAGAGCTGTCCGAGCTGGCGCAAAGACCCGTGGGAACTGTCAGACTGCGAATACCGCAGCTGGCATTCCATCGTGGGGCTTCCCGGCGGAACCCAGATGATCTCCAATGCGATGGACGATAAGCACTCGGTGGAGCATCTGCGGATGCTTACAATCCTTACCCCTCCCGCAAAAGAAAAAGCCGCACCGCTGTATTCGGCAGCGGATCCTTCGGACTGCACGCTGCAAACCGAGGGCCGCAGTTGCCATCTGCTGCGCATCACCTCCGCAAAAGAAATGAGGGACATCCGGCTCATCGGCTCGGATCTTCACATCTCTATGGGCGCGGCTGAGATCCGGCGGGAGGCCGTCGGGGCACGGTACGTACAGTTCGAACTCAATGCCGCAGCCAGCGCAAGAGACGGCACGCTGTATTTTGTATGCCGCCAAAAGTCCAAAAGAGTATGGGACACCGGCGTTTCGTCCTTCGAATACGACTGGGAGGAAGGCTTTATGCGTATCAGACTGACAGGACGCGCCCGCAAAGGCGTGCAGACGGTCGGCGTCCGGGTCTGATCCTCAATTGAAAGGAGATTTTCATGCTGTTTTCAGAAGAATACTTTTACCATGACGCGCTGGATCTTTCGATCCCGGAACTGGAACAGGCCAAAGAGCAGTTCGACGCAAAGAACGTGAAAGAGGCGGAGCGGCTTTTCGCATCCTACCTGAAAAAGACGCTGAAGCCGGATCTGTATGCCGGCAAACCAGGCAAGAACCTTTCCGACGCCGCGCGGAAAAACCTTCTGGACCGGGCGGACCGCATCTGCGGGGGAGAGGTCATTTCCGTCGGTCAGGCCTATACGTTCCCGGACAACCGGATCGACTGGTCGTTTAATCCGACGTACAACGGATTCAAGGAATGGACCTGGTGCCTGTCCCGCCACGAGGAATTCGTAAGGCTGGCGGATGCATACGCCTGCACGGGCGACGAGAAATACGCCCGGCAGTACGTCCGCATGATCACGTCCTGGATCGACCAGTGCGAGTGCCCCGAAAACCTGCCCGCCGGCGAGACTTTCGCCTGGCGGACGATCGAGGCGGGGATCCGGATGCTGGGCAGCTGGCACGTAGCGATCCATCTTTTCCTCCACTCCCCCTCGGTGGACGACCACACGTGGGTGATGATCTTCCGGTCCGTTTACGAGCACGCCATACGGCTCGTCAGATTCAGGACCTGGCGCAACTGGCTGATCATGGAGATCGGGGGGCTGGTGAAGCTGTCTGTTCTCTACCCCTTCTTCAAAGAGGCGAAAGCATGGTACGAGGACGGGATCGGGACGCTTGTGCACGAGCTTTCCGAGCAGATCTATCCAGACGGGTTCCAGTTCGAGCTGACGACGGATTATCACGGGGACAATCTCGAGAACTACCGGTCCGTGACCTCGCTGTGCCGCAGGTACGGCGTAAGCTATCCTGCGGAGCTGGACGATGGCATCCGGCGCATGTACGATCTGTACCCGAAACTGTGCCGGCCGGATCTGCGTACGCCGGATATCAACGACGGGGCGGAGGTATACGTTCCATCCGTTCTCTCGGGCGCCTCGTCTTCCTATCCGGAGAACGAAGTCTACCGCTGGTTCGCGTCGGCCAGGAAGGAAGGGTGCCCGCCTGAATATGATTCAATCTTCCTGCCCTATTCGGGGCACGCCGTGATGCGCAGCGGCTGGGAGGAGGATGCGATATGGGCGCTGTTCGACGGAGGGCCCGTCGGAGCCGGCCACCGGCATGAGGACAAGCTGAGTTTCCAGCTTTACGCCTACGGCGCCAGCATGCTGCCAGACAGCGGGAACTTCGATTACGACACTTCCCTTCAGCGCGCCTATATCCTGTCTTCCCGCGCGCACAACACGGGGCTCGTGGACGGGTACGGCCAGAGCCGGCGTGACCTTTACGAATGGCACAGGGAGGACATAGGCAAGAAAGCCGCCGAGATGAGTTTCAGGACGACGGGAAGCTACGAAATAACTGCCTCGTCATACGACGAGGGATACGGGTCTAAGATCCCGGAATCCGGCATGCCGCTGATCCTCGCAAGGCATGACCGCACCGTCGTCTTCTTTAAAAAAGGCTGGAAGGACATAGGTCCCTTCTTCGTCCTGATCGACGATTTCAAGGCAAAGGAGGGAGGGCATCTGTTCGAAGTCTCCTTCCAGCTGACGGCGGACCCCTTGACCCTTACGGGCGGGCAGATCACGGTGTCGTTTGGGAACGGCGCCTCGATGCTGCTCACTTCCTCGGTCCGTCCGCGCCTTTTCACCGGTCAGTACGAGCCCGCGTACATGGGATGGCGCTCGATCCGGACGCCGGGAGACCACGAGCATCAGCCCGCCGCTGTCGTGAGCTACGCAAAAACGGGTCACGGCGCGACGTTCGCAACGGTCGTCCTGCCCGTAAGACGTGGAGAGACGTGTCCCGGCCTGCAGATCTCCCGGCAGGAAGACGCGTTCACGCTCTCCTCAGGCGACGCATCCGAATCCTTCCCGCTGCGCCTGTTCGCACCCGGGCAGGATTGAATCGCCGCCGACTCAAATCAGGTCATTCTTCACTTTTCCCTTCTGAATAATCGTAAACGAAAAGGAGTATTTCTCATGAGCTATCCTACCCGCTTCATCGCCGCTTCGGGATCCTTCTCCGAATGGGGCAAGCCCGTACCGGAACCTTATCTGCGCAAATCCTTCTCCCTGAAAAACAGGCCCGTTTCCGCCTCGGTCGTCATAAGCGCCCTAGGCTTCTACCGCCTATGGATCAACGGGCAGGAGGTGACCCGCGGACACATGTCCCCCTATATCAGCAACCCCGACCATTACGTTTTCTACGATACCTACGACGTCCTTCCCTACGTTCATGAAGGTGAGAACGTCATCGGGATCCTGCTCGGCAACGGTCTGCAGAACAGCTGGGGCGGATACATCTGGGATTTCGACGAGGTGCCGTGGCGCGGCGCGCCGAAAGTGGCTGCACGCGCGACGATCGGCTGTTCGGACGGGACAGAGATCCTTGTCGAGACGGACGAAACGTTCCGCACCCACGACTCCCCCGTCCGCTGGGACGACGAACGGGTCGGCGAAGGGTATGACGCAAGATGCGAGATCCCCGGCTGGAACGAACCGGGATTCGACGACTCCGGCTGGTCCTTCGCGATCAAAGCGCCGGACATCAAGGGACAGCCTGTCCCCAACGGCGTACGGCCGATCCTGACGGAAACGGAACTCGCTCCCGTGAAGATCATCCGCGACGGCGACGGCTTCATCTATGATTTCGGGGTCAACTACACGGGCGTCACGAGACTGCGCATAAGCGGCGCGAAGCCCGGGCAGAAGATCGTCATCGACCACGGCGAGGTGCTTGTCGACGGGCACTTTTACAACGGCAACCTATACTTCTCCGGCCATAAGAAGCAGAAAAACAAGGAAGCGATCGTGCAGCGCGCGGAATATGTCTGCCGCGGCGGCGGGACAGAGGAATACATGCCCTCTTTCACCTATTACGGCTTCCGGTACGCCCGCGTCAGGGGGATCGAGCCAGAGCAGGCCACGAAAGACCTTCTGACCTATGTCGTCAAGCATTCCGCGCTCACCCGCACTTCCGGCTTTTCCTGCTCTGACACGACGCTGAGCAAGCTGTACGAGAACTGTATCCGCAGCGACCTTTCCAACTTCTGGTTCTTCCCGACAGACTGTCCGCACCGCGAGAAGAACGGCTGGACGGGCGACATCGCCGTGTCCTCCGAGCAGTTCCACCTGAATTTCGATATGATCCGGGACATGAACCAGTGGCTGATGTGCTTCCGCCGCGCCATGCACGAAGACGGTCTGTCCAGGCCCGTCATCCCCAACCACGAATGGGGCGACGACACGGGACCCTGCTGGGACAGCGCGCTCGTCTTTTCCGTTTACTACATGTACCAGTACACCATGGACCGAAAGATCATAGAGGACAACTGCGAGGCCATACGCCGCATGCTGGGGCATTTTTCGGACAAACGAGGCGAGGACGGCATCGTCCGGGGAGGTCTCGGAGACTGGTGTTCTCCGCAGTTCCCTACCGCCACGCGCTGCCCCGACGAGTTCGCACTGTCTGCCATCGCCTTTGCCTGCTGCAACTACGCCTCAAGGCTGTTTGAGATCATCGGTGCAGAAGAGGAAAAGAAATACGCGGATAAACTGGGCGCTGAGCTTCGCACGTCGATCCGCAAGGCCTGGATGGATCTGTCCGCCTGCGCCGTCAAGGGCACGGGCGAGACGTCCCAGGCAATGGCCCTGTATTACGGTCTTTACGACAAAGAGGAATACGGGACCGCCTTCAAAGTCCTTCTGGAAAGGATCAGGCAGAACGAGAACCGCCTGGACACCGGCATCCTCGGCGTCCGCGTGCTGTTCGACGTGCTGACGCAGAACGGGTACACGGATCTGGCGCTGGAGCTGATGCTGAAGCCGGGCGGCCCGTCCTTCGGACAGATAATCGCCCAGGGGCTGACCACGATGGGCGAGGACTACTTCGGCACCGGCGAAGGGATCAACGCGAAGGCCCTGGGCATGGGCAGCCTTGGGATCGGTTCCCTCAACCATCACTTCTTCGGGCACATCAGCGCGTGGATGATCAAGGAACTGGCCGGGATCCACCCGAACCCGGATCTGGACGACGTCAACGCGTTCGTGCTCGACCCGCACTTCGCATCCATTCTGCAGTCCTGCAGCGCATGGCACGTATTCCCTGCCGGCAGGCTTGAGGTGGAGTGGAAAAAGACCGGCGACGGGTACGCCGCGGTAAACGTCCGGATACAGGGCGAACTGCACGGCAAGATCCGTCTGGGCGAAAAACTCGAGCCGCTGGCATCCGGCACATACCGGCTGCCCCTGGACCGCTGAACCGTTTCTGTCTCGATATGTTTCGGGCCCGGATCTATGCACCGATCCGGGCCCGACGTTTTTGAACCGGTTTCAGCCGCTTTGTTCGCGCGTTTCCTTGACTTTTTATAAACTAAACTATATAATAGAAATGTTGCGGCTGTTTTGTTTTCCGGCCGGTCCGCGGCCGGCATCTATGGAGGTTTCAGTTGATATTCGGCAAGTACATCAATAAATATTATCTGCGTTTCTGGTGGATGTTCCTCATCGGCATCGGGGCGCTCGTAGTGCTGGATTACGTCCAGATGCTGACGCCCGCTTATCTCGGCGACATCGTCGACGAGCTGAACAAGCCGGAGGGTGCGGATAAATCATACATCTATTCCCTGTGCCTGCGCGTCCTTGTCATCGCCCTTGTGATGTTCGCGGGGCGCATGATCTGGCGCTTCACCCTGTTCAACGCGTCCCAGCGGATCGAGGCCGGGATACGCCGGGACATGTTCCTCAAGAGCGAGCGGCTCTCGCAGCGCTACTATCACGAGGAAAAAGTAGGCTCCATCATGTCCTGGTTCACCACAGACCTTGAGACCATCGAGGAGTATACGGGATTCGGCACCGTCCAGATGGTCGACGCGCTGTTCCTGGGCGCCATCGTCATCGTGCAGATGGTGCGTCTGGACTGGGTCCTTTCCATCTTCGCCTTCATCCCGATGATCCTGATCGTGTTCTGGGGGGCGCTTGTGGAGAAGATCATGGCGGACAAATGGGAAAAGCGGCAGAAGCAGTATGACCGTCTTTACGATTTCGCCCAGGAGAACTTCACGGGCATCAGGGTCATCAAGGCTTTCGTCAAGGAGACGAGCGAGATCCACGCGTTCGCCAAGGAGGCGCGCAAGACAAGAGACACGAACCTGTCCTTTTCAAAAGTCTACATTATTTTCGACAACGTCATAGAACTGATCATCGCCGGCATTTTCGCATTCATCCTCGGCTTCGGGAGCTGGTTCATCTACAGCTTCGTCTCCGGTAACCCCGTCGTGCTGTTCGGGCACACGGTCGAGATGACGGTCGGCGAGCTCGTCACTTTCACCGGTTATTTCGATCTGTTGATCTGGCCGCTGATCGCCATGGGATCGCTCGTGTCGATGTACAGCCGCACCAGAACGTCTCTGAAGCGCATCACGGCTTTCATGGACCAGCCTGAAGACATCAACGATCCCGAGAACGCGACAGTCCTTACAGACGTGCAGGGCGAGGTGACCTTCGATCATTTCAGCTTCACGTATCCCGGCAAGGACAAGCCTGTCCTTTCGGACGTTTCGTTCTCCGTCCGGGCCGGCGAGATCATCGGCGTCGTCGGCAGGATAGGCTCCGGCAAGACGTCGCTTGCCAACATCCTGCTGCGCCTTTACAACATAGATCCCGGCACCGTCTTCATCGACGGGCAGGACATCATGAGCTGCAACGTGCACTCGCTGCGGGACTGCATCGCCTACGTGCCGCAGGACAATTTCCTGTTCTCCCAGAAGATCAGCGAGAACATCGCGTTCAGCTGTAAGGAAGTCGATATGGAAAAAGTGCGGGAGGCGGCCGTCTTCGCGGATCTGGACAGCAACGTCCGGGACTTCCCGCAGGGCTACGACACAGTCACGGGCGAGCGCGGCGTCACGCTGTCAGGCGGACAGAAGCAGCGCGTTTCCATTGCCCGTGCTTATATCAAGGACGCCCCCATCCTGATCATGGACGACGCCGTATCTGCCGTCGACCTCAAGACAGAGGAGACGATCCTGCGCAACATAAGGGAGCAGCGGGCCGGCAAGACGACCATCATCATCGCCTCCCGCGTCTCCACCGTGGCGGGGCTGTCCCGCGTCCTTGTCCTCAACGAGGGCCGTGTCGAGGCGTTCGACACGCCCGAGAACCTTATGAACGTCTCCCCGACGTACCAGAAGATGGTTTACCTCCAGACGCTTGAAAAGGAAGTAAAAGGAGGTGAGGCGTAATGGACGGATTTGAAACAGAAGAACTCGAAAAGCTGAAAGGCGATCATAAGATGCCCTTCCGGGAGCTCACCGGCCGAACGCTCCATTACGTCCGACCCGAGTTGCTCCGCTTCATCCTGGCAGGCCTTCTGATCATCACCAACGTCGGGATCGACGTGATCCTGCCGCTGTTCATCGAGAACATCGTCGCATCCCTGGGACTTGCCGAGATCCCGATCCGGCACATCATCACGCTGGTCATCCTTTATTTCTGCGTAAGCATGGTGAACCTGTTGTTCTTCTACGCGGAATCGATGCTGCTGCAGACAGCGGGCCAGAACATCATCTACACGCTTCGCATGGACATCTTCTCGCACATCGAGGAGATGAGCCAGAACCAGTTCACGGAGATGCCCGTTGGATCGCTCGTCACGCGCGTGACTTCCTACACGCAGTCTCTGTCCGACCTGTTCACGAACGTCCTTGTCAGCGTCATCAGGAACTTTTTGACGCTGATCGGTGTGTATTCCATCATGATCTACCTGTCCCCGCGTCTGTCGCTGTTTCTGCTGGGACCGGTCGTGCTCGTTTTCATCTCCTCTTTCATCTTTTCCCGCTACATCGGCAAGACGTTCCGCGCGGAGCGCAAGAACCTGTCCGAACTGAACAGCTTCATGAGCGAGAACCTGTCCGGGATGCGGATCACGCAGATCTTCAACCAGGAGGAAAAGAAACTCGAGGAGTTTGACCAGAAGAACAACGAGCTGCGCCGCTCCAAGTTCCGCAGCATCCTGGGATTCGGCATCTACAGGCCGTTCATCACCTTCATCTACATGGGATCCGTCGCCCTGTCCTTCTATGTGGGGATCGAGACGGGTATCGCGGCGGCCGGCATCGTTGCCTTCTACCTGTACCTGTCCCGCTTCTACAACCCGATCCAGGCGCTGGCCGATCAGGTGAACAACGTCCAGAAGGCGTATACCGCCTCCGAGCGTCTGTTCAATCTCATGGACGTGAAGCCCGAAGTCCGGGATCTGCCGGACGCCGTCCCGCTCGACAACGTCAAGGGAAAGATCGAGTTCCGTCACGTATGGTTCGCCTACCGCGGCGAGGACTGGATCCTCAAGGACGTTTCGTTCGTGATCAATCCCAAGCAGACCTGCGCTTTCGTAGGCGCCACCGGCGCCGGCAAGACCACGATCCTTTCCCTGATCGTCCGCAACTACGAGATCCAGAAGGGACAGATCCTCATCGACGACCAGGATATCGCCCACATCAGCATCAAGTCCCTCCGCCGCTGCATCGGCCAGATGCTGCAGGACGTGACGCTGTTCAGCGGCAGTATCCGCACCAACATCAACCTGCACGACGAGTCCTTCACGGAAGAGGAGATCCGCGAGGCCTGCGAATACGTGAACGCCACCAGCTTCATCGACCGGTTGCCGAAAGGACTTGACGAGGAGGTCATCGAACGGGGCGAGAACTTCTCGCAGGGCCAGCGGCAGCTGCTGTCCTTCGCCAGGACTGTCCTGCACAGACCGCAGATCCTGATCCTGGACGAGGCAACGGCCAACATCGATACCGAAACGGAAGTCCTCATCCAGCAGTCGCTCGAGAAGATCAAGAACATCGGCACGATGCTTGTCGTGGCGCACAGGCTGTCCACCATCCAGCATGCCGATCAGATCATCGTTCTGCAGAAAGGCGTTGTCGTCGAACGCGGGACCCATCAGGAACTGCTTCAGCAGCGCGGCAACTACTACAAGCTCTACCAGCTCAATATGCTGGACAAGTAACAGGTATTATCCGCCTCACAAAAAAGGAAAGCCACCGGAGATTTCAAACTGCATGAGTTTGGAATTTCCGGTGGTCTGTTTATACCCGACGGTATGTTGACAGCATCAGATCTGTTCTTTGACTTTGGAAGACTTACCGACCTTGTCGCGGACGTAATACAGTTTCGCACGGCGGACTTTACCGCGGCGGATCGTATCCACTTTCACCACGTTGGGGGAATGAATCGGGAATGTCTTCTCGACGCCTACGCCGTAAGAGATGCGGCGTACCGTAAATGTTTCAGAGATGCCTTCACCGCGTCTCGAGATCACGGTTCCTTCGAACATCTGAATTCTTTCCTTCTCGCCTTCTTTGATCTTGTTGTGGACACGGACATAGTTACCCACGACAACATTAGGCAATTCCTTCTTAAGCTGCTCTTCTGTAAAAGCCTTGATTAAATCCATAGGGCCCTCCAAATACTCAGGGCGTTCATGCGAGCATTGCAGCGGACCACCCGTAATCTGCGTCCGAAGACGCACTGGGAAAGATTTTACCACAACAGATCGAAAAATGCAACACTTTTTTTCAAATTTTGCAAATGACTGCTGAAGACTATAGACTAGAAATCTACGGAATGGATTTCAGTTGTTTGCAAATTGCAAACAACTCAACGCTTCCATATTTCCTTTGTCTCAAAAGGATACGCAAATGTTTGTACTGAAAACATGCCGGCCCGCGCCTTCAGTTGTGGACAAATTGTCGACAACTCATTTTTGTGGCTCCAAATCTTGTTCTTGACAACCGCATTCTTTTATGTCCGCGTTCTCAGTCTGCTTTTCGCTCTCTCCGCCCTTTTTCCTGTTCCGGATCGAGGAGATCGCGGATTTGAAAGCGCGCAGCATCGGCCGCAGGTTGATCGCGATCATGACGGCCACGCAAAGCGCCTCCCACCAGAACCATCCGCTGATTTCCAAAAGAAGGATGGCCGTCTGTCCTCCCAGCACCGCCGTGTTCACGACCGTTCGGACAGGCTGGACGGAGAAACGGACGTACCTCCGCGCGTCTATGACGCGGATGACGAATACCAGCACATAACACGAAAGCGTCGCAACGGCGGCCCCCATCGGCCCCCAACGCGGGATCAGCAGGAAGTTAAGGACGATATTGAGCGTCGCTCCGGCAACGGCCGTCAGCATGGAGAACAGCGTTTTCTTCTGTACGAGATAGACGGAGCCGAGGAACGTGACGAGCGCCAGGAACAGCGTGGATGCCAGCAAAAACGGGATGTAATGCCACGCGTCGTAGTATTCCTGTGCGAACATCCAGGAAGCGAGCCACCGGCACAGCCAGATAAGGCCCGAGGCGGCTATGAACATGACGGCGGCGAAATTGCTGTACACCGTCTCATAGAACTTTCTGTATTCAGGGCTGTCTTTGTCCTCCGTGAAGGCGGAATACTGCCATGCCTCCGAGAACACGACGCTTACCAGCGTGATAAGCGTGGGGATCTTATAGGCGATGCTGTACAAGCCGTTCACCTCATGCCCCATGTAATAGGTCACCACGAACCGGTCAGACACCTCCGTGATCCACCAGAAGACCGTTCCGGGGATCAGCCACAGGCTGTATCTGAGCAGCGCAAAGGCTGTTTTCTTGCTGAAGGAACGGAAGGAAAAGACCCGGTAGATCCTGGCCGCGAAGAAAATGCCGACGGAGATGACGAAGTCCGAGACGATGACGGACAAAACGAATCCCAGGACTGTCCAGCGGAACCCGACCAGAAATAGGATGTTCAGTGACACCGTGAGCAGCGTGTTCAGGATTCCCTGGACGGCGAACATCACGGTCCTTCCCTCAGCCCTTATATAATATGAAAGAAGGTAGTGCAGAATGGCAGCCGCCACGTACGGGATGATGAGCCATCCGTACCCTTCGAACTGGTCGATCATCGTAAGGAGCGGGGACAGCGCCAGGAAAACGCCTACAGAGAAGAACAAAAGGATCGATGCCGTGGAGAAAACGGTCTTTCTGTCCTCCCAGGCGTCCGACGCGAACCGGAAAACGCCCATATAAAGGCCCACCGCCACGATGGGGATCAGCAGGTTGGATGCCTGCGCCAGAAGATCCGCCACGGAGTACTCCGCCCTGGAAAGGCAGGCCGTGTACAGCGGCGTGAGCAGCAGCACCAGCAGTTTGGAGCCGAACATGCCGAACGCCAGTATGGCCGTGTTGGTCAGCAGTTTTTTGTATTTGTTCACAAATCGGCCCCTTTCGTAAATTTCGGTCAAAAATCCCGGGCTCTGCCGAGCCCGGAATGAACTTGTTTCGGTTACATGATGCCGTGCGGCAAGAGCGTCTCGCCGTCACTGGATATGTCGAGCACAACCTCCGTATCATCGCGGAAAGTGAGCCTGATCTGGCCCTTCTGCCCGAGGTAGGGGGCGACAAGCTTGCGGACTGCCTTCGTATCAGGTCTTGCCGAGACGATCCACATGCCCGCTCCGTCCCGGATGATCCCCTTCTCTTTTTTCATGGAAAGGACGTCCGCAGGCAGCAGCCGGCGCGGCGCTACGACGCACAGTCCGTTCTCGCGGACGAGTTTCGCGACGTCTTCAAGCGTCTGCTCGCTTACGTAGGCCCCGCACAAAAAGCAGAGCTTCAGGGACTGCAGCGTCTCGAGCCTTACGTTCTCGTCAAAGACAGCAGCCGCGTTCATGGTGGCGAACGAGCGATGCAATTTCTGCCTGGACCACAAATTGTTGCGGTTCCAGGTCACGTTGTGCGGGCCGGATTCTCCCATCGTGATCACGCTGAAAGCCCGGATCCAGTCGTTGCTTTCTTTGCCCGGCTTCACGTCCGGGTTGCCGTACAGGCAATTGTCCCAGTGGATCTTGCACAGTTTGCCGGGAGCGCCCTGGCCCCAGTATGTATCGTCTGGTTTGATGATGCCGATCTGCGGGCGGTAGTCCGCGATCCCGTAGTTCCGTTCGCGTCCCCTGAAGTTTTTGGAGAATATGGAAAAGAAATCGCCGAACTCGTTATAGTGCTCGCCGTTTATGTCCTTGCAAAGGAACGCGGCCGCGCCTTCCACATAGGCGCAGTCGACGCCGGCATAGTAGGCAAACATCAGATTCGCGTGCATTTCCTTCGCGGAATGTCCTGGATAGTTCCAGTGGTACCACATATCCACGCAGTTCCACAGCGGCGTTCCGTACTCAAGCGCTGCCCCTGCGGCGCAGGCGAACTGGATGTTGGAGAAGGATTCTTTCTGCGATTTGAAATTCGGGATGATCCCTTTTTTGGCAAACGTATGGAAAAGGACCGGGAAGACGTGTTCGCCGGCCAGCGCGGGCGCGCCCTTGGCGATAAGACCGTCTGCGTACGCGCCGAGCTGCTGCTCGAGCGCGGCGGAACACGATGCTGCGTCCTTGGCGCCGGACAGATCGAACACCGGCAGATCGACGCCGAGATCATGCTTCAAGGACAGATTCCTGTTGATGATGACATGCTCGAACTCGTCGTACATGATGCCGATCAGATTCTTGCAGGAGGAAAGCGCTTCGATATACTCCTTCGGCAGTTCAAGCCTGTGCAGGCCCGGCTGAGGCGCTGCCCAGTCGTATCCGTCCGGTCCCACGCAGTTGTCGTGGAAGTTCTGGTACTCGAAATTGGCGATCCAGTCGATGTTCAGTTCCTTCAGTTTCGTGGCCACGGTGGCAGCCTCTCTGCACGCGTCTGAAAGGCTCAGCCTGAAAGGCTCCATATGACATACGGCGAAATCGACCATGTTCCCTTCACGGCATATCCTGTTGAACAGGAACGTGTTCTCCAGGACCTGATCCGCATTTATATTGATGCCGATTCTCATCTTTGGCATAAAAAACAAACCTCCAGATTTGTCATTGCAGTTCCATTTGTTCCATTATAGCACAGAAGCGGTCCGCTTTCCACACATAAAACAATTATAGCAAAATTCTTTTATAGGAACTGATTTCATGGTATAATCAACTGACGGCCGCAAAAGCCTGTCAGAATACTGCTTTATCGAGGATACTATGGATCACTGGTCTTTCTTTACATCAAAAGAACTCAAGCCGCAGGGCTGGCTCCGCCGGCAGCTGCAGATCCAGGCGAACGGTCTTTCCGGCAATCTGGACAAGATCTGGCGGGACGTCCGGGACAGCGCATGGATCGGGAAGGACGCTGAAGGATGGGAACGCGTTCCCTACTGGCTGGACGGTTTCGTGCCGCTGGCCTACCTTCTGGAAGACGAAGACCTTATCTGCCGCGCGAAAAAATACATAGACGCCATCATCGCTCACCAGCAGCCGAGCGGCTGGATCTGCCCCTGTAAGGAGGAGGAGATCCCGACCTATGACACATGGGCCGTACAGCTGCTGTCCAAAGTCCTGACTGTCTATTATGAATGCTCGGGAGACGAAAGGATCCCGGACGTGCTGTACCGCGTTCTGAAGAACTACCATGACCTTCTTTCAACCGGACGCATCAAGCTGTTCGGCTGGGGCCAGGCCAGATGGTTTGAAACGTTTGTCGCTTTGCGCTTCCTCCAAAAGCGCTGCGATGAGCCCTGGATCCGGGAACTGGCCGTGATCCTCAAACAGCAGGGCGCCGATTACGAGCGTTTCATGCCGATGTGGCGTGCGCCTCAGTACTGCTGGCGACAGGAAACGCACATCGTGAATTTGTGCATGATGCTGAAATACGAAGCGCTGTCCCACGAACTGCTCGGTGAAGAATACAGGGATATCGCCACCGCGCTGGCCGATACGCTGACGGCATACAACGGAACGCCCGTCGGTATCTTCACGGGAGACGAGTGCCTGTCCGGTCTCAGCCCCATTCAGGGCACGGAACTGTGCTCCGTCGCGGAACTCATGTACTCATGCGAATGGCTGTATGCCGTAACGGGCGATCCCGCCTGGGCGGACCGGCTTGAAAAAGTGGCCTTCAACGCGCTTCCCGCCACCATCAGCGACGATATGTGGACGCATCAGTACGACCAGATGAGCAACCAGATAGCCTGTGAAAAGTTCCCGGGAAGGCCGATCTTCCGGACGAACAGCGTCGAGTCCCATTTGTTCGGCCTTGAGCCCGGATACGGATGCTGCACGGCCAATTTCAACCAGGCCTGGCCGAAATTCGCGCTGTCCGCGTTCTTAAAAGGCGACGGCGAGATCGTATCCGCTGTTCCCGTTCCCTCCTCGCTGCATACAAAGGAAGCGGACGTGACGCTCGTCACCGACTATCCGTTCAAGAAGGACTTAACATACAAGATCGTCTCAAGAAAAGATTTCCGTCTGACGGTCCGCATCCCGGGATACGCAAGGGATCTTACAGTGAACGGCGAAAAAACTGTACGGCAGGACAGCCTGTCCTTCGACTGCAAGGCGGGCGAGGAGAAGACTGTGCGTATTTCCTTCTCGGCAAGGCCGGAACTTGTCTGCAGGCCGCACGATCTCAAGAGCCTTGCGTACGGGCCTTTCATATTCTCTCTCCAGATTCCCTATACGGCAAAGAAACTCGAGTTTGAGCGGAACGGCGTCGAGCGCAAATTCCCCTACTGCGATTACGAGCTGACGCCCACGGGGGACTGGAACTACGCTTTTGACGAACTGCGTTTTGACGTGGAGGAAAAAGAAGTAGACGACATACCGTTCTCCTCTATCCGCCCGCCCGTCGTCATCCGCGCGTCCATGCGCAAGATCGCCTGGGGGCTGGAAGAAGGATACGGCGCTGTCTGTGCGAAAGTCCCGCAGTCTCGCGTACCTCTCGGCGAACGGGAGACGATAAGCCTTGTGCCTTACGGCTGCGCGAAGCTCAGGATGACGGAAATGCCTCTTATCTGATCGGATTCGAGAAACCCGGCACGATTATCAGTCGTGCCGGGTTGTTTTTTAGTTTACTTGCCGATATTGGCAAAATATTCTATGAACAAATAACAAAATGGCGCATCAAGGTTCACCATCTTCTCGTTTCTTGCTCACTTTTCTTGCTCGCTTTTTCGATTTCTTGCTCACTTTTCTTGCTCACCTTTTCGATTTCTTGCTCACATTTGAAATGCCTCCGATCCTTTTTGGTTCGGAGGCATACCTGTTTTGTACGGGAGTAACAAACTGTAAACGGTCTTTTCTTTTTACTCAAAAACAGTTTTTTTGAATTGCCGGATGTTTTGGGAGAGATCCGATCCGCGGAACACAGCGGACGTTCCGCCAACAAAGATGTTCACGCCTGCCCGCCGCATCAGGACGGCGTTCTCCGGGCTAACGTTTCCGTCCGCTTCGATCTCCGCGTCCGGTCTGCCGTTTTCGTCAAGCAGTTTGCGCGCCCCTGCGATCTTTTCGATCGTGCCCGGTATCAGTTTCTGGCCTGCGAATCCGGGATTCACGCCCATGATGAGAAGTCCGCCGATCAGTGCAAGGTAGTCCTTGCATTTTTCCACCGGCGTTGCAGGATTCAGCGCCAGGAACGGTTTTGCCCCTCTGCGCGCGATCTCTGCCAGTGCGGGCCTTACGTCCGGCGTGCTTTCCAGATGGACGCTCACCATATCGCCGTCCCCGAACGGGAACGCGGAAAGGATCCGCTCCGGCCTTTCCACCATCAGATGGACGTCCAGGGGGATGGACGTCTTCTTTTTCAGCTGCTTTATGAAATCCGTTCCCAACGCAAGGTTCGGCACAAAATGACCGTCCATCACGTCTATGTGCAGCAGTTCGATCCCTTCCTGCTCGAATACTTTTACCTGTTCCCCGAGCCTGAAAAAATCGCAGCACATCACGGACGGGGCTAGCCTGACTTTTGTCTTATCCAAATTCGTGTTTTTCCTTTCTTGACTGCCGGCGTCTGACCGTTTTTTTACTGTCTGAGCGCGGCCTCCACTGCCGCGGCCAGCTCCTCGTATACGTACATCAGCGTGTTCTCGTCCGTCGTGAACGTATCGAACGTCGTGCCGATCCTTTCCGCGTACGCCATGGCCTGTTCCCTTCCCAGCAGCCGCTCCGCCATGCAGAGAAGCTGGAAGTCCTCCACACCGTCCCGAACGGACTGCAGCCCCAGCGTCACGACCGGGCGCCCGGTCTCCGGATCGCTGTACATAAGACATCCGTCCGTGGTAGGAAGATAGGTATCCGTCTTTCCGGCGCCTTTGTTCCAGATATCGCCCGTCGTGCCCGCATAGCCGTAGCACCAGTAAAGGAGCCCGTCCACGTCGTTCCAGTAATGCTGCCAGAACAAAACGCGCTTATCCGTTCCGGGCGTTTCGGCAAGGAAATCCGTGTATTCCGGCTTCTGCTCGCCGCACACGTACGAATAGATCCTGGCGCCTCTCTCTTTTTTGAGATTCATCGCCCAGTCCCTTACCTCGGCTATGTCGAGCGTGTTCGTCTTCGTACAGATCCAGTTGGAGGTGTCCTCGATCACCTTGAACGTTGTCGTGACGACCTCTCCCTCCTCATTCCTGACCGTGACGATTTTGTAAAAAGGCGTCATGAGATCCGCGTCCGGGAACCTCTCGCGGATCAGATTGGAGTAGTAGAGCATATTTTCGAAATCTTCCGGAGTAGACGGTTCGTCTACCGGGTAGAAGTAGAGTTTTTCGAGAATTTCCGGCTCGCCCTTGTATTTCTCGTAAATGAATCCCGCATCGGAAACGTTGATCATCACACTGGTGATCCGCGGATTCCTGACGCGCGTATCGAACGCTTCGCTGTCCACGTCGTACGGGATCGTGTAGGACGACAGCCGGTAATCGACCATGATGTCGTAGGATTCCTTAAGGTTATCCGGGTTGAACCAGTTGCCGAAAGAGTTTCCGAAGGCAGACAGGAACGCCGTTTCCTCATCGTAGCAGATATCCCATACCTTAAGCGATACTTCGCCCGTCTTCAGTATCTTTCCGTCTTTTTTGATATTCAGCGTGCCCTTGTAGGTCCCGGGCACCGTGTCTTTCGTGGTCTTGTAAAGCACATACAGCGTTTGGGACTGGCCGCCCTTGAACCCGAATCCCTCCGCCTTCTGCGGCAGCATGGCGTCCGGGCAGTACCCCGTCAGGTATTTGTCGTTGCCTTTGGTTATGTTCGTATAGTAGGCGACGTAGATGTCCCCCACAAGCGTGTGTCCTTCTCCGTCGGACAGCGGGGTCACCTCGCACAGAAGTCCTTCGTAGCTGCTGTCCGAGGTCAGGATGTACTCGAATCCCTCATACTCGTTTTTCGCCATGGAAAAGCTGAAGGACGACCGCATCGGCCCCACAAAGAATTTCTTCTGCATGTAAAGCGCCGTCCCGTAATCGAACCAGCCCAGAAGGTTCTCGTCCTCGTCCGGGGCGGTAATATACGGATCAGAACCTTTTATCTCCGTCAGCCGTCCGTCTTCGTCAAAGCGAACGACGAATCCCGGAACGAGCGGGATGGAGCCGTTTTCCATATGCGGCAGGACGTGATCGGTGAAGATCCTTGTGACCTTCTCGAGGTCTTCCGAGCGCTGGGCCAGGATGAAGATGTGTCCCTTTTCGGACATGCCGTACAGGTACTGCCCTTTCCCCATATCGTAAGCGCCGCTCTCCGCCCGGTTGGTGTACCCCAGGACAATCTCCCGCTCCAGCCTGTTATCTTCGACGTTCACGAAACTCGGCATGGTGTCAGCCTTGGTGTCTGCATAGATCCCGTAGGAAGCCAGCGCATCCGTCAAAGTCTCCATTGCCCGTTCCGTATACATGTCTTTAGGCGTATCCTGGTGGATGACGGTGTAAAGGCACTGTCTTCCTGTCGCGAATTCCGTCGTTCCCTGCGCATAGTACGTCTCTTCCGGTATGACGATCTTTTCGGTCTCTGTCTCGGATCCAGACTCGCCGGGAAGCGAGGTGGGCCCGCACCCGGGCAGCAGGACGGCACCGGCAGCCATGCACAGGACAAGGACAAGCGTTAATAGTCGTTTGGGCATATCGGTCACCTCACCAAATAATGTAAGTGTTTGCTACTACCATAATACCATTATTGTAATTTAGATTCAACACCATCTTCCTCCAGCGCCAGCCGGACGAAGTAGGATTGCAAAAGATGCCGCAGCGTTGCATAGGCCCCTGTCCCGGACGCCTTACGGATACGCTGTTCCAGTTCGGGGATCGCGCGCTGCCAGACAACGCGTGCGGCGTTTCTTCTGTCCAGCGCTTCCAGCGCCCTGGCAGTGTCTTTTTCATATCCTTTCACGGTCTTGGCCGGAACGGAAATCCTGCAGCCGACTTTCCGCAAGCGGAAGGAAAAAACGAACGTGCGCAGTTCGAAGGGTGCAAGCCTTATCCGCCTTTCCTCCCCGTTCACCGTGAACGTCACGGGGATCCTGTACGGCTCCAGGTTGACGAGATAGACCCAGCCGCGTTTGCCGTCCGTATGCCAGCGGAGCGTCACGGGATCCCGCGCCTCTGTGTGGCTGAACTTGACGGCAGGCAGTTTTTCGTACGCTTTCGCGAAGGCCCGCTGCTGCTCTGTGTGCGACTTGTCCAGATAAAGTCCTCCGGCCGTGACGTTCAGCGCGTCGTGCCGCGCCAGATCCGCCGTCATGTGTTCGAGGATATTCCAGTCGGGCGGCAGGACCGAGGTGATCCGCTGTCCAGCCCGGTAGAAGAACGGGCGCTGTATCTCGTCCCTGTAAATGCAGTTGCTCCGCCAGATGTAGTCCGGCGTAAAATCGGGCAGCTGACGGATGAGCCGCTCGTTTTCCCTGTCGCTTTCGTCCAGTTCGTAGGACCTGCTCTCGCCCCAGCGCTCCACCCAGCAGTCGAAATGGAATCCGGCGCTGTTCTCCGTCCTGTCCAGCACGTCCAAAAGCTTTTGGTCCAGCCACATGGGATCCGTCAGGCATCTGGACCAGACCGGCCTGCCGTTGCGTTCCTCCACGTCCCGGAAGAACCCGCGCTCGACCGATACGGAGATGCCCTTTTCGTCGGTAAAGTGCTCCAGATCCAGTCCGCCCCAGCGGTACATCTCGTAGTTGGAAGGACGGGCGAAGAGCTGCTTGTCCCATTCCTCGCGGCCCGGGAATCCCTCCCGTCCGTGATAGTAGGCAAAGCGGGAAGGCTCGTTCCAGACGTTCAGCGTCAGCACAAGATCCCGCCGGACGCTTCTCATCCCGTCCCGGATGCGGCAGACAAGTTCCCGGACCTTTGCGCAGCGCCAGCCGATCCACTCCTCTTTCAGATGCTCCATGATATACCGGTAGCGCCGGTTGAACCGGTCAGGCCCTGCGATATGCGCCAGCTCCTCATGGCCCTTCTCTTTTGCGAA
Organism: Clostridia bacterium; assembly: GCA_017451045.1. Taxonomy (GTDB): domain Bacteria; phylum Bacillota; class Clostridia; order Oscillospirales; family CAG-272; genus UBA1770. The sequence continues at coordinate 19,269 of JAFSSK010000146.1, forward strand.
CAGCGAGACGGTATAGTCGTCGTACCCGCAGAGAAGATGGCCGAACCACAGCAGCGTCCCGTGCCAGAAGTTAACGGAAAGACCCGTGAAGGACGGATGTGACGCATAACGCTCCGCAAGGTCGACGAAATAGTCGACGATCTGGCTCTGTACCTGCGGATGCAGACAGTTGAAGATCGGGGAGACCATATCCGAGGTGCATTTCTCCCCGTAAATGAGATCCATGTCCCTGGTCGCCTCGCCTCTGCGGGCGATCTCGGGGAAATTGGCCGGATGATAGGGATACGTCCAGTCATTGCAGGATCCCTGGATCTGGCCGTTGTACAGCACGTTGTTGATCGTTTCGGCGCCTTCGGCGACGGCTTTTGCGTCCGTATTCATGCGTTCCATGAGCCTGCCGAGCCGAAGCAGCGTGAGCGATCCGCTGAAGACGAATCCCTCTTTGTCGAACCGCTCCAGAAGCGGCGTGAGCCAGTCCGGCGCCTCCATTTTCGACCGTCCGTACGAGCGGCGGTCAGGCGCGACGACCGAGTTGAACCGCGAATGCGGCTGCGTCCCGACCGGCACGATGGGTCCGTGGTACCAGTTGACGGGATAGACCAGACGGTTCTGGCCAGTCAGTTTCATAAACTGAATATGATGTTCCAGCCATGTGTAGAATTCCATGGCGCCCTCGCTGGCGCCGGTACCGCACGGGTCTTCGTACTGGATCCCGAACGTCCTTCTGCCCGCCGTTGGTTCTTTTTGAGCCGCGGGCAGCTCTGACAGCGCGTAAACGCGGATCGCAGCAGCCGCTGCGGGCTCCTCTCCTGAAACGGTGCAGATCAGGACGGAAAGATCGGCGGCGCGGGGCCAGAAGACCTCCTGCAGCGTTCTCATGCGTCCCGTGCAGACCATGTCCCCGCCCGTAGACAAACCGGAGGTAAGGTCGTAGCTCACGCCGTCCTGAACGCAGATCACGCGCGGTCTGTCATCCGGATAGTCCACCTCCAGAAGATGGGGCAGTTTCGGGTAAGGCGTGTCGAACCGAAATCCGAACCTGGAGTTGTCCGCGGGATCCGTCTCACGGTACTTGCCTAGCGGAGTGTCCTTGACGCACGTCTGCCCGATCCAGAAATCCACTCCCTCGCGCAAGGGCTCCGTGCAGTCCCGGGAAAAGACCAGCGTCTTCTTCACGCCCGCGAACAGATCTTTCTTCAGACTCATACCAGTTTCCTCCCGTGTTCCGGACCCCATCTTAAGAGTCCTTATCTTTCTACCTTTATTTTATTACATCACTTGAAAACATGCAAGGAAGAAGTGCCGATTTCCTGTTTTTCCCGCGTCACTGTCATTTTCCCACACTAACTTCCACTTCAACTTCCACTGTGGAACTTACTTTGGGAATTCACTGGGAATCACTCTACTTTTGAATTTGCTCGGAAAAAGAATTGACTTCTTTTCCCCCTTGTGCTATACTATCTGCAACGCTGTGAAGGAAAGTAGTAAGACGGCAAGCAGCCCCACAGAGAGCGGATGGTCGGTGAGAATCCGCGGGTGCCCTGTCCAAAGTGATTCCGGAGCGGCCTCGCAGAACGGACAATAGTCCTACTAAGCGGGGACGTCATCCCTGCGAAAACGGGACTTGAGTGTGCGCTAAGGCGCAAAATCAGGTGGTACCGCGTGAACTCCACGTCCTGATGTCAGGACGGGGAGATTTTTTGTTTTTCAGTAAACTGTTTGAAGGAGATAGAAAAGAAATGGCACAAACGCATGAATTGCCGAAGACCTATTCACCGCACGATTTCGAAGATCGTCTGTACCAGGAGTGGATGGAAAAAGGCTATTTCAAGCCCTCCATGAAGAAAGGCGCGAAGTCTTTCTCCATCGTTATTCCGCCCCCGAACATTACAGGTCAGCTCCACATGGGGCACGCCCTGGACAATACACTGCAGGATATCCTGGTCCGGTACAAGCGCATGCAGGGGTACAATACCCTCTGGCTGCCCGGAACGGATCACGCCTCCATCGCCACGGAAGCCAAGATCGTGGAGGCCATGCGCAAGGAAGGACTCTCCAAGGATCAGCTCGGCCGGGAAAAGTTTCTGGAACGCGCCTGGAAGTGGAAGGAGCAGTACGGCGGCCGCATCGTGTCCCAGCTCAAGAAGATGGGATCCTCCTGCGACTGGAGCCGCGAGCGCTTCACGATGGACGAGGGATGCAACAAGGCGGTCCGCGAAGTCTTCGTACGCCTTTACGATAAAGGTCTCATCTACCGCGGCGAGCGCATCATCAACTGGTGCCCGCACTGCAAAACGTCCATTTCCAACGCGGAAGTGAACTATGAGGAGCAGCAGAGCCACTTCTGGCACATCCGCTATCCGCTGGTCGGCGGAGACGGGTATCTGGAAGTCGCCACGACCCGTCCGGAGACGCTACTGGGCGATACGGCCGTCGCCGTCAACCCCGAAGACCCCCGGTATAAACACCTGATCGGCCGGTACTGCACGCTGCCGCTTGTCGGGCGGCGCATCCCCATCGTGGGAGACGAGCACGCCCAGCTGGACAAAGGGACAGGCTGCGTCAAGATCACCCCAGCGCACGACCCGAACGACTTCGAGGTCGGCCGCCGTCACCAGCTGCCGATGGAAGTCTGCCTGACGGAAGACGCGAAGATCACGGACAACTATCCGAAATACGCCGGCATGGACAGATACGAGGCAAGAAAAGCCATCGTGAAGGACCTCGAGGAGGGCGGATACCTTGCCGGGATCGAGGATCTGGCGCATGAGGTCGGCACCTGCTACAGATGCAACACGACCATCGAGCCGATGATCTCCCTGCAGTGGTTCGTCCGCATGGAACCGCTTGCGGGCCCGGCGATCGAAGCCGTCCGCAACGGATCCATCCGGTTCGTCCCTGAACGCTTCGACAAGAACTACTTCCACTGGATGGAGAACACCCAGGACTGGTGCATTTCCAGACAGCTGTGGTGGGGTCACAGGATCCCCGCCTTCTACTGCGACGCCTGCGGGACCATGACAGTCACCAAGGAGTCGGGCGCTGTCTGCCCCAAGTGCGGCAAGCCCATGCGCCAGGATCCGGACACGCTGGACACCTGGTTCTCATCCGCTCTGTGGCCCTTCTCCACCATGGGATGGCCTGAAAAGACAGAAGACCTCAAGACGTTCTTCCCGACAGACACACTTGTCACGGGATATGACATCATCACCTTCTGGGTCTCCCGCATGATCTTCTCCTCGCTGGAGTACACCGGCAAGATCCCGTTCAGCACGGTCCTTATCCACGGTCTTGTCCGCGATGCGCAGGGACGGAAGATGTCCAAATCCCTCGGCAACGGCATCGACCCGCTCGAGATCATCGACAAGTACGGCGCCGACGCGCTGCGGTTCGCCCTGGCGACCGGCAACTCGCCCGGAAACGACATGCGCTTCTCGGACGAACGCATCGAGGCCGCCCGCAATTTCACCAACAAACTCTGGAACGCGTCCAGATTCGTCCGGATGAACCTTTCCATCGATAAAGTCTGTCTCCCGGACAAGAAGGACCTGGCGCTGGAGGACAAGTGGATCCTCACGAAATACAACGATACCGTCCGCGCCGTCACGGGAGCGCTGGACAAATATGAACTCGGCATCGCGCTGAATGCGCTGTACGATTTCACCTGGGACGTCTTCTGCGACTGGTACATCGAGATGGCGAAAGTCTCCCTGTCGGACAAAGAGAACGCCCACAACACCGTCACGCAGAACGTCATCAGTTACGTCCTTCTGGGCATTCTGAAGCTGCTGCATCCCTTCATGCCTTTCATCACGGAGGAGATCTATCAGTCCCTGCCGCACGAGGCGCCCAGCATCATGATAGACACCTACCCGGCGCCGGACAAAGCGCTTTCGTTCCCGGCCGCCTGCGACGAGCTGGAGAAGGCGATCAGCGCCATCACGGCCATCCGCGCGCGCCGCAACGAGATGAACGTGGCGCCCTCCCGCCGCTCCCGTGTCCTGATCCAGACGAAATACGTATCCGCATTCAAGGATACCGCCTCCTTCTTCGTACGGCTCGCGAGCGCTTCGGACGTTGCCGTTGAGACGGACGAGCAGGCGATCGCCGCCGTTCAGCCGCTTGACGAGTGCGTCAGCATCGTAACGGACGCGGCCACCGTCTATCTGCCCATGGCGGATCTCGTAGACCCAGCCAAGGAACGTGAAAGACTCAGCGGCGAGCAGAAAAAGATGGAATCGGAGATCGCAAGGCTCGAGGCAAAGCTTTCCAACGAGGGATTCACCTCCAAGGCGCCCGCAGCCGTCGTGGACGGCGAGCGGGAGAAGCTCCGCAAGTACAAGGAGAACCTGGAAGGGATCCTTGCAGCCCTTTCCAAACTGTAAGAAAGATGTGCGACGAACGGTTCGTATCCCTTGTCCGCTGCCCGTCTTACGAGGCGCAGGCGGTGAGGGATGCGCTTGAAAATCTGCTCCTGCCCTATGGGATGCTGGACTTCGTGAAGCCGGACATGAAGGTTGCCGTCAAGGCAAACCTTGTCGCCATGATGCGCCCGGAGCAGGCAGCGACGACTCACCCGGCCCTGCTGTGCGCCCTGACGGACATGCTGCGCGAGCGCGGCGCGACCGTCACGATCGGGGACAGCCCGGGAGGGTTGTTCACGCCCGTTTTCGTGGAGCGGATCTACGCGGCGGCAGGCATGAAGGAAGCCGAGGCGCACGGTGCCACCCTCAACCAGAACTTTGAAACGGCCCAGGCCGTTTTCCCCGAGGCCGTGAGCGCGCAGACTTTCGAATACACGGCGTGGCTCAAAGAGGCGGACGTCATCATCAATTTCTGCAAGCTGAAGAGCCACGGCATGATGGGCATGTCCGCGTGCGCCAAGAACATGTTCGGCGCCGTTCCCGGGACGACCAAGATGGAATACCATTACAGGTTCCCGGACGCCATGAAGTTCGCCAACATGATCGTGGACCTGGACGAGTATTTCAAGCCCGTCCTTTCCATTGCGGACGCTGTCGTCGGCATGGAGGGCAACGGTCCGACGGCTGGAAAGCCGAAGGCCATGTCAGCCCTTATCGCCTCCAGAAGCCCGCACGCAGCGGACATCGTATGCGCTTCGATCATCGGCATCGACCCGCTTTCCGTCCCCACCATCCGCGCCGCCGCGGACCGCGGCCTTGTCTGCGCGGACATCAAATCCATCGACTGCAGCGCGCCCGTCGGCGAGTTCGCCGTAAAGGACTTCTCCGTCGTGTCCGCGAGGACCGACCTCACCATGGGGGCGAATCTGAAGGGGCCGATCGGAAAGATCGTCAAAGGCTTTCTGCACAAGACGCTGGAGGTCCGCCCGAAACTGCAGCCGAAAGAATGCATCGGCTGCGGCAAGTGCGCACGGATCTGTCCCGCCAGGGCCATCACCATGAACGCGGACAGAAAACCCGTCATCGACCGCAATGTCTGCATCAAGTGCTTCTGCTGCCAGGAATTCTGCGAAAAGGGCGCCATGAAGGCACACCGCTCCGCCTTGCTGAAGCTCATCCAGCGATCGAACAACTGACCGAAAAAGCGAAAATGCCCGGGGGACCGCAACATGGTCCTCCGGGCGTTTTGTCATTCAGTTTTTCAGTCTCGTCCTGTCACCAGGAAGTTGGTGTAACCCACCCGGCCGAACTCGTCCGTCGCTTCCACGCGGACGTACCGCTCGTAATTGTTGAGCTCATAGTCCATCTGCGTCAGTCCCTGCCCGCGGATGATCCGTCCGCTCGTCCAGGTCCTGTTGGAGAACGTGGATATCTTGCACACGGGACTCGTCCTGATCCGGACAGTATTCTCGTCGATAAGTTCAGCGAACACCTGCGGGCCGTCCGCGGGATGCGCCGTGGTGGCCGCTACGCCGTAGAACAGTCCCTTGCGGACAACTTCGGCCAGCCCGTACCGGTCCATCGCGTCCGCGTCCGCCATGATGAATCCTCTGCCCTGTTCCCCGGTGCAGTAGTGGGAATCGTCCGTGGAGAGCAGCGGCAGATACCAGCCGTCGTCCGCCAGCATGTCGACGATAGAGCCGGAGTAGGGACGGTCGGACATCTCGAAATCAGAGACGGAATTGTAGATCTCCGTGGCGTCGAATCCGCCGATGGCTTCGATCATCTCCGGTCTGTTCACGCTCCACGCAGGGTGCGCGATAACGGATATGCCGCCGGCTTCATGGATCCTGTCCACGATCAGTCTGCCCTTCTCCGTCTGGCTCATCTCATAGTTCCGCGTCAGATCCTTCGAAAGATCCGGGCGGGTGTTTGCGTCCAGCGCAAGGATATGGAAAACGCCTTTTTTCGCGTCTCCGCCGCCGGCGTCGAACTCGCAGCCGGGGATCACGCATATCTTCTGGGGACGGCCGTCCGGCCCGGGGAATTCCCCCTCCTGCCGCTCGCCCCAGATCCAGTGGTCCGTGATCGCAATGTAATCATATCCCATGGCGGCGTACAGGGCCATCGTCTCTTCCGGCGTCGTATGGCCGTCGGAAAGAGTCGTGTGGCAGTGCAGATTCATTTTATACCGTCTTTTTCCGGTGATGTCGACAAACATATGTAATCCTTTCGTGCGCTGTCCGCCGGGCAGCGCATAACTTATCCGGAGATGCCTTTGTCCGCGGGAGCGCTTTCCGCGCCGGCAGCGGCTTCCGCCTTCGCGGCTCTCTCCGCCTCGTGGCGCTCCGCAAGTTCTGCGACGATGCTGTCGTATTTCGCTTCGTCGAGCGTGTATTTGTGCTTATAAAGCAGGAACGCGACGAGCATGAACAGGCATGGGACGATCGTCATCGCGATGAGGATCCCCAGTTTCTGGCCGCTTTCCACGCTGCCCAGTACCGTGCCGATCTGCGAAAGCTTCTGCTCTTCCGTGATCTCTCCCAGTGAGGCCTGCTGCTCCAGTGTCGCTATCTGGTTGGTGTAATCCGTCACCTTGAAGATAAGGTAGGTGGCGGACGTCAGCGCGATGGCCAGCGCGGACGCGAGCTTGGTCAGGAACGGACGGACGGACGCGATGATGGCTTCCTCCCTATGTCCGGACTGGTACTCGTTGTACTCGACCGTGTTGAGGATGGAGATCATGAGCACCAGGTAGAAGCAGTACTGGCCGAAATTCGCCAGCATGTAGCCGATCGTGAAGATCCAGAACTTGACCATGCCCGCGGGCATCGCAAGTCCCAGCCCCAGCATCAGAGCGTACCCGACGCCGGACACGATCATCATGATGGACATCAGCGGCTTGCGGTTGATATGTCTTGAGATCATGGGGTACATGATCATCAGGACCGCCGTGGCCGCGACGCCTACGGTCGAGAAGATGGAGTAAAGGCCTCCCTCATACCCGAACTCGAAATAAACGTATGTGGAGCCAAGACCGCCGCCGATGATGGCGTTGCCGATCTGCTGCAGAAGGAAGATCAGAATGACCCACATCAGCTCCCTGTTCTTGAAGATCGTCCCGACGATCTGCTTGATGGAAGCGTGTCCCGAGGTGTCGCTCGGATCCTTCTTGGTGTGCGGATTCGGCTCCTTGACGCCGAAGATCGTAAAGGCGATGAAGACAAGTCCTAAGAGCGATACGCCGACGGCCACGATCGCGTAAGCCGTCTTGGTATTGCCGCCGATCGCGGCAGAGCCTGTCGTCAGGAGCGGTACCAGCATGGCGATCAGCGTGCCGCCGACGCCTGCGAAGAATGTGGCGCGGGAGGTATACTGGTTCCTGGTGTTCGCGTCGGAAGACAGCGAGGGGATCATGCCCCAGTAGGAGATGTCGTGCATCGTGAACGTGATGCTGTAAAGGAAGTACACGATCGCGAACTCGATGATGAACGGCCAGCCGTCCAGAGGACTTGTGAATGCCGTGATGATGACGGCCGCCGTGGACAGCATGCCGATCGCGAGCCACGGTTTGAACTTACCGAAGCGGGTACGCGTTCTTTCGATGATGTACCCCATGATCGGGTCGTTCAGCGCGTCGAAGGCCCTGGCCAGTACCATCACGAGCGTGATGGTCGCCAGCTGTGCGGCGCTGAGGTTGCGGGTAAAGAGGATGAATGTCAGGATAAAGTTCGTGAAGAGCTGGTACATGCCGTCTCTTCCGACGGTACCTAACGGATAGGTGATCAGATTCCGTTTGCGATACTTTTGTTCAAGGTCCATGCCAAGGTTCTCCCTTCTCGTATTTAGACCAACCTTATTATAACAAATAAACAGGATTAATTCTATTCATTCGGAAAAGTGGAACAATTGTATGATAATGTTCCTTTTCGTCAGCGAGTGAAGCTAAAGCGTATAGTCGTTTGTATTAATGGTTTTAAAATAAGTTTGCCGTTATCGGCAATCTATAGCCCGTTATCTGACAGTTTCGTAAATCAGCGGCTTTGACGCCGGTTTTTCGTCCGTGACGGTCACTGCCTGCTCCAGCACCTTCCTGGCCGCCTCGAAGCGGTCTTTGTCGGACGTGTACAGCACGGCCGTCACATCGCCTTTCCTCACGCTGTCGCCGGTCAGCTTCTCAAGCATGATCCCGGCGCCCGGGTCGATCTTGTCTTCCATCAGGATCCGGCCCGCGCCGAGCAGGGCGGATGCGCGCCCGATCTCTTCGGCGTTCATGGAGCCGATGTAGCCGTCCCTTTTTGCGAGTGCTTCCAGCCTGTATTTTGCGGGCGGGAGTTTTTCAGGCTCGTAAAGGAAGGAACTGTCGCCTCCCTGCGCGCTGATCCACTCCGCCATCTTTTCAAGCGCCTTTCCGCTCCTGATGACTTCCTTTACCATCTTTTCCGCGTCTTTCTGGGAGATCTTGCGGACAAGGGACACCATTTCCGCCGCGAGGATCGTGCAGAGCCTTGAAAGGTCTCCCGTTTCCTCGCTCCTGAGCACCGACGCGGCCTCCTGGACCTCCAGCGAGTTGCCGACGGCATGTCCCAGCGGCTAGTCCATGTCCGTAAGGACCGCAGCCATGTTCCGCCCGCAGGCCTTTCCGATCGCGACCATCTTGCGGGCCAGGATCCCCGCCTGTTCCGGCGTCTTCATGAAAGCGCCTGAGCCCACTTTTACGTCCAGCGTGATCGTATGGGACCCGGCAGCCAGTTTTTTGCTCATGATGCTGGAAACGATCAGCGGGATGCTGTCCACGGTAGCCGTCACGTCGCGCAGCGCGTACAGTTTTTTGTCTGCGGGCGTTAGATTATCGGACTGCCCGATGATGGCCATGCCCGTTTTGTCTATCACGTCGAAGAATTCCTGGGCGGACAGCGTCGTCCGGAAGCCCGGAATGGATTCCAGCTTGTCTATCGTGCCGCCCGTATGCCCCAGTCCCCGGCCGGACATCTTCGTCACTTTGCATCCGAGAGAGGCAGCGATTGGTCCCACGATGAGCGAAGTCTTGTCTCCGACGCCGCCCGTGGAGTGCTTGTCCACGGACAACTCTCCGTAGCGTGAAAGATCCAGCATGTCTCCCGACTCTGCCATGCGCATGGTCAGCACGGCCGTTTCGCGGTCGGACATGCCCTTGTAAAAGACAGCCATGCAGAAGGCTGCAGCCTGGTAGTCCGGTATGCGTCCTTCCGTATACTCCCTTACAAAGTATCCGATCTCCTCGTCGGTCAGTTCCTCTCCGTCTCTTTTGCGGCGGATGATATCATACATTCTCATTCTGTTTTTCCTTTCGACCCGTCGACGTCGTCCGGGGAAAAGCCCAGGGGCAGGAGCTGTTCGAGCGACTTTTTCTCAAAGCTGTCCGGTCCCGCCAGAAGGATGACGAAATCCTTCTTGCAGAATTCCGCCAGCACCTGCCGGCAGACGCCGCAAGGCGGGAAGGATTCTGCCGGCGCCTGTCCGCTCCTGCCGCCGCACACGGCGATCTTCAGAAAGTCCTTATTGCCCTCGCTGACGGCCTTGAAGACCGCTACGCGCTCGGCGCACACAGACGGGGAGAAGGCCGCGTTTTCGATATTGCACCCGGTATATACCCGTCCGGACGCGCACAGAAGAGCCGCACCTACCGTGTAGCCCGAATAGGGCGCGTACGCGCGGCTGCGGGCCTGTCTGGCCATCTCGCAAAGTTCCCGGTCGTCCATACTATTTCCTTTCGATCTCAGCACGGCGGCTCCGTCCCGCGCAGGAAAAGGGCACGCCAAGGCAGTCTGTTACCGTCGCGGCGATATCCGCGAACGTGTCTCCCGTCCCGAGTCCGACAGGATTTATCCCGTCCCCGTAAACGACCCACGGCACGTATTCACGCGTATGGTCCGTGCTGTCGTCCCCCGGGTCGCACCCGTGATCGGCCGTGATCATCAGTATATCGTCTTTCCTCATCCGCTCCACGAATCCCGGGAGCCAGCAGTCGAACTCGGCGAAGGCGTTGGCATACCCGTCCACATCCTGCCGGTGGCCGAATTTGGAATCCATATCCACGAGGTTGGTGAAGCACAAACCTTCGAAATCCATATCCTGCGCTTCCAGCGTCCGGCGCATACCGTCCGCGTTGGATTGCGTATACACGTAGCTGCTGATGCCTCTGCCGGCGAAAATGTCCTGGATCTTGCCGATGGCGTAAACCGTCCTGCCGGCGTCTTTAATAGCGTCCAGCATGGTGGGTTCAGGCGGGGTCAGCGAAAAGTCGTGGCGCTTCGCGGTACGTGTAAAGTCCGGCCAGGTGCCAACGAATGGACGCGCGATGACGCGCCCGACGGCATAAGGACCCGTCAGGATCTTCCTTGCAGCCCTGCAGTATTCGTACAGCTGTTCCACCGGTACGACGTTCTCGTGCGCAGCGATCTGGAAAACGCTGTCCGCAGACGTATAGACGATCAGTTTTCCCGTTTCGATATGCTCCCGCCCGAAGTCCCTGATAACGTCCGTGCCCGAATAGGGCCTGTTGCAAAGCGTCCCGCGGCCCACGGCCTTTTCGAATGCCTTGATGACCGTCTTCGGGAATCCTTCCGGGAACGTCGGCATAGGCTTATTTGAGATAAGCCCGGCCATTTCCCAGTGCCCCGTGGTCGTATCCTTCCCAGCAGACCGCTCTTTGAGCCTGCCGACGGCGGCCGAAGGGTCCGGCACGACGCCTATGTAGTCGCACCCCTCGATGTTGCCAAGACCCATCTTTTTCATATTGTCCGCTCTGAATCTCGGGGAGGCCGAGATCCTTTTCAGCGTGTTGCAGTTCCTGTCCCCGAAAGCCTCGGCGTCCGGGGCCTGTCCCACGCCGCAGGAGTCGAGCACGATGAGGAATACCCTCTTAACCCTCATAAAATGCCTCATTTCTCGCCGTCGGCCAGCTTTTCCGCCGTCTTCAGTGCGAGTTCCATCATCTGCGTGAAGGATGTCTGGCGCTCTTCAGACGTCGTGGATTCGCCCGTGAGGATGTGATCGGAAATGGTGCAGACTGCCAGTGCGTTCTTCCCGGCTCTTGCCGCGTTCATATAAAGCGCGGCCGCTTCCATCTCGAGGGCCATGATCCCCATTTTGCTCCATTGCGCCTTAGCCCGCATGGGTTCCGGGACGGACGCCTCGTCCTGATAGAAATTGTCTTCGGAAAGGATGTTTCCCACGTGGTACCGCACGCCCATCTCCTGTGCCGTGTCGGCGCAGGTGCGTAGCAGCGGATAGGAGCAGATGCAGGACAGATTTCCCGGCAGCCGGAACTGGTTCGCGAATGCAGAATTCGTGCTGGCGCCCATGGCCAGGACGATGTCCCTAATCTTCACATCCATACTGATGGAGCCGGCGGAGCCGATGCGGATGATGTTCTCCACGCCGAAGAAGTTGAACAGTTCATACGAGTAGATCCCCATGGAGGGCATGCCCATGCCGCTCGCCATGACGCTCACCCGCGTCCCGTGATAGAAGCCGGTATACCCCTGCACGCCGCGCACGTTATTCACCAGGCGCGCGTCGGACAGAAAATTCTTCGCGATGAATTCCGAGCGAAGCGGATCCCCGGGCATGAGTACCGTGCTCGCGAAATCTTCCGGTCTTGCGTTGATATGAGGTGTCGGATAGTTTGCCATTTTTATGTCTCCTGTTATTGTATTTTCTTTGCGATGCTGACGATCTTGCTGGTGCCGAGCCTGTCCGCCCCCAGCGAGATGAAGGTCTCCGCGTCCGCCAGCGACGAGATGCCGCCGGCCGCCTTGATCTTGAGCCCCGGGCCCCTGTGCGAAGCGAACAGTTTGATGTCTTCCGCCGTGGCGCCGTCCGTGCCGAATCCCGTGGACGTCTTGATGAAGTCCGCGCCGGACAGGGAAACGGTCTCGCACATCCTGATCTTTTCATCCTCTTCCAGGTAGCAGGTCTCGACGATGACTTTCAGGATCTTTTCCCGGCATGCTTCTTTTATCCTGCGGATCTCGTCAAGGACCGCGTCATACCGTTTTTCCTTGACCCACCCCAGGTTGATGACCATATCGATCTCGTCGGCACCATTGTTCACAGCATCC
>JAFSSK010000147.1 GCA_017451045.1 Clostridia bacterium
CTTTGCGGGCGGCGTCAGACAGTACAGGCACTGTGCCGTCGCGCTGGAGACGCAGGCAATGCCGGACAGCATCAATCACGAGGGGTTCACGCCCGTCGTCCTGCATCCGGGCGAGGTATACGACAGGACGACAGTGTTCGATTTTTCAAAGGCGTAAAAAAACAATGCCCCCGCAGAAGAGGGCATTGCAGTCTTGGTCATAAGCAGGACTCGATGGCCGCGAAAAGATCGTCAAAGGAATCGAAAGCGCGCAGATCAGGGTTGTCCGCCTTGATCCTGTCTGTCGACCGGAACAGAAATCCTGCCCGGCTGGCCCGGATCATGGCGAGATCGTTATAGCTGTCGCCGCAGGCGATCGTGTCAAATCCGATGGACTGGAGCGCGCGGACCGTGGACAGCTTGGACTGGGCTATCCGCAAACGGTATCCGTCTATCATGCCGCGTTCGTCCACCGAAAGCGTGTTGCAGAACAGCGTCGGATAGTTGAGTTTCTTCATCAGCGGCATGGCAAACTGTTCGAACGTGTCGCTCAGGATCAGGACCTGGGTCTTCTCCCGCAGCTCGTTGAGAAAGGGAAGCGCTCCCTCGAGCGGGTCTATCGTCGCGATGACGTCCTGGATCTGCTTCAGCCCGAGCCCGTGCTCCCGAAGGATCCCGAGACGCCATTTCATGAGCTTGTCGTAATCGGGCTCGTCCCGTGTCGTGCGGCGAAGCTCCTCGATGCCTGTCGCCTGTGAAAACGCGATCCAGATCTCGGGGACCAGAACGCCTTCCATATCCAAACAAACGATATTCATAGTAAACCAAACCTCAAATCAAATTTCTTTCGCCTTGGCGGCGATGGCTTTCATATCCGTCAGCTGGTCCCCCCGCCGTCTGGGATCGCGGAGCAGGGCGGCCGGATGAAAAACGGCCGTAAGCCAGAAGTTTCCTTTTCTGAACCACTGACCGTGCTGCGCAGAGATCTTGAAACCCGGGTCGATGAGCCGCATGGCGGCGATCCTGCCCAGGCACACGATGATGCGCGGCTGGATGAGACGGACCTGCTCCCGCAGAAAGCCGATGCAGCGTTCTTCCTCTTCCGGCAGCGGGTCCCGGTTGTTCGGCGGGCGGCACTTGAGCACGTTGGCGATGTAGACGTCCTCGCGTCTGAGATCGACGGCGAACAGGTATTTGTCCAAAAGCTGCCCGGCGCGGCCCACGAAAGGCTTGCCGGAAAGATCTTCGCTTTCCCCGGGCGCTTCACCGACGAACATGACGGCGGCCTCTTTGCTGCCGGTGCCGAACACCACGTTGGTCCTTGTCTCGCACAAGGGGCACGCGCGGCAGCTGCCGCATCTGGATTCTAGTTCTTCCCAACCGGACATATTTCCTCTTTCCGGAAAGGCGCAGGCCCTTCCGCCACTCGTTTTGGAATGATCACCGCCATTATTATACAACACATAAGGGTTTGCCGCAACAGCAATTTGCGGCTGCCTTGCGATCCACCGTCCCGGACGGAATACAAAAAAGGAAAGGTAGATTCATATGACATTACTGATACTCGCTGCGGGCATGGGCTCGCGATACGGCGGACTGAAGCAGCTTGACCCGATGACGGAACACGGGGAGTTCATCATCGATTTCTCCGTCTATGACGCGGTGAAAGCCGGCTTCGACAAGGTCGTGTTCATCATCAAGAAGGAGAATTACGACGCGTTCCGGCAGACCATCGGCGCGCGCGTGGAGAAGAAGATCCGCACGGCTTACGTTTTCCAGGACATCGGGGATCTGCCGGGAGGGTACGCCGTTCCGGACGGCCGTGTCAAACCCTGGGGGACGACCCATGCGGTGCTGTGCGCCGCGAAGGAGATCGGCAACGATCCGTTCGCCGTCATCAACGCAGACGATTTCTACGGCCGCGACGCGTTCGTGAAGCTGGCGGCGCATCTGGGCAGTGTCAAGAAGGACGAGCCGTCGTTCTGCATGATCGGCTACGTCGCGTCCAACACGCTTTCGGACAACGGAACGGTCTCGCGCGGCATCTGCCGGATGGACGATGCCCGTATGCTCACGTCGATCGTGGAGAGGACCGGCATGAAGAAAGACGGCGGGGAAGGCGTCTGCGACGACGGGGAGGGCGGCGTCATCCGCTTCCCGCTCGATACGCTTGTTTCCATGAACTGCTGGGGATTCACGCAGAAAGTGTTCAGGGGACTTGAGTCGTCCTTCCTGCGTTTTCTGGAGGAAGTGAAGACGCTGGACGGGGAAAAGCAGATGAAGAAGGAATGCTACCTGCCCAATACCGTTCAGGAACTCATCAGCGCCGGGGACTGCACGGTCCGCGTGTATCCGACAAACGCCGTCTGGTACGGCGTGACCTACCACGAGGACAAGGAATACGTCAAGTCCTCCATCCGCTCGCTCATCGAACGGGGCGAATACCCGGACGGACTGTGGGACTGATCTGACGGATGACCGCAATTAGCAACACTTTTTTGAATAAAGCAACAGATTTTTACTTTTTTTTGGAGGGAACATGGCGATCTTAATTACCGGAGGAGCCGGGTTCATCGGCTCGCATACCGCTGTCGAATTTCTCGAGTCCGGGGAAGAAATCATCATCCTGGACAATTTCTGCAACAGCAAGCCGGTCGTCCTGGACCGGATCAGGAAGATCACGGGAAAGGATTTTCGGTTCTATGAAACGGATCTTCTGGACCGTGAGGGCGTAGAGCGCGTTTTCCGGGAAAACGAGATCGAGGCGTGCATCCATTTCGCGGGGCTGAAGGCCGTCGGGGAATCCTGCGAAAAGCCTCTTTTGTACTACCATAACAACCTGACGGGCACGCTGATCCTGTGCGAGACCATGCAGAAATATGGCGCGAGACGGATCGTTTTCAGTTCCTCCGCGACGGTTTACGGAAAACCCGAGCGCGTGCCGATCAGGGAGGATTTCCCGCTGTCCACCACGAATCCGTACGGCGAGACCAAGCTGATGATCGAACGCATCCTCAAGGACATGGCGGCAGCCGATCCATCCTGGAGCGTTTCAGTCCTTAGGTACTTCAACCCGATCGGGGCCCACGAAAGCGGCCTTATCGGCGAGGATCCGAAAGGGATCCCGAACAATCTTCTGCCGTACATCACGCAGGTGGCGGCCGGGAAAAGAGAGTTCCTGTCCGTGTTCGGCAACGATTACAAGACGCATGACGGCACGGGCGTCCGGGACTATATCCACGTCGTGGATCTGGCGCGCGCGCACCTTTGCGCGCTGGCCCGCGCAAGGAGCGTTAGCGGGGTGGAGTATTACAATATCGGCACGGGCGTCGGGTATTCGGTGCTGGACATCGTCAGCGCCTACGAAAAGGCTACGGGGCTGAAAGTGCCGTACCGCATCGCCCCGAGGCGTCCGGGCGACATCGACGAATGCTACGCGGATCCGTCTCTGGCGCGAAAGGTGCTCGGCTGGGAAGCAAAGTACAACATCGAGGACATGTGCCGCGACGCGAGCCGCTGGCAGAAGATGAATCCGGACGGATACGGAGACTGAGCGCCGATAGGACACAGGCGCTTTACGGAATATTGGAGGTTTGGAAAAATGTACGTAACACTTAGGGATCAGTTCGTCAGGCAGTTCGTGACGGAAAAGGAACTGGAGGCCATGCGGCCCGAGATCGCGCAGGCGCATGAGAAGATCGTCAAAAAGAACGGCGCGGGATCGGATTTTCTGGGCTGGAAAGAGCTCCCGCAGGCATACGACAGGGAAGAATTCGCCCGTATCGCCGAATGCGCGGCCTATATCCGCTCGCATTGCGACGTGTTCATCGCGATCGGCATCGGCGGCTCCTATCTCGGCGCGAGAGCGGTGATCGAGTTCTTGCGTTCGCCGTATCACAATGAACTGCGCAAAGACGGACCGGCCATCTATTTCGCGGGCAATTCCATCAGCGCGTCCGGACTTTGCGAACTGGTGAAGCTGTGCGAGGGCAAGGACGTCTGCATCAACGTCATTTCCAAATCGGGCACGACCACTGAACCCGCCGTCGCGTTCCGCGTTTTCCACAAGATGCTCGTGGACAAATACGGCGAGGAGGAGGCCCGCAGACGCATTTTCGTCACGACGGACAAGGCCCGCGGAACGCTCAAGCAGTTCGCGGACAAAAAAGGATACCAGACTTTCGTCGTGCCGGATGACGTCGGCGGAAGATACTCGGTCCTGACGCCGGTAGGCCTTCTGCCGATCGCCGTGGCGGGGATCGACATCAAGGCGCTCATGGAAGGGGCAGCCTGCGCCATGAAGGAACTATCATCCCCCGATATAGACAAAAACGGTGCCTACCGGTATGCGGCCATCCGCAACGCGCTGTACCGCAAGGGAAAAGTGAACGAGATACTCGTCTCCTACGAGCCGTACGGCCAGCTTTTCAACGAGTGGTGGAAACAACTGTTCGGCGAGAGCGAAGGCAAGGACGGCAAGGGCATTTTCCCGGTCTCCGTCGTGTTCTCGACCGATCTTCATTCCCTCGGTCAGTATATCCAGCAGGGCGAGCGCATCATGTTCGAGACGGTTCTGAACGTAAAGGACGGGGAAAACAGGTTCCTGATCCCGAACGATCCTAACAATATCGACGGGCTGAACTTCCTGTCCGGCATGGATCTCAACGACGTCAAGGTGACGGCCATGAACGGAACGCTCCTGGCTCATACGGACGGGCAGGTGCCCAACATCGTCCTCGACGTGTCCGAACGCAGCGAAAGATCGCTCGGGTATCTGATCTACTTCTTCGAGCTTGCGTGCGCCGTTTCTGGATACGTGCTCGGGGTCAACCCGTTCGACCAGCCTGGCGTCGAGGCATATAAGAAAAACATGTTCGCACTGCTGGGCAAACCCGGTTACGAGGAGCAGCAGAAGGAATTGCAGAAACGGATCAAATAGGCCTGCGGCCAAATTTGAGGCGATCCGCCTCATCTCATTCTTGCCAAGCGGGCCGGGATATGGTACAATGTATATGTAACAGAACACAACAGGGAGGATAATGCCATATGATACAGTTAATCGCAGGCGTCAAGGGAACGGGGAAGACCAAGAAACTTCTGGAAATGGTCGGCGACGCGCTGAAGACAAGCAACGGAGACGTAGTCGTGATCGAGAAGGGCACGAAGCTGAGATTCGACGTCAGCTACCAGGCCCGTCTGATCGACACGGACGAGTACTGCGTAACCGATGCAGAGAGCCTGTTCGGCTTCATAGCCGGGATCGTGGCCAGCAACAGCGACGTGACGGATCTGTTCGTGGACGGCACGCTTAAGATCTGCGCCGGGGACATTCCCGCGTTCGAGGCGCTTGTGCACAAGCTGCACACCTTTTTGACAAGACACCAGGTCAACGTGGTCTTCACGGTCTCCGCGGATCCATCGCAGCTGAGCGACGGCGTACGGGAACTGGTCATCTGATCATCTGAAATAAGCACCGGCACAGTTTCAAAGCTGTGCCGGTTTCAATTATTACAAGATTGTCTGGAGGGAAATAATGCACATTAAAGAGAAAATCGGAATGGACCTGGGCGGGCTGCTCGGATACGGCCCCGTCAACATCGCCGTGCTGGGAGACAGCGTGACACACGGCTGCGTTGGTCCCGGCGAATACGATTACGAGAGCGTATACTGGAACAGGCTGCGGAAGAAACTGCTGAGCCTTTCTTGCGACATGCCTGTCAACGTCATCCAGGCGGCGGTCAACGGATCCACGGCCGCCATGGCATTGCCAAGGCTTGAACGCGACGTGCTGTGCCACCATCCGGATCTTGTGACCGTCTGCTACGGGCTCAACGACGTCGGCGGGACGCTTGAGGATTACCTGGGCGCATTGGAAAGGATCTTTTCGGCCTGTGCGGGCGCCGGGGCCGACGTGATCTTCATGACGCCGAACATGCTCAACACATATGTTGCGGAAGACACGCTGCCCGAACTGAAAAAATACGCGGCGGTGACGGCCGGATACCAGACGGGCGGACGGATGGACCTGTATATGGAGCGTGCCTGCGAATTGGCGCGCCGGTCCGGCGCGGCCGTGTGCGACTGCTACGCCGAATGGAAAAAGATGAGCGAGCGGGAGGACGTCACGATGCTGCTTGCCAACAGGATCAACCATCCCGTAAGGGAAATGCACGAACTGTTCGCGCAGTCACTGTTCGATGTTGCGATGACTTTGTAAGGAAATAGGCCTGCGGAAAGAGGATTTCCGGATATGTCAATGACCCATGACTAAAGTCACGGGCTTGAATAGCCCGCAGACGCAATGAATTGAATTCCAGGCAGGAGAAAGGCATTCATTCGAATGTGATGAACAACTGAGTGAGTCATTCAAAAAAAGGATAAGGCTGTTTAATTCCCAAGATGTTTGGGTTTTAAACAGCCTTGTTTTCATTTTCTCATGGAAAACATAGATAAAACTATGCTGATACTAGCAAAAGTATCCTATCATTAAAATGGACAATGATTACTTCTTCACTCTCACTTTCTTCACTCTCACTTTCTTCACTCTCACTTTCTTCAATCTCTAAATCATAGTCCACATTTATGGAAATCAATATCCCATAGTTCCCGTCTTCTGAAATGTTAAGATAGTAATCCACAATGTCATATCCCGAAAGATGCTTTGAATCCTTATTATAGATTTCAGAGATTTTTGCATCCACCAGATCAGGTACCGCTTCTTTAAGTGTTGAAATCAATTCTTTGTTTGCTTCCATAGATTCATTATCAAATCTATTCATCATATTTGCACTGAAACACGCAATGCTATAATCACTTTTAGACAGCATGATTGTGACGACTTCAGTTGTTTTTAAGTCATCATCAAAATACTTTTCATAGTGAAAAATACAAAACTCACTTGCGGCATCATTTTCTACAGTTTCTATGTAATCATTACGGTTGATATATTGATCGATAAAGGAGTTGCTTATCTCCTGTGCTGTTTCAATTGAAAAATCGCTATAATCTGAATTATCGTTACTCGGTTTTATAGCAATGAAATCTATCCCGCCTGTATTATGATTAAGATAGATTATGCCTTTGTCATACTTGTAGAAATCAATTTGGTAATCAGTCAGCGGATTCAAAAAAGAACTCACATACTTCGCTTCGTAACTGGCAGAATTGAATTCGACAAGTCTTTCCGGACTGACAGTTTCATCTTTAAACCTAACACCCCAATCTGTTCGATAATTATAATCATAATCCCCTTCAGAAACACTGTCGGAATTCATCATCAGCTCAACGATTTTTGGGGAAATTGAATTGGAATTGGCTTTAGTTGTATCTGGATCAACTTTAGCATTACACCCGGAAACAGATAAAAGAATAATAACGATAACTATGCATAAATATTTTTTCATTGCATTTTCCTCCTTGCTTTTTGTTTCATTTGATTAACAGTACTATCATTCAGTTTATTGTTATGCTTGAATTACCATAGATATGATAATTTGCCAAGCCATTATTCGAATAATAAGGAATCTGTGCCAAGTAGGAACAAGCGGCCGAAAGAGAAGTGCCATTTTCAAGCATGTTAAATAAATCTTCAGTCCAGTCATTTGCAGGAGCACAGTAAATACTGTCTTCAAAGCCCAAGGCGGTCTCTGCTCCTCTGGCGACAGATACACTCGGTAAGTTTGAACTTATGCCTGAAGTTTTTCCTGCATGGCATGCAATGTAAAGTATTAATCTCATATTTGACAAGTCGTAAGTAGATGTCAAATCGGAACTATACAAATTTTCTGATGCAATAGAGTTTAGCGTTACATAAGTATAATTACCATAAACGGAATCATAATCACCATCAGTTCTAATAACGAAAATGCTGTTTGAATTCGCATCTAAAAGATTTAACACGTTATTTTTCGTGAGTGAACTTGTATACTTTGTGACGCAGAAACCGCAATCTTCAATTGTTGGTTTAATACTGTCTAAAACTGTACTGTGATCATGATTAGTTCCCCTGTAGATGCCTACCAGTATAGCCTTCTCCTGAACAGAAACAGTAAACGTTTTACTCCTTCCGGTAACCTTATGTGTTGCCGTAACAGTTACAGTTCCTTTCGCCAACCCGATAATACTTGCATGCGAAATAGAAATATATCCTGTCGAAGCGGTTGAATATGTAAAGTCATCCGGATTCGCCCAGAGTGCCGTACTGGGATATTTGTTTATTGTTGGAGTTGCAGAACTGCTAATTGCTACAATCAACGGGTTGACGCTGAACTGGCTTCCCAGTTCTCTGTACGTATAAGAAGTTGACGCCCCGTAATCGCTTGTGCTTACAATCCTCCATTCAAACTTTATCTGCTCATCATACTCGCCTTGAGGCAGAGAACTGACCATTGAAAGTCCGGAACCAGTGTCTTTTAAGTACTTATACGTCAGGATGTTATACTGGTTATAGTATCGTCCCCTCAGCAAATAGCCAAAGGAGGATTGTATAACATCCCAGTAGCACCGTTCCGGATATTCACGGTTATCATTGCTCGAAATTACTTCGACTCCGGTCCCGTCCGTCGTGACGGCTAGATACATATCACCACTTGCGTTATTAGGATGAATGGTATATCCGTTGCTTGTTTCATAAAAATACCATTTAATGTACGTGCCAAGATTTGAAAGCAGTCCGCTTTCTCCGGTAACGGAAGAATTATACTTTAAATAATGCCCCGTACCTTTGTTGTTGACGTAGAACAATCCGGCATTGATAACGCCTCTGTCATGTTGTGAACCGGAAGTTTCATCCAAAGATTTTGATCCGTAAGAACCATAACAATTGAAAGCCAGAAGAACAATTCCTAGTGCAAGTGCTAAAACTGAGACTAATAGTTTTTTCTTTTTCATAGCAACCGTTCCTTTCATATTATTTTTTTGGTGGACCATCTTAATAATAACATACATTTTGTCATAAGTCAATATAAAAAATTCAAATAGATACCAATACAATTGTAAACAATTCTTAATAAAAGAAGCGCCACCAATCGTGATGACGCTTTAGAAAAACAAATAATGTGAGCAATTCCTACTAGAAAGCAGGGAACTCAGTCGAACGTGAATGAGTACAGATGCGCGTCGTACAGATCGAAGCGGATTTTCACACGCTGACCCGAAAGCCGGGACAGGTCGCTGTCGAAAACGGCAGGCTTTGCGATGTTGTCGCCGAACAGCAGATGGCTTCTGTATCCCGGGATCGGATCCCCGTTCTCATCCAGCAGCGTGACGCGGACGCCGCCAAGGGCAGAAGAGGCAAGATTGAGGGTCATCGTTCCGCCGGTGATCTCAACAGGTTCCGTGACGGCATACCCGCCGGACAGATCCGCATACCAGGAGAAGAATCCGTCCAGCCGGATCGTATAACGCCAGAATTCCACCGGCTTAATCCGGTAGTTGTCGCCACACAGGAAGGAGATCTCGGGCGGTTTTTTGGGGGATTCGGACTGTGTGAGATAGGGCCCGTAGCTGGTATAGCAGTTGCCGTACCACCAGTTGCAGTCATCCTCAGGTCCCGGGGTCATGAACGCCTCTGTGCGGCGGTCGAACAGGAATCCGTCGTATGACGTCATGATCGCGACGTCCGTCAGCGCCGTGCCTTCCCGGTCGAAAAGGCGCGTGATGACCTCGCGCTTGTCCGCCAGCGGCATCGAGGAGAAGGCAACGGGGTCGTCGACCCGGTCGTAGTACCGGGTGGGCAGGCCAAGAAGCATTTTCGGGGCGCGGAAGTAGGGCGCGATCTGGTTTGTGTACATCTGGACGTCGGAAAAGTCGTCGCAGTAGGCGATCGGGCCGTGGCAGTCCCAGTTCTGGAAATCCTCGCTGGTCGCGACGCAGATGCCTCGGATCAAATCTTCTTTCGGGGTTTCAAGCCCCGTGAATGCCCAGACGCGGTTTTTATCGGATGGGTGGAACGTGCGGTAGTACAGGAAATAGCGGGATCTTACGGGATCCCAGAAAACGACGTTGAAGGAATCGAACGAGCCGCGGAACGGCATCGTGCGCATGAACCTGAAGTGGTATCCGTCTGCACTGGCGTAATAGTCCAGGCTGTCCCTGAGTTTTGACGACTGAGACAGGGCTTTGAAGCGTTCGTCCGCCGACACATCCGGGTTTTTGTCCAGGAACACGGAGAAATTGTCCGTGAACGTGTCCTTGGTGAAAATGATATTGTTTTCTTTAGAGCCGTTCCAATCGTAAAGGCCCAGATTGGGCTTGGTGAAGGTTATGCCGTCGGAGCTGACTGCCAGGCAGATGGCGCCGGGACCGTTCGAACGGACCGAGCCGTCCGCCATATAGTAATAGTCGCATCCGCGGTAGTAAAGATGATACTGGCCGTTCCAGAAGATGCAGCTGGCATAGCCGGTGCAGTTGCCCTCCCATTCGCTGTCGCAGCGGAGCGCGACGTTTTGCTTGACTGGATGATGCATGCGGATCTGAAGGCTGTCTGAAGACGAGATGCGGGAGGAATCCCAGCACAAAAACCGGTTGAGTTCGCTTGATTCAGGCATAGTGCAAATTCCTTATGATTATTTACTGTACCATGACTTTCTGACGGGTGATGACGAAGTGCGTGAACAGGAACGCAGCCAGCATCAGAAGCAGCGACACGCAGGCGAGCAGCTGCTGTCCGAACAGCTGGATCCCGAAGACCGTATTGCCGTTTGCCTGGACTGCGGCCAGGATCCGGCTGGCGATCAGGGAGGACAAAAAGCCGCATACGCCGCCGATCGAATTCTTGATGGCCATGGCTTCGGGGACGTAGTGGGCGTCCACGTAACTGTAGACGATATTGAAAGAATTGGCGTTGAAGCCGGCCATGCAGACGGCCATCAGCGCCGCCTGGGCGATGATCATGTACCAGGTCGCTTTCGTGGTCAGGATCACGGCCGCGAAACTGCCCGCGGCGAAGAGAAGAGCCAGCTTGATCCCGTGGGCGAAAGAGGTCCTGTCCGAGTATTTCCCGAAAGGCCTTGACGCGAACATCCTGCAGAGCGCCGCGCCGATGTTGACGATCTGGATCAAAAGGACGTTCATGCTCAGATCCTCGGTCTTCAGCGTACCGAGGAACCCGATGGAGAAGTACCGTCCGAATTCCCACAGAACGGTCAGGTAAACGATGGAGCGGAAATTCTTCACGCCGAGCGTGTGGCGGAGGATCTCGCGGAACGATTTTTTGTCTCCGCGTTCCTCAGGCGTGTCCTTCCGGATGAGCAGAAGGCAGATGAAATCGGCCACGCAGCAGGTGAACATGATGACGGAAGCCCAGACGAAAGCCGTCTGGATGCTGCCTTGCGCCTCGAAAAAGTCGAACATCCACCCGATGGCCAGCGTATAGACGATGCCCGTGATCAGGGAAATGATCTCCTTGGTCGCCGAGAACGAAGCCCGTTTGTGCGGGTCGACGTTGGAATTGGCCCACTGGAAGGTGGTGCTGTACATGAGGTACCACAGTCCGTTCGCGAAAAGCACTGCGATCATGATGATGAGCTTGTTGGTTGTCCCGAACGGCAGAAAGGGGATCAGGAACAGGGAAGACAGCAAAAGCTGGCTGATGATGTCCGCGATCATAATGACCGTTTTGCGGCAGACACGCGTCCTTGTGATCAGCATCGAAAGCAGCTGGAAGAGGAATGCCATGGAGCAGAGAGAGGAAATGATCCCGATCTTGGCGTCGTCGAAGCCCATATACTTCAGGAGCTTGACCAAAAACGCGTCCGTCACCGTCAGGGTTATGAAGTATTCCACCATGCACTGGATGACGTAGGACCTGCGGGAGCGTTTGTATACGGCTGACTCGTATATGTCCTCCTTCAAAAGCTCGTCCGCGCTCGGTGCCGCGGCACTTTCAGATCCTTCAAGCGCCGGGTCTTTTTCTTCGTTGTTGACAGTTTCAGGAATCTCAGCCATCCTGCGTCCCTCCTAGCAGAAGATCGGCAAGATCGCCGATGCTATTCGCAAGATGCGGTGCCTGCGCCTTGACGGGCTGCGAAGCTGTGCTCATGATCCAGCCGTCGTACTCTTTTACCATCGAAACGTCGTTCCAGTCGTCGCCTACGACGGCGGCTTCTTTCTTTTTCAGGCCGAAATGTTTGAGAACGCAGGCGATGCCGGACGATTTGCCCGTCCCGGCGGCCATGCAGTTGATATGCCAGCCGTTGACTTCGGGATTCACGCGGTCCCCGAATTCCCGTTTGGCGATTTCCGAAATGCGCAGCGCTTCCTCCACGGAGGCGGCCGTCGCATAGTAGACGTGCTGTCTGTCCGCGTCCGCGACGTGACCTTGCGACTGCATGTTCGGCTGTTCTGCGAAAAATCTGCTGAGTTCGAGCGCGGTCTGCCTGTCGATGAAGGTCTCTTCCCAGACGTTTCCCTCAAGGTCCGTCACGAGCGCGCCGTTATACAGGATCAGGAAATCGGCAGTCACGCCGGCCTGCGCGAGTTCATACCGCTTGAAATTCTGAATGAAGTCCTCGCCTCGGCCGGTGACGAATCCGAAATAGCGTCCGGCCGCGCACCATTTGCGCACGCGCCTGACGTCTTCCGGGTCTATGACGCCGAGACGGCGGAAAGTTCCGTCATAATCTGTCGCAATCAGTTTTTTCATGATACACCGTCGTTGACAGTCCGCTTCTGAAATACTATAATGAAAGCGGTCCGAAATAAGTGAACTACTCATGACTGAAGTCACGAGCTTCGTGTTGAGTTAGCAAACACGGGGTGGACACACACCCACTATCCCCTGTTACGGAAAATACTTTATGGCTTTGCGTCTTTGCCATGGCAACATTTCTTTTTCTGCGTTCTGCAGATCGGTTCAAATCCGTGAATTTGCAAACGGATACGGACTTTGTTAAGTAAGAGAAGTCCTGAATATTGTCAAATATCCTCTCGGCAGCTTTTCTTCCAATGTTCGCTGCTCCGTTTACATCAGCATTGATGAGAGTTCCTTTGCCAGA
>JAFSSK010000148.1 GCA_017451045.1 Clostridia bacterium
ATATAATTGTATTTCCCCGCGGTCCTTAGGCACCGCGTAAAAAATCTTTTCTACCGAGCTTTTGTAGCTCTTTACTTTTTTGTTTGAGTAGTATTCTTCAAAAGAATTCCGAGATCTGTATTTCGCACATACTATGCTTTGTACTTTCTCTCTTGTTGTTCAATTTTCAATGACCGGATCCGTTCTGCGAAGCTCTTTTCGCTCTCCGCAAAAACACGCCGCTCTTCGCGGCGACTTTTATATTTTATCATCTCATGGGGGGATTGTCAACACTTTTTTTCGCAGTTTTTAAAGAAATATTTTCGGAAAAATGTACCTGTATCCGGAAATTTTTCTTGTTTTGTAAAGAGTGATGAAACTGAGCCCAAAAGATGAACGGGACGCTGTTTTACGCCCCGTCCAACTGTGTTGAGTTGACCGCTCTCATGGTCATACGTCCCTTCTGCCCTCCAGCGCCCGGGACAGCGTGATCTCATCCGCGAACTCGAGATCCG
Organism: Clostridia bacterium; assembly: GCA_017451045.1. GTDB lineage: Bacteria > Bacillota > Clostridia > Oscillospirales > CAG-272 > UBA1770. The sequence continues at coordinate 495 of JAFSSK010000148.1, forward strand.
CGCCCATCGGAACGCCGTAAGCCAGCCGCGTGACTTTGATGTCCAGCGGCCGCAGCAGATGCCCCAGATACATGGCCGTGGCTTCCCCGTTGACATCGGGATTTGTCGCGACGATGACCTCTTTGACGTCGTTCCTGCCGACACGCTCCAGCAGTTCCCTGATCTTCAGCTGGTCGGGCTTGACGCCGCCAATCGGCGAAATCACGCCGTGAAGCACATGATACTGTCCGTTGTACTCCCGCACTTTTTCGATAGAAGCAAGCGTACGGACGTCGGACACGACGCAGATGGTGCTCTTGTCCCTGCTTTCATCCGCACAGATCGGGCAGATATCCCTGTCCGTAAGATTCTGGCAAATCGGACACAGATGAATCTTTTCCTTGGCGTCCGTCAGCGCCCGGGCGAATTCCTGGACCTCTTCCTCACTCATTTCCAGGACGGAATACGCCATGCGCATGGCTGATTTCCTTCCGACGCCTTCCAGCTGCCCGAATTTCTCAGCCAGCCGCTGAAGGGATTCTATATAGTCTGCCATATATCAAAACAGTCCGGGCATCCCCAGGTCTCCCGTGATCTTGCCCATTTCCTCCGCATTTGTCGTTTCAACACGCTTGATCGCCTCGTTGACGCCCGCGGTCAGAATATCCGTCAGCGTCTCGATATCATCCGGATCGACGATCTCAGGCTGGATATCCATCCCAAGGATCTCCTTTTTCCCGTTGATACGTATGGTGACCATTCCTCCGCCGGCAGATACTTCATACTCTCTGGCGTTCAGTTCTTCCTGCTTGGCGGCCATGTCTTCCTGCATTTTCTGCGCCTGTCTGAGCATCGCCTGCATGTTCTGCGGTCCGCCGCCCATGTTTTTCGGTACGTTTGCTTTCATAAACAATCACCCTTCGTTAAAAATATCATCAATATCGTTATCATCTGTCTCCGGCGCGACTTCCAAGACCACTTTGTCGCGCTCGATGTTCTTCCTGAGTTCCGCTGCTACGGCACCCAGGATGCAGTCGATGCTCTCCGGTCCGTTACAGACGCTGAGCGAGTTGTCGTCCTGGAATCGGATGATCAGCGTTTCGCCGTCAGACAAATAAGCTTTTGCCTGGTATAAGAAAGCGCCCACGATCCCGTCTGCCTGCGCGACGCGGGATACGATCTCCGGCCACTCACGGATCCTTTCCGGTTTCCCGGAAACGACCTGCTGCGGTTTTTTTCCGCCCTCGTCTGTTTTCTCGCCGGTCTTTGGCTGTAAAGGCGTTTCCGGTTCAGGCGTCTTTGGCTTTTCTTCCGTTTTTTTAGCAGTTGCAAAAGAGGCCGTTTCGCCCCTGCCCGGCTTTTCCTTGCTTTCCGGCACGGAGACCTGCGGCGGACGGGCGGACCATACTTTCGTTTCAAGATCGGACATCCTGGCCAGAAGAGATTCCGGCGATTCATTCAGCACCGGATCGCACATCTGCAAAAGGGCGAGTTCCGCGATGCTGCGCCGGATACTGCCTGCTTTCTGCATCTCGACAAGGGCGTTGTCCATGACTCTGCTGTAGTACAGCGTTGTCTCCTTGCTGATATCTGAAGCCAGTTTTTTGATCTCCTGCGCTTCCACCTCCGTAAGATCGAGATATCTCGTGGCCTGCTGCGTCGTCTGGACGACCAGGATATCCCGGCACAGAGAGATCAGATCCTGCCAGAACACGAGGATGTCCTTGGCAGATCCGAATATCGAGTCGATCAATTCGAAAATACGATCGTAATCCTTGTTCCGAACCGCTTTCAGCATCGTGATCACGGTCTCGCGGCCGCTGATCCCGACCATTTCGTTGACAAGTTCCAGGTCTACGGGCCTGCCGCTGCCGGAGCAAAGTTCCAGAAGGCTGATCGCGTCGCGCATGCCGCCCTGCGACAGTCTCGCGAGCTGGTATGCTCCGCTTTCCTGCAAATCGATCTGTTCCGCACGGGCGATCACCTGCAGCCTGGAAACCAGCTGCTTGACGGCGATCCGTCTGAAATCGAACCGCTGACACCGGGATATGATCGTTGCCGGCAGTTTCTGCAGTTCGGTCGTGGCCAGAACGAAAATGACATGTGCAGGCGGTTCTTCAAGCGTCTTCAGCAAAGCGTTGAACGCGCTTCCGGACAGCATATGGACCTCGTCGATGATGTAGACTCTGTATTTCAGGTCTGCCGGCGCATAGACGACCTCGTCGCGGATATCCCTGATGTTGTCCACGCCGTTGTTGGAAGCTGCGTCCATTTCCGTGATATCGGTGGCAGTCCCTGCCTCGATCGCCTGACATGCGGGGCACACGCCGCACGGATTCCCGTTGACGGGATTTTCGCAGTTGACAACTTTCGCCAGTATCTTCGCACAGGTCGTTTTACCCGTTCCGCGGGAGCCGCAGAACAGATATGCGTGGCTGAAAGCGCCTGTCTGCGCCTCATATTTCAAAACAGAAGTGATGTGTTCCTGACCGTAAACATCGTCAAATGTCTTCGGTCTCCACTTCCTGTACAGTGCCTGGTGCATAAGTCGCCCCCTGTCAGTTCAGAGATTCACGGATAACCCGCAGATAATTCATACCCATGGATAAGGCAGTCAGATTGTCTTCCAGCCCTTCGAATTCCAGAGAGTACCAGCCGTTGTAACCGGCTTTTTCGAGCAACTTGACGCAGGATTTGATCTCGATCACGCCGTGCCCTAAGATCGTCCCTCTCAAAAAGTCTCCGTCCCTGTTTCTGAAGAATCCCTCAGGAGCCGGATCGACTGAATTTTTCGCCTTGAATAAGAAGTCTTTCGCGTGAACGTGGAAAGCATAGGGCGCAGCCCGCTTGACGGCCTTGACGGAATCCTCTCCGGCGCAAAGGAAATTGCCGATGTCCACAAGCCAGCCGTAATTGGGATGGTTGACCTCCCGGATAAGGGCCTCGACGCGTTCGGAATCCTGATAGATGAAGCCGTGGTTTTCCGTGCAGGTCCTGATGCCTTTTTCTGCCGCATAGCAGGTAACTTCCCTGATGGCGTCGGCCATATCTTTGATCCCGTCTTCCCACGTATATCCGGCTTTATCCTTCAACGAGAACGCGGCATCGTGACGCATGACCGAAACACCGAGAATTGCCGCTACGTCGACGCGTTTCTCTACTTTTTCGATCTCTTCGGACAGCGAATCGGACAGGAAGTTGGCGCCGACCGTGTAGGAAACGATCGGAAGGCCGATCTTTTCACAGTAAACGCGAACGGATTCCGCTGTTTTCTCAGGATTGGGACCGCTCAGATCCGTGAACTCGATCCCTTCGAAGCCGATCTCTTTCGCCTTCGCGCAGATCTGCTCGTAGCCGGCTCCGGTAGCTCTGCGGTAATTGGAAAAGCTGTAGTCGCTTACGCTGATTCTCATAAAACACGCGTTCCCTATTTCGGTAGGTACTCATCCTTTCGGAAAATAAAAGAGGGCCATAAAACAAGACCACACACCCCTTGATTGAACTTATTCTCCGCGCGATCTTTAAACTCCCTGCTCAAAACAGGCACGCTCGCGGCACATCAGTTAAACCGCTTAATGCTGCTTGGTTCCCCACCTGACATGGTTCACAGCCACTGATTGCGCGAGACCCGTTTCTCAACACAAAAAGAATAACTCAATTCGAAAAGCGTCCGTCCTCAAAAGAGGAATCCACCCCTGCTACAGCGGTTTTCAGGTTCAGGGATCCGCTAATTCCCCGGCTGGCATGGCCCTGTTTTACGACCCTTTTTCTGCTAAAGATTATACCATAACTTGAGATTGTTTGCAAGTTATTGCGTCCCAACATTTGGAATCGAAATTGTTTTTCTATCTATGGATATTTTTATCGGGAATATGATATAATAATTATATATGAAGTAAAGGAGGTGCATGCGGAATGCCGGATGAAGAAAAAAGCAGCCTGCTCAGTGACGAGCAGAATAATCCAAAAGAACCCAGGAAAATGAAACTGGAACACATCCCGCTGGCGGTCAAGATCATCTATCTTCTGTCGCTTGTCAGCCTGGTCCTGTATATCCTTTTCCGATGCATCACGCCTTTCGCGGACTGGTTCAACACAAGGATCAGCGCCTATCTGCGCCTTGTCCTGGCTAAACTGACCGTCTGGATACCGTTTTCCTTCGCAGAGATCCTGTTCATGCTGCTGCCGGTCGCATTTGTCGCGCTGTGCGTCATTTCCTTCAAATTCGTGCCTGACAGATGGAGATCGATCGGCATCTGGGCGGCTGACGTCTGTGTCGTCCTCGCCGTTATCTTCAACATTTTCGTATGGAATTTCGCCGCCGGCTATTCAGCCAGCTCCTTGGACAAACGGCTCGGCATCGACACGGAGAACATTTCCAAAGAAGATCTGTACGCCGTGACCTGTACGATCATCGACAATCTGAATGAGGCGTCGCTTTCAGTCGTGTACGAGGACTCCGGCGCTTCCATCATGCCGTACGGATACAGGGAGATGAACCAGAAACTCATGCAGGCATACGAGTCGTTCAGTCAGACGGAGATTGGAAAAGACCTGTATCTTTCCTTCTCCAGCCGTGTGAAGAACATCATTCTAAGCCGGCCGATGTCCTACACCCGCATCACGGGCGTATACACGTTCTTCACGGGCGAAGCCAATATCAACGTGGATTTCCCGGCCTATACCATTCCCTACACGGCGGCGCACGAACTGGCTCACCAGCGCGGATTCGCGCGGGAAAACGAGGCCAATTTCATCGCATACCTGATCTGCCATCATTCCGACGACGTCTATCTTCGGTACAGCGCGGAGATGAACATGTTCGAATACCTTTACAGCATCCTTTACTCTGCCGATCACGACCTGGCCGACGAAGCGGTCTCCAGGCTGAGCGACGGCATCCGTTCCGAACTCAGAGCCTACTACGCGTTTCTGGACACACGGGAAAACAAAGTGGTCAGGACCATCAGCCATTCGTTCAACGACACATACCTGAAATCCCAGGGGACTGAAGGATCGATCTCCTACGATCTTGTGGCATACCTGACCGTTGCTTACTACAACCAGCATCTGGACTGAGAGGTGTCTATGCAAAAATACATTATCCATGGCGGCAAACCGCTTTCAGGGGGCATAAGGATCTCGGGCATGAAGAATGCCGCGCTGCCGATCCTGTTCGCGACGATCCTGGCTTCGGGGAAATCCGTCCTGCACAATATCCCAGACGTCAGCGACGTGCATGCGGCGATCGAGATCCTGCGTTCGGTCGGCGCCGAAGTCATATACCGGCCCGACGGCATAGAGATCTGCACCGATTCAGTCTCCCCCGGGATCGCGCCGTATGAACTGGTCCAGAAAATCAGGGCGTCGACCTACCTGATGGGCGCCGAACTCGGCCGCTTCCACACCACCCGCGTCGCGATGCCCGGCGGCTGCGATTTCGGCCAGCGTCCGATCGATCTGCATATCAAGGGCTTTGAAGCGCTGGGGGCATCTATTCAGCTCTCAAGCGGATATGTCTGCGGAGAAGCCCCGAACGGACTTTTCGGCAGTGAGATTTATTTCGACACCATTTCCGTCGGCGCGACCGTGAACCTGATACTGGCGTCCGTCCTTTCCGACGGGATCACCGTGCTGGACAACGCGGCGAGAGAACCGCACATCTGCGACCTTGCCAATTTCCTGAACGCCTGCGGCGCCAGGATCACGGGAGCCGGGACGTCCGTCATCAAGATCAAAGGCGTCGATAAGCTTCACGGTGTCGACTACACCGTCATCCCGGATATGATCGAGGCTGGCACCTATATGGTCGCCGCGGCCGCGACAAAAGGCAAGCTGACCCTTACAGACATTATCCCTAAGCATATGGATTCCGTCACCGCAAAACTGATCCAGGCGGGCACCGTCGTTGAGGAAGGGATCAACTCGCTCACGGTAAGCTCCGGCGAATCTATCCGCGGCATCCAGATCAAAACGCTTCCCTATCCGGGATTCCCGACCGATATGCATCCGCAGTTTTCGGTGCTGCTCAGTCTGTCTGATGAAACGAGCACCATCACCGAAGGCATCTGGGAGAACCGTTTCCGGTATGCGGACGAGCTGTGCAGGATGGGCGCCAACATCACAGTCAACGGAAAGACCGCCACGATCAAGGGACAGGGAGGACTTTGTGGGGTCCCGGTGAAGGCAGTCGACCTGCGGGCCGGTGCGGCTCTCGTCGTCGCAGGTCTTGCGGCGGAAGGCAGGACGGAGATCTCCGACGTCGGGAAAATATGCCGCGGGTATGACCATCTCGTTGAAAAGCTTCGGGACGTCGGCGCGGACATCACGCTGGTCGAGACATAACGGTCCTGGCACGTTTCAAAAACAGCAGCAGGCAGACCTTTTCTGGTCTGCCTGCCTTCTGTTCTGTTCAGTTTTTCCTGTCGGTGCCGCCCTGCGCAGCCCGGATCTTTTTACGCATCCTGTAGATCGCGTTTTCCACAGATCGGCGCGAGCGGCCGGTCTTCTGTGCGATCTGCTCGGCGGTATACCGTTCCGCATACAGGTGCAGGACCTGATCCTCATACTTTGACAGGTGCGAGCTGAAGGACTCTCTCAGCAGCTCATACGCCTCCCGCTCCGCGACTCTCGCAGCGGTGTCGGAGGCGGCTGAAACGTCACGGTATATCCCTTCCGTATAGGATTTTGCCTGCAGCCTTTTCGCCGCTTGCTTTTTCCGCCAGTAGGACCGCAGCGCGTTGGTGATGCAGATCTTCGCGAACAGACCGAACGACACCTTGTCCTGATCAAGGTCGAACCGGAGGACAGCCTTGTAAAAAGCCAGATCGGCTTCCTGCCTGATATCGTCCTTCTCGCCCTCGATGCTGGCGGAGTATTTCTGCGACAGTGACTTCACGAGCGGCTCGTACCGGTCCATCAGCTCGCGAAGAGCCTTGTCCGAATCTGTCCCGTCGGCGCGGATCTTTCTGATCAGATCCAGCACCTCTTTCTCGTTTTCCCTTTCCTGCTCGTCCATGACACCTTACAGCTTTTCATATACGGGTATGATCTCCGCCGGCATGGTAACATCGTGCCAGCCGCTTTCAACCGGTTCTCCCGTGAAATAGTTCTTCCATTTGCCTGCCGGCAGGTAGACTCTGCGCGTGTCAGACTCCGCGGTCAGCGGCGCGACCAGAAGATTTTCGCAGAACATATATTCATCCTTGATGTTCCATGTCTCCGGGTCATCCGTCCAGTCCATGACCAGCGCGCGAATAACCGGCACACCCTCATCGTGATATTTGTCGAAGGCCTTGCGCAGCATCGGCTGCAGGCTGTCTCTGGTCTTCAAAAGATCTCTCGCCTCGTCTTCGCAGTCCCACAGATACCACGGGCAGATCTCCGTGCAGTTCCATGCGTTGATCAGGCAGTGCGGAGAGAAGATGACCGTCTCCAGGCGGCGCAGAAGATCTTTTTTGGATGTTGTGGAACGGACTTCCGGCGACCACAGAAGGCCTGAAAAGCCGGAGTTGACAAGCGCCGTGATGAATGAACTGTGATTGTACAGATCGCTGTAAAGGACGAACGGATACGGCGCGGCGAGCGCTCCCATGTTCCGGACTTCGCTGACGGTCTCATGGCCTTCCAGCGCCTGGAGCATGGTCTGGCAGTACAGTTCCCCGAGCATATTGTGCATCTGCTCGCCGTCCGCGCCCGACGGGAACTCTGCCGTCGCCGGGAAAGACCATCCGCCCGAATAGTCCGATCCGTCGCACTCGTCCGTCTTGAACCCGTCTACCCCGACGTCCACGAAATGCTTGCGCTGATAGTCTGCGAAAATTTTTCTTGCCTGCGGCACGGAGAAATCCGGGACAAGTCCGCCCCAGACCGGGAAGGACCCGGAATACGGTTTAATCTCTTCATAGAACGGCGCCGTCTCATGGACGAAGCACTGCTCCCACAGGTTGATGTGGTAGCCCATGCCGACAAGTTCTGCGACCATCTCGTCAAAATGCGGGAAGTTGCCCGGGTTTTTGATATACGAGCAGGGGTAGTGCTTGGTCTGCCAGCCCGGCTCCAGCCCGATGATATTGATCGAGAATCCTTTTTCGCGGAACCGGTGCGCCAGATCCAGCACGTCCTTTTCCGTGATGTCGTGATGGGTGCGGAACAGCGTGCCGAGACCCCAGTCCGGCATCTTGCATCCGCCGCCGGACATCATATTGTACTGGGAAACGACATCCGTTACGTTCTTCCCCTCAATGATGAACAGATCCACTCCGGGAGCGGAGGGGATCGGGACGCTCATGACCGAACTGTCGACGGACGCCCTTGTCGCATACAGTTCCTGCGTCGAGTCGGCTGAATCGCCTTCGCCCGTCCGCTGAGACGTTTTCGGATACCCGCAGTAGAACTCCGCATACCTGGCCGTATCGAAGTAAAATCCTCTGTTCCTGTTCGTGACGAAAAACGGGACCGGCGCGTGAGAATCCCCGGTATTCTTGATCGGGTCGGCGTTCGATCTGATGATGATCTTCTTTCCCTTCTGGTTGATCTCATAAAACTGAAGGCCGAATCCGAAGACCTGTTCGTCCTGCCCGATCGGGAATTCGACAATGGTCCCCTGACGGGTGATCCTGGTTTCTATAGAGGAAAGATCGAAGCTGATCTCCCCTTCCTGATATGAAAAGTCCTTGCAGAAAGCCGAGGGAACGAATGATTCGGGTTCCCCGATCCTGATCTTTTTGATTGCCATGGCCAGTTTCCTTCCTTATATCATTTGTTTTGAGGGATCATCATATAGTTGACGTTCCCGGTCGTCAGGGCCAGCGCCCCTTTATAAACGACTTCGGGATGCTCGTTGAAGTTTGCCTTCATCCTTTCGGCGCGGTTCAGGGAATCCACGACCAGTTCGGTCCGGAAAATGATCTCCTTGTTCTCGGTCAGCGAGCACACGACTTTTGCCCTGCCGTCGCTCAGCTTCTCGACCGTGCAACTGCTGACGATGCCGCGGCGCTGAAAATCCAGGTAGCGCAGCGCGTCTGCGAGGCTCTTGTCCAAAATAGACGGAAGGATATCGGACTTGAACGAGTCCGCGATGATCTTTCCCTCGCGCGTCACGATGAACAGATCCTCCCCGTGCTTGTTCTTCCCCGCTGTCGTCACGAGAGCGCTTTCGCGCAGTTCGTGGAAAGCCTCCTCGAAGTCCAGATACATGACGTAATCGTTCTGCCTTACCATATCGTTCAGAGAAGCGAATTCCAGCGGATACCCGACATTGATCATCAGGTACAAAATATATACTTTTACGTTTCTTTTTCCGCCAAGCGTTGATGCCATTTCAGTTGCCCCTGCTCTCCATATTTCTTCATTAATTATTTTATCACACAGGTTCCCTCTTTTCAAGATGGGACAAGCTCCAAATCGCTCTTGTTGCAATTGCAAAACGGGTGATCCTGTGTTATAATTGCTATGCATTCAAGACAAGATCCGAGGAAGAAGCAATGACGAATATCGCGATACTTGGATTCGGAACTGTCGGAAGCGGCGTGGCGCAGGTCCTCACGGACAACCGCGAAATCATCCGGCAGCGGATCGCAAGCAACTATTCCATAAAATACATACTGGATCTGAGGGATTTCCCGGACAGTCCTTTCGCCGATCTGATCACGCACGATTTTGACCGGATCATTCACGATCCGGACGTGACGGTCGTGGCCGAAATGATGGGCGGGTCCCACCCGGCGTACGAATTCACCAAAGCCTGTCTGGAAGCGGGAAAAAGCGTCGTTTCCTCCAACAAGGAAGTCGTTGCCAACTTCGGGCCGGAACTGCTGGCGACGGCAAAGACCAATCACGTCAGCTACCTGTTCGAAGCGTCCGTCGGCGGGGGCATTCCCATCATCACGACCCTGGGACAGGATCTTGCGGCCAACCGCATTCTGTCCGTCAGCGGCATCCTGAACGGGACCACCAACTATATTCTCACCCGCATGGAGCAGGACGGCATGGCTTTTGCCGACGCGCTTGCGGACGCGCAGTCTTTAGGGTATGCCGAACGGAATCCGTCCGCGGACATCCAGGGACTTGATGCCGCCCGCAAGATTGCCATTCTGGCCGCCATGGCCTATGGGAAAATGATCCCCGTGGAATCTGTCCTCACCGAGGGGATCGCGGAGATCACGAAAGACGATATCATTCTCGCAAAGGAGCTTGGCTTTACGCTGAAGCTCATCGGTCACGCGACCTGCGAGGACGGGAAACTTCTGGCAATGGTGACGCCGCGATTCGTTCCGCAGGCGTCCCCGCTGGCCGGCGTCAACGACGTTTTCAACGCCGTCCTCGTCAGAGCCGACATGCTGGGAGACTCGATGTATTACGGGCGCGGAGCGGGAAAACTCCCGACAGCCAGCGCCGTCTGCGCGGATATCCTTTCCGTCATCAGAAACAGCGGCTCTTCGCCGATGCCGGACTGGGCGGACGCGTCGGAAGACGAACTGATGCCTTTGGAAGACTATGCCTGCCGGAACTGCTTCATTTTCAGCGGGAAAGATTTCCGGGCGGAAAAGTATTTCGAACCCCAGAAACTCTCCTGCGACGGTGAACTTACCGCTGCGGTATCTCCCCGGATGACGGAAAAAGACGCCATGCGGATCGAGCAGGAAGCCGATCCCTTGTTCGTCAAACGTTTCCGGATCCTAGATTGATATGAAAAAAGGTGCGTTGTTCATCATCCTCGGGACGCTGGTAATCGTCATCCTGATGGGCGCGTCCGTCTACCTGTACGGACTTCTGGCCACAGCCAGTCTGTCCCTGTTCCATGACAGCTCCCCGAAGATGGGCCTGCTGATCTGGTTCGCGCCGTGCATCATTATCTGTTTCATCGGCGTCGAGACCGTGTTCCTTTACAGCGGCGCCGGTGCGGAAAAACAGGCATCATCCCCCGGGCTCCGGGAGCAGGACAAGAAGCAGGGCGGCAAACGCCGCAGGATCGGGATCCTCGTCTGCGCGCTGATACTGGTCGTGACAATGCTTGTCTGCGCCAATGCCTACGTTATCTGCGATGCACAGGGCGTTACCTACCAGTACGTGTTCGTAAAGACCCATTACAGCTGGGACGACGTGGTCTCCTACACGGTGACGGCGTCGGGCGACACTTTGCATCTCACCGTCAAATACAGGGGCGGAAAATCATTGGATCTGGCAGGATACTCTACCATCCAGAACCGCTCTTTCGCCCAGCAGTACCCCGATGAGTACGCTTTCTATGCGGAAGTAGACAGGATCCTGGAATCGGCCGGAAAGATAAAGACCTGCACCGTCCCGGATTCCGCCGTCGAAGCTTTCCGGGGATCGGAATACTGGGTCTATATCGCCGAAATCCTCGATATCAGCGATTGAAAGGCCTAATTTCGGCCGGCTTTCACGGATTTCTCGTTCACAGTTAGCACTCTTGGCTTCTTGCTGACAAGGCGTTTTTTCAGGAAAAAGACCTGCGATCGCCTCATTTCCGAACCGTTTCACCCTTGTGCAAGCGCCCCATCACCGGTCAAAGAGAAGGCTTTGACCGGTTTTTCGTACTTTTCGCGAAATGTGAATTTTATGAACAGTTTGTAAACACTACGGAAAAGACTTGATTTTTCCCAGGAAACATGTAAAATAGTATTTGCTGGTTAGCACTCAAAAGGCAAGAGTGCCAACACATGAAAAACAAAACTCATTTCAGGAGGATTTTCATATGACTATCAAACCATTGGCTGACCGGGTCGTCGTCAAACTCGTGGAAGCTGAAGAAAAGACCAAGACCGGTATCATTCTGACCGCGTCTGCACAGGAAAAGCCCCAGGTCGCGGAAGTGATCGCTGTAGGTCCCGGCGGCATCGTGGACGGAAAAGAAGTCGTCATGACCGTCAAACCGGGTGACAAGGTCATCACCAGCAAGTATTCGGGCACAGAAGTCAAGGCCGACGGCGTTGAATACAACATCGTCCGCCAGAGCGACATCCTGGCCATCGTAGAGTAAATCGATCATTTGAATTGAGGTGAACAGATATGGCAAAAGAATTATTATACGGAATCGAAGCACGCAACGCGCTTGTCCGCGGCGTGGACAAACTTGCAGACACCGTCAAGATCACGCTGGGCCCGAAAGGCCGCAACGTCGTGCTTGACAAGAAATACGGTTCTCCCCTGATCACAAACGACGGCGTGACAATCGCCAAAGAGATCGAACTGGAAGACGAAGCGGAAAACATGGGCGCGCAACTGGTCAAGGAAGTCGCAACGAAGACCAACGACGCAGCGGGCGACGGAACGACGACCGCTACCCTTTTGGCACAGGCACTGATCCGCGAAGGCATGAAGAACGTCACCGCAGGCGCAAATCCGATGATCCTGCGCAAAGGTATGAAGAAGGCTGTCGACTGCGCCGTTTCGACGCTGGTCGCCAACTCCAAAAAGGTCAACGGCTCCGCTGACATCGCACGCGTAGGCACCATTTCCGCCAGCGACGAAGTCATCGGTCAGCTGATCGCCGACGCGATGGAAAAAGTCACGTCCGACGGCGTCATCACCGTTGAGGAATCCAAATCCGCAGACACCTATTCCGAGGTCGTGGAAGGCATGCAGTTCGACCGCGGCTATCTGTCCCCCTACATGGCAACGGATATGGACAAGATGGAAGCCGTTCTGGATGATCCCTGCATCCTGATCACAGACAAGAAGATCTCCAACATCCAGGAGATCCTGCCCCTGCTCGAACAGGTCGTTCAGGCCGGCAAGAAACTGCTGATCATCGCCGAGGACGTCGAAGGCGAAGCGCTGACCACGCTCGTTCTCAACAAACTGCGCGGCACATTCACCTGCGTGGCCGTCAAGGCGCCCGGATTCGGTGACCGCAGAAAAGACATGCTCAGAGACATCGCCATCCTGACGGGCGGCGAAGTGATCTCCTCCGAAGTCGGTCTTGAACTCAAGGACTGCAAGGTCGAACAGCTCGGCCATGCGCGTCAGGTCAAGGTCAACAAGGAAAACACCATCATCGTCGGCGGAGCCGGCAATGCTTCCGATATCAAGTCCCGCGTCAACCAGATCCGTGCAGCCATCGAAACGACGACTTCCGATTTCGACCGCGAGAAACTGCAGGAAAGACTTGCCAAACTGGCCGGCGGCGTAGCCGTCATCAAGGTCGGTGCCGCGACAGAAGCGGAAATGAAGGAGAAGAAACTCCGCATCGAGGACGCGCTGAACGCTACCAAGGCGGCTGTAGAGGAAGGCATCGTGGCCGGCGGCGGAACCGCTTACCTGAACGTCATCCCCGAAGTCACCAAACTCATTTCCAAGGTTGAAGGCGACGAGAAGACCGGTGTCAAGATCGTTCTGAAAGCACTGGAGGAACCCGTCCGCCAGATCGCCATCAACGCCGGATTCGACGGCGGCGTCGTGGTCAACAAGATCATGTCGAGCCACAAGACCGGATACGGTTTCGACGCATACAAGGAAGAGTACGTCGATATGGTCAGCTCCGGGATCGTCGACCCGACAAAGGTCGCCCGTTCCGCTCTGCAGAACGCAGCTTCCATTGCAAGCATCATCCTGACGACGGAATCCGTTGTTGCGGATAAGAAAGAAGAAAATCCCGCTCCCGCAGCGCAAGGCGCAGGAGCAGGCATGGGTGGCATGTATTAAGCCATCATCCAAGAGGCGGAGCGCTCAGGCGCCCCGCCTTTTTCCGTTACGGGTTTTCAGTTCGCAAGCCGGCAGCCGGCGCAATCTCGCGATTGACTGTTTGCCCCTTTTGTGCTATACTTTTCACAGCGACTGATGATTGGAGGTGCGGCTGATGTCTGAGAACAAAGAGAACACAAAAGACATGGTCGAGGAAGACTCTCCTTCCGAGGACCGTGACATCGGACAGGAACCCGACAAAGACAACGAAATCGACAGCAATACGGACGGCCCCTCCTCGTTTTCGCAGAAAGAAGACAATGAATCCGAAGTGATCAGCGTCCAGGAAGAGCAGCAGCAGATCCTGGAGTCCCAGTTCGACCATCTGACCGAGCTGCTGGATTCCCGCCAGTATTCCGATTTCGTCACGGAACTTGAAAGTCTGAATCCTGTCGACGCGGCTGACTTCTTCATGAACCTGCCGAAAAAAAGGATCCCCGCAATCTTCCGTCTTTTGAGTAAGGACTCCGCGGCGGACATTTTCGCAGAGCTTGATTCGGACGTGCAGGGACATATCATCAGCGCCATGACGGACCATGAGGTCACGGACATCGTCGAAGACCTGTTCCTGGACGACGCCGTGGAAATGGTCAACGAGCTGCCCGCCAATATCGTCAAGCGGATCATGCGCTCCGCAACGCCTTCAACCAGAGCCCAGATCAACAAGCTCCTCGCCTATCCGGAGGACAGCGCGGGCTCCGTCATGACCGCGGAATTCATAAGCCTTCACAAGGATATGACCTGTGCCCAGGCAATCGATTATATCCGTAAAAACGGCGTGGACAAGGAAACCGTCTACGTGGCGTACGTCACGGACAGCGCCTCCGTTTTGGAGGGCGTCGTTTCATTCAAGGAGCTTCTGTTCGCTTCTCCCGAAACACCCGTTGAGGATATCATGGAGGAATCGGTCGTGGCCGCTTCCACCATCGACGACCAGGAGACGGTCGCCAACACCATTCAGAAATACGACCTACTGGCTCTGCCGATCGTCGATAAAGAACACCGGCTCGTCGGTATCGTGACGGTCGACGATGCTATCGACGTCATCAAGGAAGAGACCACGGAAGATATCGAAAAAATGGCCGCTATCGTTCCGACGGACAAGCCCTATATGAAGACGGGCGTGTTCGAAACATGGCGCAAAAGGATCCCGTGGCTGCTGCTGTTGATGGTCTCCGCGACATTCACCAGCACTATCATCAATCATTATGAGAGCGCGATCGGGACATACGCCATCCTGACGGCGTTCCTCCCTATGCTGATGGATACCGGCGGAAACGCCGGAGGACAGGCTTCCGTTACGATCATCCGCAGCCTTTCCCTGGGCGACATCATGCTGAAAGACGTGCTGCGCGTCGTGTGGAAGGAACTGCGCGTGGCTGCCCTATGCGGCGTCACCATCGCAGCGGCCTGCTTCGTCAAGACCATGCTGATCGACTTCAGGCTTGTCTTCTCCTTCGAGAATCTGCGTATGGCCTTTATCATCTGCCTGACGGTCTTCCTGGATATCATCATCGCCAAGATGATCGGAGCGCTGCTGCCGATCGGCGCGAAACGTCTGGGGTTCGACCCTGCCGTCATGGCGAGTCCGTTCATCACGACGATCGTCGACACCCTGACGCTACTGATCTACTTCGCCATTGCCTCCTCCATCCTGCCTTTCTAAAAGCACGAGAAAATCATGAATATGCGCAGAAACAACTTCGGTTGCTCCTGCGCATTTCCTTTTATTCGATTTTCGGTTGATCTGCGTTTTCCTGCGCAGGTTCCGCGTCTGGACGCTTTTCAGCTTTTTCCGCTTTTTTCCTGGCCGGAATCCTGGGCTTTCTTCCCAGCCCTGCAACGTTGTCTACCGGTAATGTGAACGCGATTCCGTTTCCTTCCGTCTCCAGTCCGACGTCATGGTACAGTGCGTGAAGCACGGCGTCCTTGATATCTTTCGGCACCAGCATCATAACGATCTCCTTTTCCGGCTGGATCGTCAGATTGAACAGCGTTTCCGCTTCTTTGTCCGCGGTCCCCTGGGCCCGCATGACTGTGCCGCCGCTTGCGCCCGCACTCCTTGCCGAATCCATTACCGCCTCCGAATAGCCGGCGTTTACGATGCAAAATACGACTTCATATGCCTGCTTATCCATTTTGCTGCCCTCCGATCAGATTCTGCTGATTGCTCAAAAACCCGTACACCAGTTTCCCGATCACGCTCGACATGGGGATCGTGAATGCGATACCCTCGCCGTCCTTGATGGAATTGAACTTATCCTCCAGCGTTACGAGGATCTTCTCCTCCTGCTTCTTCTGAATGACGGAAAAGATGATCGTTTTCGGTATCGAAACAAGATTCAGAAGGTCCTGCGACAGAATCTTAAGCGTCCCCTCGCCTGCCACGAGCATCTGGAGATTCGCGTCATATGACTGGATGATATCCGTATAGAAGTCCGCTTTCCTGCGGTTCACGATCGTGACGAGGACCGACAGCTTGTCTTCCGAGACGAGCGGCTTCCTGGCGGATCTTTTGATTTCAGTGTCTTTTTCTTTCACAGCCGCGCCTCCTATCTGAAACTGATGATCTGCTCGTCGTCCGCGGCCACTATCCGTCTCACGTTCCGCCTGTGTCTGATCAGCGCGGCGGCGATAGACCTGAAGCCCAAGAGCTGGATCGTGATCAGCGGCGTCATGGCGACCATGGCCACGATGCCGAACCCAAGCTGAAGGACGCTCGTCTCATCCGCATGAGACGAACAGAAACCGATGGCGAGCGGAAGGATGAAGCCCGAGGTCAGCGGTCCGCTGGCGACTCCGCCCGAGTCGAACGCGATGGCCGTATACAGCTTCGGCACCAGCAGCGAAAGTCCCAGAGAGATCAGGTACCCCGGAATAAGGTAATACAGAATCGAGAAATTGAAGATGATCCTTACGATGGACAGGGCCAGCGACAGGCCGACGCCGATTGCCAGCGCGATCATCATGGTCTTCCTCGTGATCGTTCCGACGGTCGTCTCTTCCACCTGAACGTTCAGCACGTGGACGGCAGGCTCCGCCAGCACGACAACGACGCCGAGCACGAACCCGAGGATCACGGTAACGTACCAGGGCATCCCGGCCAGTTTCGATCCGATCTCAAATCCGACCGGCATGAACCCGACGCTTACGGACGTCAGAAAAACGGTCAGTCCCACGAACGTGATGACTATCCCGATAAGGATCCTTAAAAGACGCTGCTTCGGCAGCTTCAGCAGAAGGAAATTCAAAAGCAGGAAGAACAAAACGATCAGTCCGAGCGCCTTTACGACATCCAGAATGTTGCCGAGCAGTCTCTGCAGTATTCCCCGGACGGACAGGTCCATGGCATAATCGGGGAGCCGGAAGACCGGTGCGCCGGTCGTGAACAGAGACAGGACAAGAACGGCCAGGACCGGGCCTACCGAGCACAGGGCCAGAAGACCGAAGCTGTTTTCACTGGAGTTTCTTCCTCCGATGGTAACGGCTATACCGACGCCAAGCGCCATGATGAATGGCACCGTGATGGGACCCGTCGTGACGCCTCCGGAGTCGAACGCCATCGGCAAAAGCGACCCCTTCCCCGAATCGATCAGGAAAGCGGCGAAAGCGAACAGCGCCATATAGAAAAACATCAGAACAGCCGCAAGGTTCTGCTTGAATATGATCCTGAGAACGGCGAGGAGCAGGAACAGTCCGACGCCGACGCCCACCGTGATGATCAGAACGGTCCCGTTCATCATCTCGGAGACCTGTTTGGCAAGAACGGAAAGATCAGGCTCGGCCACGGTGATGAGCAGGCCGAGGATGAAACTGGCCAGCAGCAGCCAGCTGATCTTCTTGGATTTCGTCAGTCCGGCGCCGATCAGGTTGCCCATCGGCGTCATGGCCATGTCCGCTCCGATGTTGAAAAGCGTCATCCCGAGGATCAGCAAAACAGCCGACACACCGAAAACGACCATCTCTGCCGCAGGGATCTGCACCCAGGGCGTAAGAAGATACACGATGGCGATTATCGGTGCCACGGAGATCAGTGACTCTTTGAATTTTCGGAGAATCTCTTTCTGCATGTTCCATCCCGTCGGGAAGCACGTATGTGCCGCCCGGTTCAGTCTTTCGTTTTTTTACTTTTTCTCAGCCGGCCTGATGAGGCCAGAATTCTATCAGATCGCCGATCGGGTCGATGCCGTACGCGATAAGCAGTATGTTTCGGATAATTGTAAACAGGATAAAAACGGCGGCTGTTGCCCAGGTCACCCAGGATCTGATCTGAACCAGCGGCGCGCTTTTGCGCAGGCAGGCTCTCACGGCGGTGATCTCGAAAGCCGTAAAGAGCCCCAGCAGCCATACGAGCGGCGGGTACATGACGATTCCTTCGACGATCTGTCCTTTCAATACGGCACGGACGGCTCTGGTCCCTCCGCAAAAAGGGCAGTACAGTTTCAGCAGATCATGGAAAGGACACGGCATACGCAAAGCCGGTATCATGACGGGGAGAAGCAAAAACAGGGCGAGTCCACCTGCCAGCGCAGCGTTCCATACCGCGAAGCGCAGCCACAGGGATCTGCCGGTCTGCCCGTCGGAAGCCGGCTGTCCCGTCTCATTATTCTCTTTGACGGAATTGACTTTTTTACTCATTATTCGTATAATAGAAGCACAAGAATTATCGGAGGTAAGTCTCAGCCGCGCCTGGGACGCAAACTTCTTTATGAACAACTCTCAGTTTTATCCAAACAACCCTGCTCCGTCTGCCGCGCCCAGCAACAGCGGACAGGAAACGGCCGCTTTGATCCTTGGCATCGCCTCATGCGTGACAGGCTGGTGCTGCTGCCCGTTCATCGCGCCTGTCCTCAGTATCATAGGCATCGTGATGGCGTGCATGTCCAGACGCGACGGCAGATTCTCCGGGAAAGCGCTTGCGGGCCTTATCTGCAGCATAGCAGGCCTTGTGGGTGCGGTGATTTCATTTATCATTTACATCATGTCTCCGCAGATCTATGCTGCGCTGATCGAGTACCTCCGCGCACTCGGATACGACGTCGATTCGATCATCGGTACGGAAACGGGTGCGTGATCGAACGGCATCTTCATTGTAGCACGGACGCATAATTGTGTCAAGAATCCTACATCTTTGAAATATCTTGCATTTATAATAATAATGTGATATACTACGTTTGCTTGATTTTTTAATACCAACTGCTATGATCATGACAGCGACTGTCCGTCATGTCTGCACAGAGAGAGTTGCCTCGGCTGAAAGCAACTTCGGGCAGGACAGAAGCATTTCGCATGGGAGCAGGCCCAGTGAATCCATAATCGGATAGCCGGGTCCGGAAGGCACCGTTATCTGCCAAAGAGTGCTGGCTTTTGCCTGAAAACAGGTGGTACCGCGGAGTGCATTGCGCCTCGTCCTGATGGGATGAGGCGCTTTTTTTGTGAACAAATTATGGAGGAGAATAAATCATCATGAAAGAAACACTGGCCCGCATAAGGGCTGAGGCTCTGGCCAAGATCGCAGACACGTCTGCCGATCTGGAGCAGATCAGGATTCAGTATCTGGGGAAAAAAGGCGAACTGACGTCCGTCCTTCGCGGCATGGGGAACCTCAGCGCGGAGGAAAGACCCGTCATAGGCCAGCTGGCCAACGACATAAGGACTGCCATCGAAGCCGCCATTCAGTCCAAATCGGCCGAGTTGAAAGCAAAAGCGCTCGACCTGAAACTGAAAGCGGAAAAAATCGACGTGACGGTGCCGGGCGAACGGATCCCGCTCGGACACAACCATCCCCTTTCCATCGTTCAGCGTGAACTGGAAGAGACCTTCATAGGTCTCGGGTTCAGTATCGCGGAAGGGCCTGAAGTCGAATACGACTACTACAATTTCCAGGCTTTGAATATCCCGGAGAACCATCCGGCAAGAGATACGCAGGATACGTTTTATATCACAGACAACATCCTGCTCCGTTCCCAGACGTCGCCCGTTCAAGTCCGCGTCATGGAGAAGACGAAACCGCCGATCCGGATCATCTCGCCCGGACGAGTCTACCGTTCCGACGCCGTGGACGCCACGCACTCTCCCCTTTTCCACCAGTGTGAGGGCCTCGTCGTAGACAAAGGCATCACCATGGCGGACCTGAAAGGGATGCTGGAACTGTTCGCGAAACGCATGTTCGGCGAACAGACGAAGATCCGTTTCCGTCCCCATCATTTCCCGTTCACCGAACCGTCAGCAGAGGTCGACATCTCCTGCTTCGTCTGCGGCGGCAAAGGATGCAGGTTCTGCAAGAACGAGGGCTGGATCGAGATCCTCGGCTGCGGCATGGTCCATCCGTTCGTTCTGTCCAACTGCAACATCGACCCGGAAGTCTACAGCGGATTTGCGTTCGGCGTAGGCATCGAGCGGGTCGCCCTGCTCAAATACCATATCGACGACATGCGGCTGCTGTATGAAAACGACACCCGCTTCCTCGATCAGTTCTGAGAAAGGAGAACCCGATTATGAATCTGTCATTAAACTGGTTATCTGATTTCGTAAATGTTTCGGACATCGACGCAAAGGCATACTGCGACCGCATGACCGATACCGGCTCGAAGGTCGAAAGTTTCGAACTGCTGGGCGAAGACATTCAGAATGTCGTAGTCGCCAGGGTGATTTCCATGGAAAGGCACCCCGACTCCGATCATATGTGGATCTGCCAGGTGGACGCAGGTCTGGGCGAACCCGTCCAGATCGTGACCGGTGCGCAGAACGTTACCGCCGGTGCGCTGGTGCCCGCGGCGATCCCGGTCGCACACCTGCCGGGTGACGTCACGATCAAAGCAGGCAAGTTGCGCGGCGTTGAGTCCAACGGCATGCTCTGCTCTATCGGCGAGCTGAATCTGACCGTTCACGACATGCCTGGCGCCGCAGAAAACGGGATCCTGCTCCTTGACGAATCCTTTGCGGACAAGATCGGCATGGATATCAGAGACGCCCTGCAGCTGAAAGACACCGTTGTGGAATTCGAGATCACGTCCAACAGGCCGGACTGCCTGTCCGTGATAGGACTGGCGCGTGAAACGGCCGTCTCGTTCGACAGACCGCTGACCGTCAAGGAACCGGTCGTCCGGGAGAGCGCGAAAAGCGATTCGATAGACAAGTATCTGTCTGTTGCCATCGATGCGCCGGATCTCTGCCGCAGGTACTGCGCCAGAGTCGTAAAGAACGTTAAGATCGCTCCCTCCCCGCTGTGGATGCGCATGCGACTGCGCGCGTGCGGCGTACGGCCGATCAACAATATCGTGGACATCACGAACTACGTCATGCTGGAATACGGCCAGCCGATGCACGCGTTCGATTACGCGCAGCTGGAAGGTCAGGCCATCCATGTCCGCAGGGCCGGCGCCGGCGAGCCTTTCAAATCGCTGGACGACCAGGATCATATCCTAGACACGAGCATGCTTGTCATCGCAGACGGGAAAAAGCCCTGCTGTCTGGCCGGCGTCATGGGCGGCGCCAACAGCGAAATCACGGAAAGCACGAAAACGGTCGTCTTCGAAAGCGCCAACTTCGACGGCGCGTCTGTCCGCATCACCGCCAAGAAGAACGGGATGCGCACCGAATCGTCCGGCCGGTTCGAAAAAGGCCTCGACCCCGAAAACTGCATGCCCGCGCTGGAACGCGCCTGCGAACTGGTGGAACTTCTGGGAGCCGGCGAGATCGTGCGCGGCCCCATAGACGTTTATCCGGGCAAGAAAGCCCCCGTTTCGCTTCCGCTGAACGCAGACGCGATCAACCGTTTTCTGGGCGTGGATCTTCCGGAATCCTACATGCAGGATGTTCTGCGCAAGCTGCAGTTCAAAGTCGAAAACGGCATTGTGACGGCGCCCTCCTTCCGCAGCGACATCGGCTGTATGAACGATCTGGCAGAAGAGGTCATCAGGATCTACGGATACAACAAAATCGAATCGTCCAGTTTCAAGGCCGAGGCAACGCAGGGCGGATATACCGAGAAGCAGCGTTACGCTATCAAGACGGAGGATGCGCTGCTGGGCATGGGACTTTCCCACATCCACACGTTCTCCTTCATCAGCCCCAAGCAGTACGACAGGATCAGGATGCCCGCGGACAGCGAGCAGCGGAAATCCGTCGTGATCTCCAATCCCCTGGGCGAGGACACCAGCATCATGCGGACGACTGCCGTCCCCTCCATGCTCGAGGTGCTCGCCAGGAACTTCAATATGAACAACAGCGAGGCCTCTCTGTTCGAAATGGCCACCGTCTATATCCCCGCGGCAGACAGCCGTGATCTTCCGGCGGAAAACAAAGTGCTGACCATCGGTATGTACGGTGAAAAGGCGGGCTTCCCGAGGCTGAAAGGAATCCTTGAAAACCTTCTGAAGATTTCCCGGATCTCGGATATCGCGTTCGCCGCATGTACGGACGACCCGGTCTTCCATCCCGGACGCTGCGCTTCGATCAGCACGAGAGACGGAAAATCCCTCGGCCGTTTCGGGCAGATCCATCCTCTCACCGCGGCCAACTTCGGCCTGCCTGTTCCCGTTTATGTCGCCGACATCGATTTTGACGGGCTGTTCGAACTGTCCGGAAGCACCATCCTGTACAAATCGCTTCCGAAATACCCCGCCTCCGCCAGAGACTTCGCATTCGTATGCGACGAGGATCTGGAGGTCGGGACCATCGATGAGGTAATCGCCCGCGCCGGCGGCAAACTGATCGAAGATATCCATCTGTTTGACATCTACCGCGGTCCGCAGCTCGGCGAAGGAAAGAAATCCATCGCGATCCGCGTGACGCTCCGTGCGCCCGATCACACCCTGACCGTTGAAGAAACGGACAAGATCACCAAAAAGATCCTGGGAGATCTTGAACACAAACTGAACATTTCCATCAGGAACTGAACGCTCCGGGTGCCGCCATCACGACGGCACCCGGTCGCTTCATCTATTCCTGTTTGCCTTTCAGGCACGGTTATGATATAATAACTATAACTTAGAAAACGCAGGATACCATCATGGAGCAACACAAGATAGACAGAATCAACGAATTGGCCAAAGCCTCCCGGACGCGCGAGCTCACCGAGTCTGAAAAGGCGGAGCAGAAGCAGCTGCGGGCGGAATATATCGAGTCATACAGGAACAGTCTGCGCAGCATGCTGGACAACACTTATATCCAGTATGAAGACGGAAAACGGGTCAAACTGAAGAAGAAAGAACCCGCTCTCAGTCTGGAAATGCTGAAGCAGTCCGGGCAGATCGCCAGCGCGAGCGAGTCGGAGACCGAACAACTGGGATGCCAGCTGGCGCAGCTGCTCGAGCAGAACGGCGATCTTCCTCGCTTCATTGCGCTGTACGGAGATCTCGGCACCGGGAAGACTGCTTTTGTCCGCGGCTTCTGCGGGCATATGACGCCCGGCCAGAGGGTGCACTCCCCTTCCTTCACGCTTGTGAACGAATACAATGAAAACGACCGTTCCGTTTTCCATTTCGATCTGTACCGGATAGACACGGACGACCAGCTGGAATCCATCGGCTTCTACGATTATCTGGACAGGCAGGGATACTGCCTTGCGGAATGGAGCGAAAAGATACCCTGGGCACTCCCGGACAAACGGATCGAGATCCGGATTGAGAAAACACCGCAGCAGACCGAGAAAAGGCTGCTTTCGCTTTTGCTGAAGGAGGATCTGTCTTGAGAATTCTGGCAGTTGACAGCAGCGCGCTGGCGGCAGGCGCGGCTGTTTGCGAAGATGAACGTCTTGTTGCCGAATATACGCTGAACAACGGGAACACCCACAGCGAGAACCTCTTGCCGATGGTCGAAAGCATCCTGAAGCTGGCGAAACTCAGCATCGGCGATATAGATCTTCTGGCCTGCACAGCCGGCCCGGGATCTTTCACCGGCGTCCGCATAGGCGTCAGCACCATCAAAGGTTTGGCTTTCGGCACGGGCATCCCCTGCGTCGGCGTTTCCACCATCGAAGCGCTGGCGGGCAATCTTGCCGGCTGCGGCGGACTGATCGTCCCCGTTATGAACGCACGGCGCCAGCAGGTCTACACCGCGCTTTTCCGCGACGCAGACGGGAAAGCGGAACGGCTCACGGAAGATGCCGCGCTGGCCGCGGAGGACTTGTTCGACCTGATCAGAAAAACCGCCAGGCCGCAGGAACCGGTACGCTTCTGCGGTGACGGATACCAGCTGATCGCGGACTGCCTTCCGAAGGGCCTTCAGGCCTGCACCGTCCCGGTCCAGGAACGTCTGCGCTGGCAAAGCGCATACTGGGTGGCCCGGTGCGCGCTGAACGCTTTCCGTGCGGGAAAAGCGACCACTGACGAAAAACTTGTCCCTACCTATCTCAGACCGTCCCAGGCTGAACGGAATCTGAAACGGTCGGGACAGACAGAAGAACAATAATTCTTTTTTTCGGGAGGAAACAGGTATGACCGTTGTCATCGGATCCGATCATGGCGGATTTGAGCTGAAAGCCAAGATCGCCGAGCATCTTAAAGAGAAAGGGTATGCCGTCAACGACGTCGGCACAGACTCGCAAGCCAGCTGCCATTATCCGGCAATAGCCCATAAACTGTGCACGGAACTGGGAAAAGACCCGGATGCGCTGGGGATCCTGATTTGCGGGACCGGAATCGGCATGTCGATGGCCGCCAACAAACATCACGGTATAAGAGCCGCCCTGTGCGGCGACACATACAGTGCCAGGATGACGCGTGAGCACAATAATGCCAATGTCCTCTGCATGGGCGCAAGGGTCCTCGGAGAAGGACTTGCCGTCGATATAGCGGACACGTTCCTGTCCTCCTCTTTCCTCGGCGGCAGACACAAGACCCGCGTCGACATGCTGTCCCTGATCGAGGACGGACGCGGAGACGAACTGGTCCCATGACAGCCGGCAGCAAAAAAACCGCAGCCGTCATACTGGCTGCAGGCTCATCCGAACGGCTTGGCGGCGACACGCGCAAGCAGTTCGTGAAAATCTGCGGTATCCCTGTCGTGGCGCACACGCTGATGGCTTTCGAGTCCTCTTCGAGCATCGACGAGATCGTCATCGTCGCCCACAAAGACGAGATCGGCCTTTACAAGGATTTGCGCGAGCAGTATAAGATCACCAAACTGCGCAAGGCGGTCATAGGGGAATCTACCCGTCAGGAGTCGTCTCTCAAAGGGTTCGAAGCAGTCTCGGAAGAGGCGGAATTCATCGCCGTGGCGGATGCCGCGCGGTGCCTCGTCACCCCGGAGATCATCGACGCCGTATGCAAGGCCTCATACAGATACGGGGCCGCGACCGCGGCATGGCAGTCGCCGGACTCCGTCAAAACCGGCCGCAAAATGCGGGGAGTCCCTGTCATTGAGGCGGATCTTGACAGAAACACCGTATGGATGACGCAGACCCCGCAGGTGTTCCGGAAGGATATCTACGCCTGCGCTGCATATGCCGCAAAAGAGTATGGTTTCTCCGCGACGGACGACTGCTCCATGGTCCAACACATCGGACGCACGGTCTATCTGGTCGATTGCGGACCTGAAAATATCAAGATTACAACGCAGGACGATCTGCGTCGGGCAGAACTCATTCTGCAGAACAGGAGGCAGCCGTGATTCGTATCGGTCAGGGGTATGACGTTCACAAGCTGGTCGCCGGAAGGCCGCTGATCCTTGGCGGTGTCCGGGTCCCATATGAAAAAGGCCTTGACGGCCATTCTGACGCAGACGTGCTGACGCATGCCGTCATGGATGCGATCCTTGGTGCGCTGGCTTTGGGCGACATCGGACAGATGTTCCCGGATTCGGATGAAGCCTATCGGGGGGCGGACAGTCTCCTCCTTTTGGAAAAAGTCCGTGCCAGAGCGGCTGAGGCTGGCTGGTCCGTCGTCAATATCGATTCCACGATCGTCGCTCAGGCGCCGAAACTTGCGCCGTTCGTCCCGGAAATGAGGAGAAAGCTTGCTTCAGTCCTCAAGACCGATCCGGACCGCATCAGCGTCAAGGCAACGACCGAAGAGCATCTCGGGTTTACCGGAGACGGCAGCGGCATCGCCGCACAGGCCGTCTGCCTGCTCGAGAACAACGGAGGTAAACAATGAGCGTTCGCATCTCGCCGTCTCTTCTGGCGGCGGATTTCGCGCATCTGGACAAAGAGGTGCAGAAAATCGAACAGGCCGGCGCCGACGCCGTTCACCTGGACGTCATGGACGGTCTGTTCGTGCCCAACATCACATTCGGCGCGCCCGTCATTAAATGCTTGAGGCCATTGACAAAACTTACATTCGACGTTCATCTGATGATTACGCACCCTCTGGCGTATATAGAGGATTTTGCGCGGGCAGGAGCTGACATCATCTCTTTCCACGTAGAGAGCAGCGACGACCCGGTACAGGTCATCGAAAAGATCCGTGAACAGGGATGCACGCCTTTTTTAGCGCTGTCGCCGGAAACGCCTGCCGACGCCGTCCTTCCCTTCCTCGACAGGATCTGCGGCCTGATGGTCATGACCGTGCATCCGGGACGCGGGGGACAGACGCTGATCCCGCAAACGCTCGACAAGGTACGCCTGCTACGCAAGAAACTGGATAAGGATTATCCTTCCCTGACGCTTGAAACAGACGGCGGCATCACCCTGTCCAACGCGTCTGAGGTCATCGCGGCAGGTTCGGATATGCTGGTCGCCGGGACGGCATTCTTCAGAGCGGACGATCCTGCCGAAGCGGTAAAACGCCTGCGTGGTGAGAACTGATCATATTCCACAACAGAAAACGGAACGGTTTGCCCGTTCCGTTTTCTGTTGTGCGTTCGATCAGGAAGCCGATTCCTTCAGTGTCAGTACCGCGACTTTCGTTTCCCCATCGCTGTAATAAGTAACAAGGACTTCGTCGCCGGCCTTGTGTTTGCTCAAAATGTCAATGACCTCATCGATACCCGTCACCGTCATGTCTTCCACTTTTAAAATGATGTCGTTCGCCTTCAGCTTTCCGTATGCCGATCCACCGGGCGATACCGAAACGATCCAGACGCCGCTGACTTCCGCGTAAAACGCGCCTTCCGTTTCTTCCTCAAAAACCGTCACCTTGTTGTTTGATCCCGCGATATAGTACTTGCCGGCTTCAACGCCTGTACCGACGATCCCGATATACGGCCTGTTCACCTTGGCAGCTTCTTCCGTCGCGTCGTTCTTTCCGCTCAGGATCTTGTCGATGGCACTCAGCACGTAGTTTGACGGGATCGCGAATCCCATGTTCTCATACTGGGCACCCAGCCGCATACTGACGATCCCGATCACTTCGCAGGAGCTGTTGATCAGCGCGCCGCCGGAGTTGCCCGTGTTGACGGCCGCATCGACCTGGATCACGGAAACGGTAAAGCCCGCCTCCGTAATGACAAGGCGGTCCGTCCCCGACACGATCCCCTGTGAGATCGACCACGCGAAAGCCTCTCCGCCGGGATGTCCGATGACATAGGCAGTCTCACCTGTCTTGACCCGGTTGGAATTGCCGAAACTGGCCGGGACGAGCGTGACGTCCGACACGTGGATCACGGCCAGATCGTCCTCGAGACTTCCTCCGACGAGTTTGGCGTTATATGTCTTGCCGTCATACGTCGTGACCTGGATCTCGTACGACCCTGTAATGATGTGGTAGTTCGTCACGATATACCCGTCGCTTGAAAACGCGACTCCCGCTCCGGTACTGTACCCCGTCGATGAGGATGATTTGATAAAGACGATGGACGGGTTGATGGTTTCGGATATGGTGACCGCGTCCGCACCGGATCTGGCGGACGCGCCTTTGCCGCCTATGAAGAACGACAGGACCAGCAAGCCGGCGCACAATAGGAAAATGACGCCGAGGATCCCCGCGAACACCCATGCGCTTTTCCGCCCGCCGGAATGCTTCTCGCCCGCTTTTTTCTCTTCCTGCGAAAGATCCCAGCTGTATGTAAGTGCAGCCTCGTTCTGAGCCGCTTCGGGCGTTTGGGCTACTTCCTCCTCTTCAGCGCTTCCGGCATCCCGGTCTTCTTCGGAGACATCCTCACGGGAATCTTCTTCGGCGGGAACCGCCGGTTCCTCCGCCGGATCTGTATCGACAGGCGAGGACGGTGTCTGTTCTCCGTCTTCTGCTATTTCATTTTCCAAGAGTTTTTCTTCCATATTATCTCCCGGGCGGCAATCGTCTTCCGCCGTTATCCGTTTATATAGTTGTCCGCATCCTCTTCGGCCGCAGGCATCGTTTCCGGCCCTGCAAGCGCCAGCTGGAATCCGAACTCACAGTTCTTCCCGTATTCGCTCTCGACCCAGATCTTTCCGCCGTGGGCGTCAATGATGGTCTTGGCGATATACAGACCGAGACCAAGTCCCTGCTTGTCCTGGCTGCGGCTCTTGTCGCTCTTGTAGAATCTGTCGAAGATCATAGGCTGCTCTTCTTCAGCAATTCCTATCCCTTCATTGAAAACCGTCACGACGGCTTTCTTTTCTTTTGCCTTTACGGCAAGACAGATCCGCAGCGTGCCGCCGTCGTTGGAAAATTTCGTGGCGTTGTCGATCAGATTGAAAATGATCTGATGGATCGCGTCCCTGTCTCCGATGACATAGATGCTGTCCTCATCGGAGGTGAATTCGACAGCCAGCCTCTTTTCATCTATCTTCTTTTCAAATCCGATGAGCACCTGCCTTGCGACCTCGGCGATGTTGAACGGCTTCATGGCGAATTTGCGTTTCCCGGATTCCAGCCTTGACAGATCCAGAAGGGTCGTGACAAGTCTTGACAGCCGTTTGATCTCATCCGATACCAGGCGCAGATAATGTTCCTGCCTGTCCGGCGGCACGACGCCGTCCAGTATGGCGTCGACAAACCCCGAGATGCTCGTCATCGGCGTCCGCAGCTCATGAGATACGTTGGAGATGAAATCGTTCCGCATCTTCTCCATATTCTCAAGGGACGCGGCCATCTGGTTGAACGCCATCCCCAGCTGGGCGATCTCATCTTTTCCCCTCACACGGACCTGCACGTCGAACTTGCCCTCGGCGAAGCTTCTGGCTGCGCGGCTGATCTCTTTCAGCGGCGCGGTCATATGTCTTGCCACAAAGAAGATGGCGACGAGTCCGACCACAAGCAGCCAGGAGCCTGCGACCACCAGCGTCTGTACCATTATGGTCACGAGTTCTCCCCACTCCTGCGTCTGTGCGATCACGATCACGCAGCCGTACGAATCCGATTCATACAGGACAGGCGTCCCAATGATCAGATGCTTTGCATCCTGAACCAGGGGAACCAGATTCTCGAATTTAACATGTTCGCCCAGTTCCGCGACGAGTATCGCATCGGTATACTGCTCTTCAATCAGCCTGTCCCGCGGAAAGAGCTTCTCCTCTGTCCCGGCCGAGCACAGGATCGTTCCGTCTTTTCCGGTGAGAACGACCGTCCCGTCCTTCAGGCTTGTCGCCAGCGTTGAAAACACCGTTTCCATCGCCTGCCTGTCGTTCTCATTCAGGCTGCCTAGATCCTCTTTGCCACTGATCGTCAGTTTCTCAGTCATCAGAAGACACACGGACTGTGCGGCGTTGACCGCCAGACTTTCCTTGAATGCCTTGGCATAGTTGCTCATCACGCCAACGATGAGCGAAAAAAAGGTGACGAAGCAGACGGCAAACACGATAAGGAAAGCCACCAAATGTTTTATAAATACACTTTTGAACATAACACCTCTTGCCTCATTGTCAAAGAAACCCGACGGACCAGAGGATTCATCGGGTTAACATTCAGTTCAGCAATTCAAATTTGTATCCGACGCCCCAGACAGTTTTCAAAACCCACTTGTCCGATACGCCATCCAGCTTCTTGCGCAGCCGTTTTATGTGAACGTCAACTGTCCTGGAATCTCCTAAATAATCAAATCCCCACACCTTGTCCAGCAGCTGATCTCTCGTGAAAACCCGGTTGTAGTTTGATGCCAGATAATAGATCAGTTCCAGTTCTTTCGGCGGTACGCTGACCGGTTTTCCCTTCAGTTTCAATTCATATTTCTTGAGACAGATTTCAATATTGTCGAACTTGATCACCGACGAGTCATTGATGGCTGTATTCGCTTGATACCTGCGAAGGACGGCTTTGACCCTGGCAGACAGTTCCTTCATGTCGAAGGGCTTTACTACAAAATCATCCGCGCCAAGCTCCAGCCCGAGGACCTTGTCGAAAACTTCTCCTTTTGCCGTCACCATTACGATCGGCTTGGTGGAGATTTCACGAATCTCACGGCACACCTGCCAGCCGTCTTTCTTCGGCAGCATGATGTCCAGGAGGACAAGATCTGGTTCGTACATTTTGAAATACTCCAGTCCTTCTACACCGTCCGCGGCGAGTTTGACTTCGTATCCTTCATTTTCAAAATACATCTTGAGCAGATCGCTGATGTTTGGATCATCATCGATGACAAGAAGTTTTGTTTCCAGCATATAATCCTCCAGAAGAATTAGACATAGCAAAGAATATGCGAACCGGTTACGTCGTCAGTTTTCGGCAGTTCTGTAAATCTGCTGCCAGAATACCCGTTTCTCACCATATTCATTATAGCACAAACTGATTTGTCTAGCAAGGATTTTGCATCCTTATTGAAAAAGCATTAAAATTATACTATAATTGAAACAAGAAATAATTGGAGGAAATATAAATGAAACTTGGAATCGTCGGCTTGCCGAACGTCGGAAAAAGCACGCTGTTCAACGCGCTGACAAATGCCGGAGCGGAATCGGCCAATTATCCTTTCTGCACCATAGAACCGAATGTCGGCGTCGTAGCGGTGCCGGACAACAGACTTGACTTTCTCGCCGATCTTTATCACCCGGAAAAGTATACCCCTGCCACCATTGAATTCGTTGATATCGCAGGTCTTGTCCGCGGCGCATCCAAAGGCGAGGGACTCGGGAACAAATTTCTGTCCCATATCCGGGAAGTCGACGCCATCATCCACATCGTCCGGTGCTTTGAAAACGAGAACATCATCCATGTGGACGGCAAGATCGATCCCATGCGCGATCTGGAGACCATCAATCTGGAACTGATCTTTTCGGATATCGAAATGGTCGAAAGAAGGATCGACAGGACCAAAAAGGCGATGCGGGCCGATAAGAAACTGGAAGCGGAACTGCAGGTCTACGAGAAGATCCTTGCCTGCCTTGAAAGCGGGAAGTGTGCGAGGACCGTCGCTCTGACGGATGATGAGGAAGCCTGCCTTTACGACACGCCACTGCTCACCAGAAAGCCCGTTATCTACGTGGCCAACGTCGGCGAGGACGAGGCCGGCGCCGAACCGCTGGACAATCCCGCCTACTGCAGCCTGAAGGCATATGCAGAGGAGGAAAACTCCCAGATCCTGGCCATATGCGCCGGGATCGAAGCCGAGATCGCGGAACTGCCCGCTGACGAAAAAGCCATGTTCTTAGAGGAAATGGGAATTCGGGAAAGCGGTCTGGACCGTCTGATCAAAGCCTCATATTCCCTGCTCGGGCTGATCAGTTTCCTGACGGGAGGCCCGCAGGAAGTCCGTGCCTGGACCATCCGCCGCGGCACGCTAGCGCCCCAGGCGGCAGGAAAGATCCACAGTGATTTCGAGCGGGGGTTCATCCGGGCCGAGATCGTTTCGTTCGAGGACCTCGTCCGCTACGGCAGCATCCCGGCCTGCAAGGAAGCCGGCGTTTACCGCAGCGAGGGCAAGGACTATGTGATGAAGGACGGGGACGTGGTCCTCTTCCGGTTCAATGTCTGACAAGGAGAATCATCTATGCGCATGCGGCGAAAAAAGCACGGCCCCGAACGGATCGCTGCCTGTTCTGAATATCTGATCTGTCCGGACAAGGACATGCCGGGCGTCCTGCATGACCCGTCCGAATGGTTTCCCGACCGCCGGCCTGTCTTTCTGGAGATCGGCTGCGGGAAGGGCGGCTTTGCGTCGTCATATGCGGCATCGCATCCCGAATGCAACCTGATCGCCGTGGAACGCGTCCCTGACGTCGCGTGTCTCGCCCTGGAGAAAGCCAAAGCCGGACGGGGCGAAAGGCAGTCTGACAATCTGCGGATCCTGATCGCCAACGCCCAGGATCTGACGAGGCTTTTTTGCGAGCATTCATTTGCCGGTATTTTTCTGAATTTCAGCGATCCCTGGCCGAAGAAGGGCTATGCCAAGCGAAGACTGACGCACCGTCTGTTCCTGGAACAGTACAGACGGCTGCTTTCGGATCATGGACTCCTTTACTTCAAAACGGACAACGAGCCTCTTTTCGATTTCAGTCTGGAGGAGTTCGCCGCGGCAGGCCTTTCCGTTGAACAGATCTCCCGGGACCTGCACGAAGACACATCTATCAAAGACAATATCATGACGGAGTATGAATCCAACTTTGTTTCGCAGGGAAAGCCGATATTCTATGCAAAGGTGAGATTCGAAAAAGACCATGCTGGAACAACTGATTGACAAATGCAGGAGCTACCGCTCCTTCACACCCGGCGTATCTGTCCCGGACGATCTGCTCCGGCAGTGGTTAAGAAACGCCGGAAGGACCGCTTCCACCCGGAACCTGCAGGTGGTGCGGTTCAAGATCTGTACAGGAGAGGCGCTGCAGAAGCTTCTCCCCCTGACAAGATGGGCAGGCGGGCTGGCCGGGAGAAAATTTCCTCCGGCCGGACATGAGCCGAGCGTTTTGCTCATCCTTTGTATTGACACGGATCTTGCGCAGGGACCTGCCTATTTCAAGGATATCGGGATCGCCGCCCAGACGATCCTCCTTTCTGCCACAGAGGCCGGGTTCGGCGGCTGCATGATCGGCGCTTTCGATCCCGAAACGGTCAGAAAGGAAATGTCTTTGGGCGAGCGCTATCTTCCCGCGCTTGTCATCGCGCTTGGAAAACCGGATGAAGCCGTCCGGATAGACGACCTCCCCGCCTCCGGCTCCACGGCCTACTGGCGGGACGAAGACGACGTACATCACGTTCCCAAGCGTTCTTTGGAGGATCTCATCCTATGACAGAGACGGAAATGCGGTCGTACGGTGGCGTCCTTGTCGTCGATAAGCCCGCGGGGATCACGTCCCTTGACGCCGTCAATCAGGCAAGACGCCTTTACGGCACAAAGCAGGTCGGACACACCGGAACGCTCGATCCTATGGCTACCGGCGTGCTGGTGATCCTGGTCGGAAGAGCCGTCAAAGCGTCCGAATATCTTTCCAGCCACGACAAGTCATACAGTGCGCTCATGCGCCTCGGCATCACGACGGATACGCAGGACGTAACCGGAAAGGTGATTCGTCAGTTTGAGGGCGCCTTACCTGATCCCGGACAGGTGTCGGCCGTTTGCGGGCAGTTCACCGGGATGATCTCGCAGATCCCGCCCATGTACAGCGCCCTGAAGGTCGGCGGCAGGAAACTGTATGATCTTGCCAGACACGGGCAGACCGTCGAAAGGGCTCCCCGGGACGTTGTCATCTATGAACTCGGCTGCGAGCAGACCGAGTTTCCCGACAGCTACCGGCTGGATATCCGGTGTTCCGGCGGCACCTATATCAGGACCCTCTGCGACGACATCGGCAGCAGCCTCGGCTGCGGAGCCGTCATGGCGGAACTGCGGAGAATATCGTGCGGCATGTTTTCGATCGGACAGGCATACAGCCTCAATACTCTTTCGCAGATGACCGCGCAGCAGCGGCTGGACTGCCTGTTGCCGGTCAGCGAGCTTTTTGCGGATCTGCCGTCCGTTTCCCTTCCCGATTTTTATGCCCGTCTCGTCCGGAACGGACAGGCGGTTGACACTCATAAACTGCTTGACTGCATGCCTGACGGTCAGGATCTGCCTGCCGGGTCACGGTGCGCGCTTTACTGTGCCCGCGGCGAGGATCAGATCTTTTTCGCGCTGGGAGAGATCATCCCGGCCGAGACAGGCAACGCCCTTAAAGCTATCAAACTGTTTGCACTCTAGAAAGGAACAGGTATGTCAACGAAAAAGAATCAAGAACTGTTTGCAGGTCTCCCTCCGTATTCAAACGGACAAGTGTCCGAAAAAACATTCAACGGTGGATACGGCCTTTGCGACAGCCGCGTCATCGAGAATCCGGATGACACGGGCGCGTTCAAAAACGGCGAGAAGATGAGCGGAGACGAATTCCGAGACAGGATCGAATCGGGACTCACTTTCAGGTCGTTCGCCTACTCCCCGACGGGGTCTGTCCGCTTGGTCTATTTGCACAACAACCGCATGGTCCTTGCTGATTACGAAAACGGGACCGTCAGCACGTCTTTCCTGGATATGTACTGCCCCGGGGACGCTAAGCCGGAACTGGTAAGAGTCGTCACGGGCACTGACCGCGAAGCATTTTTGCAGTATATAGGCGCCCTTGAAAAAGGCGGATTCAGGCAGACGGGTCGCAGTGAACTGGAGAACAACCTGTTCTTAGAATATGAAAAAGACGGCCGTCTTATCGAATGCGAGTTTTTCGGGAATACCAAAAAGGCGGTCTTCATCGACGACCCCTGCAGCTGCCCGCTGGACCGCATCGGCTATGAAGCGGATCCGAGCGTCTGCGTGGAATGGTTCCAGTACGGCCTGAATCACAGAAGAATGGTCTCAGGATTCACCTGCGACTGCGGCATGTGCTACGTGTTAAGACTTAGCGACAACTCGCTTGTCGTGGTCGACGGAGGCGAGGTCGAACAGATCACTGCAAGGACCGCCGAAGGGCTCTGGAATCTCATGTGCCGCATCACCGCCACACCGGCAGACGGGAAGATCCGCATAGCCGCCTGGTACTGCACCCACGCGCACAACGACCACGCGGAAATGTTCGCGTTCCTTTTGAAGCAGCATCATGAGCAGCTGGAGCTGGAAAGAGTTCTCTTCAACTATCCGGACCCGGCGGAGACCTATATCGTCCCGCAGTTGTACCACGTCATCAACCGCATCCGGGAATACTATCCGGACGTTCTGTTCCGCAAGCTGCACACGGGAGACAGGATCAGACTTGCCGGCGAACACCTGACCGTCCTGCAGTCCCATGAAGCCGGATACGGCGCCGAAGGGTCCCCCTTCACCGGTCATATGAACGACACCTCGACCGTTCTGAAAGTCGAGTCAGGCCCCTGCTCGCTGCTGCTGCTCGGCGACATTGACCAGGCTGCCGAAAAAGTCCTGCTGGAGAATTACACCGAGAAAGCGCTGCATGCGAACGTCGTTCAGGCCGCGCACCATGTATTCAATTTCCTGATCTCGCTGTACGACGTGGTCCATGCGGACTACTGCTTCG
This sequence comes from Clostridia bacterium, assembly GCA_017451045.1. Taxonomy (GTDB): domain Bacteria; phylum Bacillota; class Clostridia; order Oscillospirales; family CAG-272; genus UBA1770. The sequence goes on from JAFSSK010000148.1 coordinate 35,470, forward strand.
TTCCGCAGAATCCCTCTCAGCGCTACGGCGGCGACAGATTCAAGTTCGCGCAGATCGCCAAAACGGTCCCCTACCATCATTTCCTGTTCGCGGGAGCAGGGACCGACGGCCTGAAGATCGAAAACGGCGGCTTAAGCCATTATTTCCATCAGCCCCTCATAGCCGATCTGTATGACGGCTCAAGACCCTGACGGAACAATCCGATTCTTTTCGCAGAATGGAGATTATTATGACAGTATCATTTGACACGGAAAAAGAACTGCTGCAGGGACTTCCCATGTATCCGGACGGGATAGTCAGCCCCACTGTCGTAAGCGGCGGCCAGGGCCTCAGAGACGGACGCGCCATAGACGACCCGGACGACATGGGGCCTTTCAAAGACGGAGAAACCATTTCGGACGACACGCTTCGGGACAGGATCCTGCAAACGCAGGCCTCCCTCTTCTACTCGGAGGAGGGATGCGTCAGCCTGCGGTATTTCCACAACCAGCGTACCGTATTCGTAAAAGTCGATCACGGCGTGGTCCACGCGTTTTTCCAGGATGATTTCGTCAAGGAGGACGAACGCGTCGAACTGGTCAGGACCGTCACAGAAACAGGCCTTCTTTCTTTCTTGGATTATATAGACAGCCTGAAAGAACTCGGGTTCGAACTCGTTTTCGAACGCGACCTGGAGAACAACTGCTTCAGGGAGTTCAGAGTGAACGGTCATCTTGTCCAGTGCATCTTCAACGGCAACACGCGGACAGCTCATTTCATCGAGGATCACGAAAGCGTTGCGGTGAAAGACTTCGGAAATGAGAGCGTCGGGCCTGACGCGCCGGAAATCTATCAGCTCATGACGCCGTACGGCAGGATGGTCGTCGGGTATTCCTGCGACTGCGGTATGTGCTATGTCATCAAGTTGTCGGACAAATCGCTGTTCATCATAGACGGCTTTGAGGTCGAACAGATCACGAAACGGATAACCGACTACACCATCGGCCTGCTCCGCAAACTGGCGGGCGTCAGAAAGGGTGAAAAGATCCGCATCGCGGGCTGGCTCTGCACGCACCCCCACGACGATCACTACGACCTGTTCGCCCATCTGATCCGTCTGTATCACGACGAGATCGACCTCGAGCGCGTCATGTTCAATTTCCCGGACACGAATCTGATCGAACTGCTGCCGCAGACATACATCGTGATCAACAGGATCCGCAAATACTATCCGAACGTCACTTACCGCAAGCTGCACGCCGGAGACCTGTTCACGATCGGAGGCGCCACCATCGATATCATTTACAGCCATGAACTCGGCATGGGTCCGTCCGGCTACGAGCCGCGTCAGAACACGAACGACACGTCTCTCGTCACAAAGATCACCCTGGGCGGCGTTAAGTTCATGTGCCTCGGGGACACGGACACCAACACAGAAACGATCACGATGAAGAACCTGGGTGAGTCATCCCTTCACGCGGATATCGTCACGGCCTCCCACCATCTCATCAACAAACTGGAGCACTTCTATGACGTCATCCACGCGACGTACTGCCTGGTCCCGAAGCACGACCGGTGTCAGCAGCCGGGCGTCGTAGACGAGGAATACCTTCAGATCACAAGGACCGTCCGCCGCGATCACTTCTTCTTCGCCGGAAACGGAACGGACGGTTTCAGATGCGAGGACGGAAAGATCACGCATATCCTTCACGATCCTTTGATCGCGCACCTGTACGACGGAACGCTCGTCTGAAGCCTGACCAATACAAGATGCCCGCCTGCAGCATGCAGACGGGCATCTTATTCTGTTGTCTCAGTCCTTATCAGGCCTGGGACTTTTTGTATTCGTCAACCACTTTCTGAGCGATGGCGGCAGGAACCACATCATAGCCTGTCACCTCGAACTCCATGGAGCCGAGACCTTTCGTCATCGCGCGGAGCGTGATCGGATACTTGACGGTTTCCGATTTCGGAATGGTGGCATGCACGGTCGTGTATCCGCTCTTGTCCGGAACGGGATCCATGCCCATAACGGTACCGCGGCGGGTATTCAGATCGCCCATGACGTCGCCGACCAGAGAATCGGGGATCGTGATATCCAGGTTGCCGACCGGTTCAAGCAGCACGGGGCCGGCTTTTTCAAGGCATTCCTTGTAAGCCAGCTGAGCAGCTGTCTTGAAGGAGATTTCATCCGAGTCGACCGGATGGTAGGAACCGTCGTGCAGATCTGCTGCCAGGCACATCATCGGGTAGCCTGCGGCGCCTTTTGCCATCGCTTCCAGCAAGCCCTTTTCGACAGCGGGGTTGAAGTTCTTCGGCACAACGCCGCCGACGACGGAAACGCTGAACTGCAGGCCTTCGCCTTCTCCGGGAGAAAATTTGATCCAGACATCGCCGAACTGCCCGGAACCGCCGTTCTGCTTCTTGTGACGTCCGTGGATATCCACCGTCTTCGTAATCTTCTCTTTGTACGGGATGGCAGGCGTGTCGTATTTGACGTTGACGCCGAAGCGGGCTTTCATCTTTGCGACCAGCACGGCCAGATGGATGTCGCCCTGCCCCGAGATCAGCATCTGCTTTGTCTCGGAGTTGTTTTCATATTTCAGTGTCAGATCCTCTTCCAGCATCTTGGCGATACTCTGGGAGATCTTGCTTTCATCTGCTGCAGACGCAGGGATGATCGCCTGTGTCAGGTAAGGCGTCGGATAAACGATCTTGGAATACTTGACCGGCGTGTTGGCGTACAGGGTGTCGTTCGTATTGGTGTTGACCAGTTTCGCGACCATACCGATATCGCCGCAGCACAGTTCGTCCACTTCAGTCTGCTTCTTGCCCTTGACGACGTAGATGTGAGCCAGTTTCTCAACGGCATCCGTCGTTGCGTTGCGGAGCGCCATGTCGCGGGTGACTTTACCCTGCATGACCTTGAAGAAAGACATCTTTCCGACGAACGGGTCCGCGACCGTCTTGAACACGAAGATGGAAGGATCTCCGTTGACGTTGACGGCGACCTTTTTGCCTTCCGCGTCCGTCAGCTTGCCGGTGGCGGGGTTCGGGAAGGAGTCGATCATGGCATCCATCAGAGCCATAACGCCCCAGAGGTTCGTGGCTGCGCCGCAGTAGACCGGCACGATGGATCCGTCAAGGCTTCCGTCGTGGATAGCTTTGACTTTTTCCTCTTTAGTGATCTCTTCCTCTGCGAAGTACTTTTCCATCAGTTCCTCGGATGTTCCTGCAAGCGCTTCGTTCAGAGAATCGGTGTATTCGGCCGCGATATTCTTCATGGCGTCGTCGAGCTCGATGACAGACCGTTTGCCTTTCGCATCGTATGCGTAAGCGTTCATGTCGATCAGGTTGATCAGCTTGAAATCACTTCCGTTGATGACCGGCAGCGAGACCGGGCATACGGCCGTTCCGAATTTTTCATGCAGATCTGCGAAAACGGCAGAGAAATTGGCGTCGGGATCGTCGCACTTGTTGATGAAGAACGCGATCGGAAGACCTGCAGCCTTGGACTGCTCCCACGCGAGCTGTGTGCCGACCTTTACGCCGGCTTTCGCGTCTACGACGATGACTGCGCATCCGGCGACCTTCTCGACCTGCAGCTGCTCGCCGACGAAATCGAGTTCTCCGGGAGCATCCAGAACGTTGATCTTATAGTCTCTGTAGCTGATAGGCGCAATCGAGGTGGACAAAGAAATCTTGCGGGCAATTTCTTCCGGATCGTAATCGCAGACGGTGTTTCCGTCAACGATCTTACCCAGACGGTCTGTGCCGCCTGTTGTGAATAACATGGCCTCGGTTAAAGATGTCTTACCGGAGCCGCTGTGCCCGAGCAAGGCTACGTTCCTGATTTTGCTTGTGTCAATGGTTGCCATTTTTTTCCTTCCCGTATCATTTAAGATACATTTATCTGTTATTTTATTTTCTTAAAACACTATTTTCTTTATTATAGCAAAAAAACCGAAAAAATCAATACTCAGTCTCAAAAAGCCACGGATCGCTCAGATCCGCCCCTGCAGCGCAAAGAATTCTTTCGCGTTCTCTGCAGTCAGCTCAGCCATCTCCCGGAGCGTCGTGCCGTGGACCTGCGCCAGCGTCTCGCAGGTATAGGATAGCAGGCCCGAATGGTTGAGCTGGCCCCGGAACGGATGAGGCGCCAGGTATGGACAGTCCGTTTCGATCAGCAGCCTGTCCTTCGGGACGGCCGCCGCAGCCAGCCGCACCTTCTCCGCGTTGGTGAAGGTCACAGAGCCGGAAAAGGAGACGTACCACCCGATCCTGACTAGGTCTTTTGCCAGTTCCCTGCTGCCGCTGAAGCTGTGGAAAACGCCCTTCACTTCCGGATACTGCCGGACGATCTCCCAGATGTCTCCGTGCGCCTCCCTGTCATGGATGATGACGGGCAGGCGAAGCCTTCTGGCCAGTTCCAGCTGCCGGCGAAGGAAATCTTTCTGCTTTTCTTTGTCCATCGGGATCGTCCCGTACCATTCGTAATGGTAATCCAGACCGATCTCGCCGATCGCGACGATCTTTTGGGCGCCCTGCCTGTCGGTCTCGATCAGCGAAGCGATCTCTTCAAGGTAAGGCTGCGGATCGTCGCCAAGATAATGGCAGTCTTCCGGATGGATTCCGACGGCTGCGAACATCTGCTGATATCTTTCAGCCTGCGAAAGCACCTGGCGGTTGGTATCCGGATTCGTCCCGACGTTGACTATCCCGCTGACGTTTTCGGAAAACAGTTTCGTCAAAAGCGCTTCTGCCCCGCCGGGAAGCTGGTCAAACTTTTTGTCGTTATAGTGCGCGTGAGAATCAAAGCAGCGCATCATAAGAACTCAGCGGATCCTCTCTCCCAGCGGCGTATCGTCCGCCAGGAAAATGACGCGGACGGTCTCTTCGCCGGACGCCAGGATCATCCCGTTGCTTTCGACGCCGCACAGCACTGCCGGGCGGAGGTTCGCGACGACCGCGATCTTCTTTCCGACAAGATTGTCGGGCGTATACCATTTTGCGATCCCAGACACGACCTGCCGCTTCTCGTAGCCGAGATCAAGCTGCAGCTTCAGCAGCTTCTTGGCCTTCGGCACGGGTTCGCAGGCAATGATCTGCGCCGTGCGCAGCTCGACCTTCATGAAATCGTCGATGCCGATCTGGGCGATCCCTTCCGGCTTCTGGGGTTCCTTTTCCTGCTTTGCCTGCTCCTGCTGGGCAGCCATTTTAGCTTCCAGCTCTGCCATTTTCTGCGCTTCGTCGATCCGGCTGAACAGCACCCGGCTGTCCCCGACAGCGTCCCCCGGCGTCATGCCGTCGACGCACTCATCTTTCAGGAAGGTGTCGAACAGGATTGCCGGCGCCTTGACGCCGGATCTCTTCTGCTCTTCGAGCGAATCCAGTATATCCTTGCAGTTCAGCTGTCTGATGATCTCTTCCGCGGATTCGGGGATCAGCGGATGCAACAGGACGGCAGCCCACCGGATGGCGGACAGCAGCCTGTAAAGGACCGTGCCGAGACGGGCGGCGGAACCGGGATCCTTGGCCAGCACCCAAGGCTTCGTCTCGTCAATGTATTTGTTGCTCCTGTCCAGCAGCGCCACGATCTCGGATACCGCGTCCGCCACATGGTACGTATCCATGTTGGCGACGAATCCGTCCCGGGCTTTGATACATGCCTTCCTGATCTCTTCATCCAAAGGCTGCGGATCTGCAGGCTTTTGAACGATCTTGTCGAAGTATTTCTTCTGCATGTCGAGCGTCCGCTTGACCAGGTTGCCCAGATTGTTGACCAGATCCGTGTTGTACCGCTTGATGACGTTCTCGTAGGTGATGGATCCGTCCGAGTTGTAAGGCATCTCCGCGAGCGCATAGTACCGCACGCCGTCCACGCCGAAATGGTCGGCCAGCTCGTCCGCATAGATGACGTTCCCGCGGGACTTGGACATCTTGTCCACGCCGAAATTGAACCAGGGATGTCCGAACACTTTCTTGGGAAGCGGCAGATCCAGCGCCATCAGAAAGATCGGCCAGTAGATCGTATGGAACCGGAGGATGTCCTTGCCGATGATGTGGACGTCGCACGGCCAGTACTTTTTGAAATGCTCGGACTGTTCCTCATAGGATTTGTCCGGATCGTATCCGAGCGCCGTGATATAGTTGGACAGCGCGTCGATCCATACGTAAATGACGTGCTTGGGGTCAAACGTTCCGATCCCCCATTTGATGCTGGTCCGCGATACGCA
>JAFSSK010000149.1 GCA_017451045.1 Clostridia bacterium
AAGCCGAGAGTAGATGCCAAAAAGGGATTAGCACAAGAGAACGGAAACATCAATGGTTGGAACTGACCGAACCGCCGTGTACCGAACGGTACGCACGGTGGTGTGGGAGGACGGGGGTTAGTCGCCCCCTCCTACCCGATTCATGCGGTTTTCAGGGCTGCTCCTCGTCGGAGCGGTCGAACGTGAGGTTCTTGACCCATTTGTACCGGCGAAAGTGCGCCATGACCCATGGGATCTTGACCACCTCGTCCATGCAGGTACAGGCGTAGACGACGAGCACGGGCCAGTGGAACACGAAAACGCCGAGCGCTGAAAGGGGAACGGCGATGCCCCACATCATGGCGGCCAGGCTGTAGAAGTCGAAGAAGGCGTCCCCGCCGCCGTAGAAGATGCCGTTGATGACGATCGTATTGACGCAGCGGCCGATCATGTAGATAGCCATGATGATCATCATCCCCACAAGGTAACTGTGGGCGGTCTCGTTCAGCTTGACGATGCGGACGACGAGCGGGATGGTCGCCAGCACGACGGCCGTCGCGGAGAACCCGACGAGAAAGGATATTTTGCAAAGACGGATGCCCGTGGCGCGCCCGGCATCCAAGCGTCCTGCGCCGAGCTCGTTGCCTACCATGATCGACGCGGCCGTCGCCATGCCGTTGCAGACGCAGCAGCAAAGATCGCGGACGACCGCCGCCACGGCGTTGGCCGCAGCAGCGTCAGGACTGATATGGCCGATGAAGGCCGTATAGGAGGAAAAGCCTATCGTCCACAAAGACGCGCCGCTCAGCACGAGCATATACTGGACGCGGAAGTCGTGCGCCAGACGCTTGTCCTGTACGAACAGCTTTTTGAACGAGGGCTTGATATAGTCTTTCCGGAACGTCAGAATCAGGCAGAGGAGAAGTTCCAGAATCCTGGAGATCGTCGTTGCGGTCGCCGCTCCCCGCGCTTCCATGGCGGGTATGCCGAACCAGCCGAAAATGAGCACGGTGTTGAGCAGGATGTTGGTAAGGACGGCCGTGGTGCTGATCGCGGCGCTTGCCAGCACGTGATCGGACGTTTTCATGATGGTCAGGTAGCACTGAGAGATGCCCGTGATGAGGTAGGACCAACCCGCAATGCGCAGGTAGTCCGCGCCGATCTCCATCAGCTGCGCGTCGGACGTGAACAGGAACATGAGCCACTGCGGGATGATCTCGCAGGCCAGGAAGAAGAGAAGGGAGAGAAAGCCGCTGGCGCGCAGCATCAGGGAGAAGATATCTTGCATCGTGCGCCTGTCTCCCTTGCCGAAGTACTGCGCCGCCAGGATCGCGCCGCCGCTGGTGAAGCCGGTCAGGAGCATGTTCTGGACGAACTGCACCTGCGTTGCCAGCGAGACGGCCGTCATCTGCTCCTGTGCGACCTGCCCCAGCATCAGCGCGTCGGCCGCAGCGACAGAGGCGAGCATCAGGCTTTGTATGGCGATCGGCAGCGTCAGCCGCGTCAGCGTTCTATAGAAATATTTTTGATTGACGGTTTGTTCCATAAAGATCCTTAAGAGAATGAATTATCTGCTTTCGGGGACGATCAGAAGGTTCAGATCCCAGGCCGGGATCCCGCCGGGACGGCGCAGGTAGAACCTGGTGTCCGGATAGACGGAGTCTGCCAGTTCGGGCAGGGCGAACAGATCTTCGCTGCGGTGGTAGAGGGAAAGCAGGATCTCGGGCCTTGCGCGCCCGATGGCGCCCCGGCAGCCGAGCAGCGCCTGCGCTTCGCTTCCTTCCACGTCGAATTTTACATAGTCCGGCTTACAGTCAGGCAAAAGATTGTCAAGGCTCTCCGCCCGGACGGTCTTCGCTTTCGCGCCGGTCCCCACGGCGGATCCGCGGCCTCCCGTGGCGGAGAGGGAAAGATCGCACGGGCCGGAATAGGCCGCGTACGGATACGCCTTTACGACGGGTCTTGCGAGTTTCTCGCTCAGGGCGCAGAGTTTTTTGTATGAATGCGGATCCGGTTCAAAGGCGACGACGCGCTCCAGAGCGGGCGCGAAGGGCAGAAGGGACAGGATGCTGTCCCCGCAGTAGGCGCCCAGATCGACAACGGTACGGTAAGTATTGGGGTGGAGGACGGACAGAAACGTCTCGTAAGGATCGGAGCGAGCGTCAAGAAGTTCGCCGATACGACCTGTCAGGCGGAAGGAGACGACGGCGTCGAATATCCTTTTCGATTCCTCGTCATAAAACCTTTCCCGCACGGCAGACAGTCTTTCCTTCACGGACAGGTAATAGGGAAGGTCGAACAGCGTGTCGCCGTAGGGCGGCACGTCAGGCGCCAGCAGTTCGTTCTCACGGCTGATGGAAACGATCCTTTGGAGCACCTCCGTACGGGTCGTCGCGAACGAAAGCAGGATGATGAAGTTACCGTCGCCGTACTTTCCCCGGACCTGACCGTATGACGTTACTGTTAGACCGTGGAAGGACTGCCCGCGGACAAAGCCGTCACTGGCGAACACGTCGGCGGCATGAAGGCCGCGCCGCTCGAGTTCCGCGATGATCTTGTCGGCGCCGTTTCCCATCCCGTAAAGGACTATAGGCCTGCCGTCGTTAGCAAGATATGTCCATAGATCCTGTGAATAATCCGGCAGCATGGCATCCTCCGAAAAAAGCAAAAAATGCGTTAAAAAACGCAAAAAACAACTTGTTTCCAACTGAAACGGGAGAAGAAACAAGCTAGATCCCGGAGACTATCCGGGGCCTGAAAAGTCCGCTGTTCCGCCGCTTCCTATTATGCAATAAAACGAGCGGAAAGTCAAGGACAAGCGCGAAAAAACGGGCGTCGGAAAAGAAGAAAAAAGTGCCTTGAAAGACAGCATTTTTGATTGACAGTCCATAGCGCGTGTGCTAAACTAGAAATAAAGATTCTATACGGAGGTAACTATTATGGATTGTCTGTTCTGCCGTATCATCAAAGGGGAGATCCCCTCGACAAAAGTGTTTGAAAACGAATACGTTTACGCCTTCCGGGATATCAATCCCATGGCGCCCGTCCACGTCCTCGTCGTGCCCAAATGCCACATCTGCTGCGCCGACGCGATCGACGAGAGCAACAGCCAGTGGGTCGCCCGCATCTTCGAGGCGATCCCGATCATCGCCAAGCAGGAAAAACTGGAAAACGGCTACAGGGTCATCAACAACTGCGGGGAAGACGGCTGCCAGTCCGTCAAGCACCTGCATTTCCACATCCTCGGCGGCAAGAAGCTGCCTGATCAGATGGCCTGAGGGAAGGAGCCTGCCTTGAAGATCGCTGAAATCTGGTGTGAATTCGAAGACACGGATCAGCCATTCGACCCGGAAAACGGGCAGTCGGACGTCGTCGCGGAGACGGAGGACGGCAAACGGTACGCCGCGACGTTCTTCACCTACTCGCGCGTAGCGCAGCTGATGGAGCAGGACCGCATAAGCGGCCAGTGCCTTGGCGGGACCTACTTCTGCGCCCGGGACTGCATCATCGTGCGCAGGATCGACCGTCAGACGGCCGAAAAAGTCATGTACAACCTGACGGCCAGGGGAGAGATCGCCCTGTTCTGCAGAAAAGTATAACAATGTACGGAGGAAAACGGATATGAGCTCATACATCCGGAATGTACACGAGGAGAAAACATGCTACCAGGAGAGCGGTCCCCTGGATGGAAGGATCGATTTCGGACAGGACATGGTCTGCGTTTACGGCGTGGATGACGGGATGCCCGAACGCGTCCGCCAGTACCGGGAGCGCGGCTATGCCGTCCATCTCATGACCGGTATCGCCTGGGGCGGCTATCAGAAGTTCGTAAGAGGGGAATGGGACGGGATCGACCATTCGGACATCGTGCAGCGCGAGCGCTCCGGCAAAGTCTCCAGAGAGTTCTGCCACGAGTACTACTGCCCGAGCATCCCGTACGTCAACTACCTTGTCGAGCGCATGAAACGGGCCGTCGACGCTGGCGTCGAAGCCATTCACGTGGAAGAACCCGAATATCTGGGAGAATCCGGCTATGAAGAAGCCTTCAAGAGAGAATTCCAGATGTATTACCATAAACCCTGGGAAGCCCCGCACACCTCCGTCGAGGCGCAGTACAAATGCGCAAGACTTGGCGCGTTCCTCTACAGACGCGCGATCGACCGCGCCAGCGCAGAACTGAAGGACTACGCGATGACCAAATACGGCCGCGAACTGCGGTTCTACGTGCCGACGCACAGCCTTCTGAACTATACGCAGTGGAAAGTCTTAAGTCCAGAGGGAACGCTGACGGATCTGCCCCAGCTGGACGGCTACAAGGCGCAGATCTGGATGGGGACGACGCGTGAGAAGAACGTTTACAAGGGCGTTTACAAGACAAGACCGTTCGAAACGGCTTTCCTGGAATACGGCGTCATGCAGGAACTGGTTCGCGGAACGGGCCGCACCATGTGGTTCGACAACGACCCGATCGAAGACTGGCCCACCTATACCTGGGACAGCTACCGGACGGACTACGTTAGGACCCAGATCGGCGCGCTTTTGCAGCCGCATATCGACAGATACCAGATCTGCCCGTGGCCGAGAAGGATATTCGGAAAAGATATGAAATATCCGCAGGGCAATCCGGACGCCACGACCATCCCGGCAGATTATTCCACGTTCCTGACCCAGAATTTCCAGATGCTGGGAACCTTCACCACGGATGATTTCGAGTGGGGAAGAAAGGCGCCGAACGTCGGCGTGTTCCTGTCCGACAGCGCGCTGTTCCAGCGGTTCAATCCGGACGACGTCAAGGAAGCCTGGAAGGAAAAGGACAGGGAAGCGGCAGCCAAATACCCGGTACTCAACGAACTCAGCGGCGGAAGCCTTGTGGAGTTCTTCACCAAAGAGGCGCTGCCGGACTTCTACAGCCTTGCGCTGCCTCCGCTCAAAGGCGGTCTGCCTGTCCGTCCCGTCCAGCTGGAGAACATCACGAGATATCCGCAGTACCTGGACGATTACGACATGCTGATCCTGACCTACGAGTTCCAGAAGCCGGCAGGACCCGACGTGAACGGTGTGCTGGCGGATTTCGTCCGCCGCGGCGGAAAACTTCTGTACGTCGGAGACGGTACGGATCCGTTCCACGCTATCAGCAGCTGGTGGAACAGCGGCGACATGCACGACAAGTCCCCGCTTGAGCATCTGCTCCGAGCCGTGGGCGTTGCCGAGGACGCCAAAGACGGCATTTACAAGTTCGGAAAAGGACAGTTCGGCCTGCTGCGCATCCGTCCCGCGCTCATCTGCCTTGACGACGGGCTGCTCGATCTGTACAAGTCCTACGTGAAGAAGATGTCCGGGGACAACCTGGATCACAATACGTTCGTCCTGCGCCGCGGCCCGTATACCGTAACGGCCGTGATGGACGAGAGCGACGCCACGGATACCGTTCATCATAAAGGGCATTTCATCGATATGATGAGCACGGATCTTGCGGTGATCACCGAAAAGACAGTCGGCATCGGCGAGTACTCCATCCTGTTCGATCTGGACAGCGTTCCGAAGGAAGGCGTCACGATCCTGGGAACGGGCATCCGCGTCCGTTCGATGGAAGACGACGCCAAGGGCGTGACCATCAAGGGAGCCGGCCCCAGCTTCATCCGCGTTAACCTGCGGCTGCTGCTGCCGAAGAAACCGGCGTCCTGCACGGTGAGCATCATTCCGCTGCCGGAAACCGGCGATCCGGATTTCCCGGTATGCAAAGGGGAAGCGCTTAAACCCGAGGTCGCGATCAGCTGGGACGAGAGTTCCTCCTCCGCGCTCTTCACCTACGACAGCACGGCGGGCGACGCCACCATCGAGATCAAATACTGATAGGCACAAAAAGAATCGGGACCGATCACCGGCAGATGCCGGGAGGATCGGTCCCTTTTCCATTTAAACTATCAGCTGACGAATTCAGAATAGATGGCTTTCATGGCCTTCTCGAAATCATCGTCGCTGACGCCCACGATGATGTTCAGCTCGCTCGAACCCTGGTCGATCATGCGGATGTTGACG
>JAFSSK010000150.1 GCA_017451045.1 Clostridia bacterium
GCCGAGATGGACGACATCGCGAGAAGGATCATGCAGCTGGAGATCGAAGAGGCAGCTTTGAAGAAGGAAACGGACAAGCTATCCGCCGAACGGCTCGAAAAGCTGCAGCAGGAACTGTCCGCTTTGCGCGAGAAGATGACCGGGATGAAGGCGAAACTGCAGAACGAAAAGGCCGGTATCGAGCGCACGCAGAAGATCCGCGAGGAGATCGAGAACACGCTGGCCGAGATCGAGAACGCCCAGAACCGGTACGATTTGGAGAAGGCGGCCGAACTGAAATACGGAAAACTCCCGCAGCTGCAGAACGAACTGAAGGAGGCCGAGGAGAAGGCCAGGGAAGGCAGCGAACGCAGCGAAGACACGCTCCTGCACAATTCCGTCGGGGAGGAGGAGATCTCGAAGATCGTTTCCCGCTGGACGGGGATCCCGGTATCGAAGCTCGTCGAGGGCGAACGCGAGAAAGTGCTCCGCCTGGAAGAGATCCTGCACAAGCGGGTAATCGGGCAGGACGAGGCCGTGAAGAAGGTATCGGAGGCCATCCTGCGCTCACGCGCGGGCATCAGAGACCCCAAACGGCCGATCGGATCCTTCCTGTTCCTGGGGCCAACGGGCGTCGGCAAGACGGAACTGGCAAAAGCCCTGGCGCAGGCGCTGTTCGACGACGAGAAGAACATCATCAGAATCGACATGTCCGAATATATGGAGAAATTCTCCGTGTCCAGGCTGATCGGAGCGCCTCCCGGATACGTCGGATACGAGGAAGGCGGACAGCTGACGGAGGCCGTGCGGCGTAAGCCCTATTCCGTCGTGCTGCTTGACGAGGTGGAGAAGGCCCATCCGGACGTGTTCAACATCCTGCTTCAGGTGCTGGACGACGGGCGGATCACGGACAGCCAGGGAAGAGTGGTGGACTTCAAGAACACCATCATCATCCTGACGTCCAACCTGGGTTCCGACCTGATCCTGGACGGGATCAGCGGGGACGGGGAGATCTCGAAGGAGGCGCGGGACGGCGTTTCAAGCCTGCTTCTGCGCAGTTTCAGACCCGAATTCCTCAACAGGCTTGACGAGATCGTTTTCTACAAGCCGCTGACGAGGGAGAACGTGCGCGGCATCACGGAACTGCTCCTGGAAAGCCTTTCGACCCGTCTTGCGGACATGCAGATCGAACTCTGCGTGACGGACGAAGCGAAGGAGTGGCTCGCGCAGACGGGATACGACCCAAACTTCGGCGCAAGGCCGCTGAAGAGACTGATCCAGACCGACGTGGAGACGCTTGTTGCCCGCTCGATCGTGAAGGACAATCCGGCGCCCGGCAGCGTGCTCACGGTGGACCGCGGCCCCGAAGGACTGACGCTCTCCTGCACGGAAACGCTCCACTGAACCGGCTTTGCGAAGTCATTTCCGCGGTTAAACTGAAACAAAGACAAGCTCAGGCTCCGACCGGCATCTGCCGGACGGGGCCTGAACTGTTTTCCTTGCTTTTTCATACCGTTGAGACTATAATCAATTTGAACATATCGCGAGGAGGCCTTATATGGAACATACATTCACCGGAAAATGGATCACGACAGAGGAATTCGCGCGTCTTGCGCCGCGCAACATCTTTCACAGACAGCTGGAGAAGGTAGACCTTCCGTGTACGGAGCACCGGGACAGGCATATTCTGTTCCGCCGACGCTTCAGCGTTTCAAAAGTGACGGGAGACGAAACGGTATTCATCACGGCGGACGACTATTTCAAACTGTATGTAAACGGCCGGTTCGTGTGCCAGGGTCCGGCGCCCTCCTATCATTTCCAGTACAACTATCTGGAAGTGCCCGTAAGCGCCTTTCTGCAAAAAGGCGAAAACGTGATCGCCGTCCATACGCTGTACCAGGGACTGATCAACCGCGTCTGGCAGAGCGGAGATCTGCGGCACGGCCTGCTTCTCGATCTTGTGCAGGGAGGACGAGTGGTCCTTTCGTCCGACGAGTCTTTCCTTACCGCCGTGCACGGCGCCTACAGCGAAACAGGCGTTGTGGGGTACGATACGCAATTCCTTGAAAGGTATGACTCGCGCGCGCCGGAAGTTGGCTTCGAGGCGCCCGGTTTTGACGACAGTACCTGGGAAAAAGCCTGCGTCAAGGAAAACGACGACCATGTGCTCGTTTCCCAGAAAAGCTACTCCCTTGTATTTGAGGAGATAGCCCCCGTTTCTGTAAAACGGGACGGGAACAGGATCATCATCGATTTCGGCAGCGAATACGTGGGATACCTGCGCCTTTCGGCCCGCGGCCGCGCGGGGGACTGCCTCACGATTCTGTGCGGGCAGGAACTGAATCCGGACGGATCGGTCCGGTATAAACTCCGGGCGAACTGCCGCTACGAGGAGGAATGGATCCTCTCCGGGAAAACGGACACGCTCGACTGGTTCGATTACAAAGCTTTCCGCTACGCGGAGATCGTTCTGCCGGACTGCGCGGAACTTGTTGACGTTTCGTTCCTCTGCAGACACTATCCGTTCGACCTTGCCGTGGGCATGCGGCCGGCATTCGGGAAAAACGAGTCGCTGCGGAAGATCTGGGACCTTTGCGTGCGGACGCAGAAGTACGGCGTCCAGGAGGTCATACAGGACTGCATGGAACGCGAAAAGGGATTCTACCTTGGCGACGGCTGCTATACGGCGCTGACGCAGTTCATCCTGACGAAGGACGACACGATGCTCCGCAAGCTGATCGACGACGGCTTTTCGAGCGAGCGAATCTCGGACACGTTGCTGACCTGTATGGACGGCTCGATGATGCAGGAGATAGCCGAATACCCGCTGATCCTTATCAGCACGGTCCTGTGGCACTACCGCCTGACGAAGGACAAAGAGTACCTTGCGCAGAACGCGCCAAAGGCCTTCCGGCTGCTTGACGCCTATAGGCACAGGTATGAAAAGGACTGCCTTCTGCGGGATCTGGACAGATGGTGCGTGGTGGAGTGGCCTGCCAATTTCCGCCAGGGGTATGACGTGAACATCGAGGAGGGAAAGGTCTGTCACGAGGCGCACGTCTCGATCAACGCCTACTATCTGGAGGCGATCCGTTCAGCCAACAAGATCGCCCGTCTGCTGGGAATACCGGACTACCGCGACGAGAAACCTGTCCTTGAGGCGTTTCTGCGCACGTTCTATGACATAAAGCGCCACGTCTTCCGCGACGGAGAGAACACGGACCATGTCTGTCCCGTAGGCAACGCTTTCCCGTACGCATTCTCCCTGTTTCCCGATAAAGAGGGAAGAGATTCGTTTCTGGAAGCGCTGGAGAAGAACGGCATCGAGCAGTTCTCATTCTTCTGCACGTTCCCCGTGCTGACGGGCCTTGTGCGGGAGGGTCGCTATGACCTTCTGGAAAAATGTCTTGCGTCTCCGGGCGCATGGCTGCGCATCCTTGCGGAAGGCGGGACCGTGACGTTCGAAGGATGGGGCAGGGATACCAAGTGGAATACGTCGCTGTTCCATATGACGCTGTCTTTCGCGGCGACCTTTTTGGCAGACGTAGACCTTGAGGACCTGTTCCGGTAGGCAGACTAAAAGACTGAATAGTGACATGATTGGTGACATGACTGGTGACAAAAATGGTGACATTTTAGTTTGAAATGGTGACATAATTGGTGACAAAATGGTGACATTTTTCTTGACAATGAGGTAATGCGGGTATATAATTAATGCATAGCACCAAGAAATCAGGTGAAAAAGATGATTAACTTCGGACATGAGACGGAAGAACTGGAATTCAAGAAAACAACGGGTGAATTGCACGACGCCATGAAAGACATAGCGGCGATTCTCAATAAGCACGGGCAAGGAACTCTTTATTTTGGCGTTCTGCCAAGCGGAGAGGTGAAAGGTCAACAGGTCGTCGAGTCTACGCTACGCGATATTTCTCGCGTTGTATCTGAAAGCATCAAGCCGCAGATTTATCCGCAGATCCAGAAAATCACGATTGACGGCTGCGATATCATTGAGGTCAGATTCAACGGGAAACATAAGCCCTATTCCGCGTATGGAAAATATTATATACGCACGGCTGACGAAAGCAGGGAACTGACGCCGGTGGAACTGACCGACATGATAGCCAACAGTGTGTATACGGCGCAATGGGAGCAGTTTGAAACTGAATATACGATTCAAGACGTTGACGAAGAGGCGCTGAAAGGTTTTTATGAAAAAGCAACTGCATGCGGCAGACTCCCGGATGAGGGATTTGAAGTTGAAAAACTGCTGAACAAATTGGGATTGTTGAAAAACGGGCATTTAAACAACGCAGGGAACGTCTTGTTTGGGAACAAAGGCCCCGTCGTTCTCAAAATGGCAGTTTTCGCAAGCAATGAAAAACTGACGTTCCTGGATATCAACAGGATAGAAAACAACATTTTCCGGCTAGTGGAAATCGCCGTGAACTATATTCAGAAAAACATTCATTGGCGTGCGGAAATCGGATCAATCACGCGCGAAGAAATTCCCGAGATCCCGGTTCGGGCAATCCGCGAAATCGTTATCAATAGTTTCACGCACGCACAGTATGGGACCGGAACGCAGCACGAGGTCGACATTCACCCCGGCAAGATCGTGATTTACAACCCTGGCGAATTCCCGAGCCAATTCACCCCCGAAGATTTTGCGACCAAGCACATCTCGTCCATCATTCGCAACGAACTGATTGCACGGGTTTTGTATCTGTGCCACAACATCGAATCTTTCGGTAGCGGATTCAAGCGTGTCTATTCGTTGTGCAATGAGGCAAATGTGGCTTGCACATACCAAAAGATGTCAGTCGGTTTTTCGTTCATATTCCTGCGCAACGAACTCAACGCCTACAAGAGCGGCCCAGCCAAAGAACAAGCAGTTCCCACGTTACTCAACAAGACTGAAAAAGCGGTATTTGAATTGATTCAGACATCACCTTCTATGTCGCGGGAAGAGTTGGCACATGAGATTGCGAAGACGCCGCGGACCGTACAACGCGCGTTAGACGGATTGCGGGGTAAAGGATTGATTTCCAGAGTTGGAACCAATCGAACCGGCTACTGGAAAATGAGTTTTAGCAGCGCGGGCGTGCGCGGCTGACCGATCTGCAATTTGCCAATCAGAACGAGAAAAATACGAGCCCTGAGGAATGATCAGAGCTCGTATTCTTTTTTGCAACAGGTCGAAAGAAGATCTGTTTGGCTTTACTTCTTCAGAACGTACTGCTTGTTTTGCCCTTTGCCGGTGGCCTCGATCAGCCCGAGATCTTTCAGCTTTGTCGTAAGAGTGTACACACGGGTTTTCTTAACGTTTAAAAGGCTTTCCAATTCCGCATCGGAGATCTGGCCGTTCGCATCGAGATAATCCAGTACTTTTTTCATTTGGTCTGTAAGTTTTCCAGCGACATCCTCGCTGACGGCAGGGGAGGCGTTCATGTTGGGCAAGATCATTTTGAACGCGCCTTTTGTCACTTCGATCTTTGGTTGGAGCGTGCATTTTTCATAGAGCTTGTAGACTCTGCGGATCCCGGTCCCGTAACTCTCGATCAGATGCAGCCTGTGGAAAACTTCGGCAAGTTTCTTGTTTCTCGGCTGAGAGATGCCGAGGCGGATGTCCTCTGTCGTGAGTCCCGGCATGAGTCCTCCCAAGGAGATGAACTCCATTTTGTTGTCGTTGACGTTGATGATGATGCTGCCGCTGAAGCTGTAATCGCGATGGACAAGCGCGTTCAGGAGCGCCTCGCGGATAGCCTCCTCCGGGTAATCCTGCTTGTCTATGCGGACGACCCCTATAATAGTGGAAGCGGTCTTGTTGCAGAGCGCCAGATAGTTGACCGCGTCTTCAAACTGTCTGAAAACGGAACCTGCGAATTCTTTGCTGTCGCGGAACACGGTCAGCTCCTCATCGCTGAACACGGCGATCTTCGTCGTGAAAGGGCACTGATCAGACAAAAGAAGGGCGAGATTTGAGAACTGATCCTTCTGTCTGATCCCGAGCGCGCGGTATTTTTCTTCTCCGAATTCAACGCCGTAACGGGCGAAAGCAGCCTTGGCAGATTCGAAGGTCAGGTTTTGCTCGAGTGAACGCATGTCTTCGAAAGTGTCGCCGTCGCTCTCCTTAATCATCTGACGGATGAGATCAAGCGAGGCGGGAACGCTCGTGCTGCCCTGGCGCACGTAAACGCCGCCTGGCTTCAGCCCTTTCGCTTTGAGGTAATAGGGCTTGTTTGTCCCTTCGCCCACAGTGATGCGAACGACTTTGTTTTCCTGAATCGTATACTGGACGAACATCGTCACGTCCGGCTGGATCGCGTCACGGATCCCGTTGGTGATGCGGGCGTACTCTGCATCCACGTTGGGAAGACCGATCGCGTTTCCTTCGTTGTCGATGCCGACATAGACGACTCCGCCGTCGGTATTGGCAAAAGCGATCACTTCTTTGTATATTTCTTCGGTAAACTGCGATTTGAATTCAATGGATTCGCTTTCAAAAAACATAAATCATTCCTCCGCATTCGTTCTGTCTCTATTATACATGAAAAATTCACCCTGTCAAGTGAAAATGTGTGAATTTGTGTGAATTTTATGAAAATTCACCGTGAACAAGGTGAACAGATCCTTTTCAAACGGCAAAAGAACAAACAAAAAGGCTGCTGCAACGTTGATCCTTTGCAACAGCCTTTTGTGCTGGTGACCCACCGGAGAGTCGAACTCCGGACACCATGATTAAAAGTCATGTGCTCTGCCATCTGAGCTAGTGGGTCATTTTCGTACCCACCTATTATAGTACAAGGCTTTTCCTTTGTCAACTGTTTTTTTTCAAAAGATCTCATGCGCACAGGTGGTTCACGTGCAAGGCAGGAACGAGTGCTTCTGCGCTTATTTTTTTGCCCAAAATGGCCGAAATCTTTGCTCGTCTTTCGTTGCAACCTAATAACCGATATGATATAATCAAAATAAAAACTTGATTGAAATACGAGGGAACGCAAATGTCTTCAGTGCTGACGATGACCACCATGAAAATGGATGCTGCGCAGATGAGAGGAGAGTCGTCTTTGCCCGCGATCAGCGGCTTTTCCGGGGTCTGGGAGGAAAACGGCATGTCCGGACTCGGAGAGGACGAGGGACTCTTCATCGGATACGGAATGATCCCTACCATCTTCCCGTACCGGATGCAGGACCTTTACACAAGGGAACTGTACAAAACGGACATCCGCGTGGCGATTTTGGAGAACGAATACCTGAAGGCCGTGTTCTACCCGGACTACGGCGGAAAGCTTGCCTCCCTTTACGACAAGGAGCGGGGAAGAAACCTGCTTTACGCCAATACGGTCGTACGGCCCTGCAACCTGGCGCTGCGGAACGCCTGGATGTCCGGCGGCATCGAGTACAACTGCGGCCCGTACGGGCATCATCCGTTCACCTGCTCGACGCTTCACACGGCAAAGACCGCGCTTGAAGACGGGACGCCCGTCCTTCGCTTCTACGAGTTCGAGCGCGTCCGGAAGATGATCTATCAGCTGGACTTCTTCCTGCCGGAAAGATCCAAAGTCCTGTTTGCCAGGATCCGGCTTACCAACACCAACGTCCGCGTCACGCCGGCGTACTGGTGGAGCAACATGGCGGTCTATGAGGCGAAAGGGAGCCGGACCATCGTTCCGGCGGACAGTGCGTACTCCAACGTGAACGGCAAAGTGGGACTCGTGCCGATCCCGGTATACAACGGAACGGACGTGACCTACGCCACGAATAATCCCATCGCGACAGACTTCTTCTTCAAACTGGACGAGAATAAAAGACGGTACGAGACGCAGGTGGACAGGGAAGGATACGGCATGATCCAGACGTCCACGTCAAGGCTCATCGGCCGCAAACTGTTCGTCTGGGGACAGGGACCCGGCGGCGACCGCTGGCAGAAGTTCCTCACGGCGGACGACTCGACGGACCGCTATGTGGAGATCCAGGCGGGGTTGGCGCATTCCCAGTTCGAGCATCTGCCGATGCCGCCCAGAACGACGTGGGAGTGGCTGGAGGCGTACGGCGCCATCCAGACCGATCCCAAAAAGACGCACGGAGACTGGAAGGACGCAAAGGAAGAGGTCGAAAGATGCCTTGACGAACTCATCCCCCAGCAGCAGATGGACAGCATCCTTGCCAGGACCAAAGGGATGGCGACGTCTCCCGCAAAGAAGGTCTGTATCCGCGGTTCCGGCTTCGGCGCGCTCGAGGTAAAGCGCAGGAAAGCCGAGAACGAGGAGATCATGTGCGCCCATCTGGATTTCGGCTCCACGGACGAGGCAGAGGAGCTGTGGGATGCGCTCCTTGACGGAACGGCAAAAGATAAGGCGTGGGATATCTCCAAAGCGCCTGCGTCCTGGATGCTGGAACCCTACTGGATAAAGAAGATGCGCAAGGCCCTCGACGGCACGGAAAACGCGGATCTCGGGGCGCTCCTGGCGCTACAGATCGGCGTGGCGGAGCTTGTGAGCGGCCGGACGGACGAAGCAAAGCAAATGCTTGAAAAATCGATTGTCTACCGCCCGTCTCCCTGGGCTCTGTACGGACTATCCCGGTGCGCAGGCGTGCAGAAGGACGCCGAAGGCGAGGCGCAGTATATCAAGCGCGCCGTCGAGATGGATCCCGAAGACGTGAACCTGTCCCGGGAGGCGCTGATCGTCATGGCCGGGCACGGGATGTTCCGGGAAATGCTGGCGGTTTATGACAAAATGCCGCAAAAGGTGCGTAAGGACGGCCGCGTGAGTATCAACTATCTGCGGGCGCTGATCGAATGCGGGGAACTTGAAAAGGCGGAGAAGCTGCTCCTGGGCAACGGCGGCCTTGTGATCCCGGATATCAGGGAGGGCGAAACGAGCCTTACGAACCTGTGGTATCTGCTGCAGGAAAAGAAAGCGCAGAAGGAAGGCAGGACCTTCGACCGGGACGCCGTCACGCCGCCTGAATCCCTCGATTTCAGGATGAGCGCTGCAAAAAAGTGATTTGAACATTTCGGGAGTCAACATATGAAATTGTTTCAGAACGCGGCCTGGATCTGGCGCCGCGGCGGGGCGGGGAAAGACGAGTTCTCGGATTTTCTGTGCCGGATGAGCGCAAAAGACAAAGAGACCTACCGCATCCGCATCGCCTCAGACACCA
>JAFSSK010000151.1 GCA_017451045.1 Clostridia bacterium
AGGGCGTCCAGTCTATGATGGTGGATCTGGAAGAACCTTGTCTTGTCATCCCGAACGTCGCCATCCACATGAACCGCTCGGCAAACGACGGCGTGAAGATCAACCCGGCTGTCGATCTCGTCCCCGTGGCGGGAACGGCTTCCGTCGCCGGCAATCTGATGAGAATGGTCGCGGCCAAAGCCGGCGTCAGTGAGGACGATATCATTGGAAAGGATCTATTCGTTTACAACCCCCAGGCAGGCGTCAGGATCGGAGACATGATCTGCGCGCCGCGTCTGGACGATCTGCAGTGCGCATACGGTTCCCTTCGGGCCTTCCTGGAATCCGGAGCGGACCCTGAAAACTCATCAGCTATTCCCGTCTGCTGCCTGTTCGATAACGAGGAGGTCGGAAGCGAGACCAAACAGGGCGCCAGGTCGACATTCCTTTTTGACACTTTCTCAAGGATCTTCGACGGGCTCGGCCTGGACAGCGAGACCGCGCGGGCCGTTACCGCATCCTCGTTCCTTGTCTCCGCGGACAACGCGCACGCTATTCATCCCAATCATCCGGAATACGCAGACGCGGGCAACGCGCCTGTTCTGAACGGCGGGATCGTGATCAAGGAACACGCCGGGCAGGCATATATTTCAGATGGTGTTTCCGTCGCTCTGTTCAAGCGCGTCTGCGAACTGGCGGGCGTCCCCACGCAGGGGTTCGCGAACCGTTCCGATCTGCCGAGCGGAGCCACGCTTGGACGGATCGCGTCGGAATCGTTTTCCGTCAACGGCGTGGACATCGGGCTCCCGCAGCTCGCCATGCACTCCTGCTATGAAACGGCAGGCGCGAAAGACACGGACTACCTGATTGAAGCCCTTACCTGTTTTTACAAAAAATCCTTCCGTCCGGACGGTAAAGGCTCCTATACCGTCGTATGATCAGTTCGACACTGTGCTACCTCTTCAAGGACGGCCGCTATCTGATGCTGCACCGGACCAAAAAAGAGCATGACGCGAACAGGGACAAGTGGATCGGGATAGGCGGAAAATTCGAAGAGGGCGAGAGCCCGGAAGACTGCATGCGCCGGGAAGTCCTGGAGGAGACCGGGCTTTCCGTTACCTGTTTCCGCTACAGCGGCATCGTGACGTTCGTTTCCGACAGATGGAAAGGCGAATTCATGCACCTGTTCCTCATCACGGACTGGACCGGAACGCTCAGAACGTGCGACGAGGGCGACCTGGAATGGGTGGCTGAAGAGAAAATGCCGCAGCTCCCCGCCTGGGCAGGAGACAAGATCTTCTTCTCGCTCATGAACCGGGGCGGTCCGTTCTTTTCCCTCAAGCTGACATATGCCGGCGAAGACCTGCTTTCAGCAGAACTTGACGGCAGGCCTATAGACCCCTCAGATTACTGATCTATTTTTGTTAAAGGAGTTAGACGGTGAAAGACCGTCTTTGCCATATGACTTACCGCTTTTCAGACAGAATCGCACATATCAAGCCGTCGGCCATCCGGGAGATTCTGAAGGCGCCTGCCGACGCGGACACCATTTCGTTCGCCGCGGGCAACCCCGCAGCAGAATCCTTCCCCGTCCGCGAAATGGCCGAGATCGCCGCGGACCTCTTCGCCAATCACGCCAGCGCCGCACTTCAGTACGGCGTCAGCGACGGGTATCTGCCGCTGCGTGAATGTATCGCGAAAAGGCAGAAAGAGGTATGGAACATCGGAAAATCCGTATCTGCCGGGGACAAATTCAACGACAGCACCATCATCGTGTCCGGCGGCACGCAGGGGATCGAGCTGGCCTGCAAGATCCTTTGCAACGAAGGCGAGTCGGTCATTTGCGAGAATCCTTCGTTCGTAGGCGCCCTGAATTCGTTCCGGTCGACCGTGAGTGCCAGGACGATCGGCGTCCCGCTGCTCGAGGACGGCCCGGATATCGCGGAGCTGGAACGCGTGCTGGACCATACCAAAGACGCACATCTTCTGTACCTGATCCCGACTTTCCAGAATCCGGCCGGGCTTACCACTTCCCTTGCCAAACGGAAAGCCATCTATGAAATCGCTCTTCGGCATCATGTCATCATCCTGGAAGACAATCCGTACGGAGAACTGCGGTTTTCAGGGGAAGAGATCCCGACCATCAAGAGCATGGACACGGAAGGCATCGTCATCTACTGTTCTTCCCTGTCCAAGATCCTGTCCGCCGGCATGCGCATCGGCTTCATCGTCGCCCCGGAGGACATCACGGCCAAAATGGTCGTGGCGAAGCAGTCCGAGGATGTGCATTCCAACCTGTTCTTCCAGATGCTGTGCCATAAGTTCATGACGGAATACGACCTGGACGCCCACATCGAAAAGATCCGCGCCATCTACCGCAGAAAATGCGGCCTGATGCTCAGCTGTCTCGACCGCGAGGTCCCGTCCTGGCTGCACTATACAAGACCGGAGGGCGGGCTTTTCATCTGGTGCACCCTGCCGGCCAGCGTCCCCATGAACGAGTTCGTGCGCGCCTGCATGGACGTCAAACTGAGAGTCGTGCCGGGAACGACATTCAACTGCGACACCGAAGCGCCTTCCCAGTCTTTCCGGATCAACTATTCCACGCCCTCAGACAGTCAGATCGAAGAGGGCTGCAGACGGCTCGGCGCAGTCGCCAGAAGTTTTTCCAAATGATATTTGTTTGAGGTGAAATAAATGTTCAACGATCAAAAAGTCTCCTTCTCCGGGGTACAGCCGAGCGGCAACCTGACGATCGGCAACTATCTCGGCGCGCTGAGGAATTTTTCAACTTATTCCGAAAAGTACAAAACGTTTTACTGCGTCGTGGACGAACACGCGATCACCGTGAGACAGGTGCCTGCCGATCTGCGCAGGCGCACCTACGAGACGCTGGCGCTGTACATGGCCTGCGGACTGGATCCCGCGAAGAACACGCTGTACGTCCAGTCGCACGTCCACGAGCACGCCGAGCTCGGATGGATCTTAAACTGCTTCACCATGTTCGGCGAGCTGTCTAGGATGACGCAGTTCAAGGACAAGAGTGTCAAGCACGCGGACAACATCAATGCGGGTCTTTTCACATACCCCGTCCTGATGGCGGCCGATATCCTTCTTTACCAGACGGACGTCGTCCCCGTTGGCGTGGACCAGAAGCAGCACGTCGAGATATGCCGCGATATCGCCACGCGTTTCAACCAGCTGTATCCGGACACCTTCACCATCCCGGAGCCGGTCGTGGCCAAAACGGGTATGAAGATCATGTCCCTGGCCGAGCCGACCAAGAAGATGAGCAAATCGGACGAGAACAGCAACGCCGTCGTTTACATCCTGGACGACAGAGACACCATCATGAGAAAATTCAAGCGGGCTGTGACGGACTCCGATTCCGTCGTCCGCTATGCCGAAGGAAAAGACGGCATCAACAATCTGATGTCCATCTACGCCTGCTTCACGGGAAAAACGTTCGAGGAGATCGAGCGGGAGTTTTCGGGACTTGGCTACGGCGCATTCAAAGAGGCAGTCGGGCAGGCGTGCGCTGACGCGCTCGCGCCCGTGCAGGAGCAGTTCAGGACCTTCATGGCGGACAAGGCCATGCTGGAGGAACAGATGAAAAAGGGCGCGGAGGAGGCCTCCTGGTACGCCCGCAGAACACTGTCCAAAGTCCAGAAGAGACTGGGCTTCACGCAATTCAGGTAATTATTACGCGCCAAGCGTTTTGGAGGTTATATGAAAATACTGGTTATCAATGCCGGAAGTTCTTCCATCAAGTACCAGCTGATCGACATGGACACTGAAAAGGTCCTTGCCAAAGGCCAGGCTGACAGGATCGGGATCGCCGGCGGCAATTTCAAACAGAAAGTCGAAGGGCGGGATGACTATAAGATCGACATCCAGATGGCCAATCACGCAGAGGCCGTCAAACTGGTCATCGATACGCTGACCTCGAAAGAACAGGGCGTCATCTCCTCCCTGTCCGAGATCTCGGCGGTCGGGCACCGCGTTCTTCACGGCGGCGAGAAATTCTCCGGCTCCGTGATCATCGACGAAAAAGTCATCGCAGCCATCGAGGAGTGCTGCGAACTCGGCCCGCTCCACAACCCGCACAACCTGACAGGTATCCGCGCCTGTGAGGCAATGATGCCCGGTGTCCCGCAGGTCGCCGTGTTCGATACAGGCTTCCATCAGACGATGCCGGACTACGCGTACCTGTATCCGCTCCCTTACAAGTACTATGAGAAATACCACATCCGCAGATACGGATTCCACGGAACGTCCCACCGCTATGTTTCCATGCGCGCCGCCATCATGCTCGGCCGCGATCCGGAGCACGCAGAGGGTCTGAAACTGGTGACGTGCCATCTCGGCAACGGTTCCTCCATCTCTGCTGTCAAAGACGGAAAATGCTATGACACGTCGATGGGTCTGACCCCGCTGGAAGGGATCATCATGGGAACGCGCTGCGGATCGATCGACCCCGCCATCATCCCGCTGATCATGAAAAAGGAAAAGCTTACGCCTGATCAGGTAGACCACATTATGAACAAGGAATCCGGGATCCTTGGCGTATCCGAAGTCACCAGCGACAACCGCGACATCGAAGAGGGCGCAAAAGCCGGCAACGTCCGCTACCAGCTGATCGAAAGCATGCTGGTCCACCAGCTCACGAAGTATATCGGCGGCTATGCGGCTGCCATGGGCGGCGTGGATGCCATCGTCTTCGCGGGCGGCATCGGAGAGAACAACCCGCAGTACAGGACCCGCGTCGCGGAAAATCTGAAATTCATGGGCGTCGAGATCGACGAGAAACTCAACCAGAAAGCAAAACGGCAGTCTGACGAGATCGACATCTCCGCACCCGGAGCAAAAGTCAAGATGCTGGTCATCCCCACCAACGAGGAATACATGATCGCGCTCGACACCATGCATCTGGTAAAAGGCGAGAAAGTCTGAGACAGACCGGCAGGCCCATGGGCAGTTCGTCCCATGGGCTCGCCGTATCTGAATCCATTTTTTGACATTCACACACAACGAGGTGACTCTGTTTTGTATAACGAACTAACCGCTGTCGACATCCAAAAACTGAAAGAGGAGCTGGCATACCGTAAATCTCTTCTTGACGGGCTTCACGACGAAGTAAAGAGAGCCAAGGAATTCGGGGACCTTAGTGAAAACGACGAGTACAAGACCGCAAAGCGCGAACTGAACGCCAACAAGAGCCGGATCCGCTATCTGGAGAAAATGATCGGGACCGCTGTCCTTATCTCGATCGATTCGCCCCCAGACGCCGTCGGGCTGTTCGACGAGGTCGAAATCTACTATCCGGAAGACGATGAGTACCGGACCGTCCGGATCGTGACGACGCTCCGAAACGACGTGCTGAAGGACTGCATTTCCAAAGAATCTCCTTTCGGTAAAGCCATCCTGGGTCACAAAGTCGGCGACACCATCACCATTGAAGGGAACGGCGGGTACACCTATCCCGTAGAAATCCGTTCGATCAAAAAAGGCACTGACGACGCGTCACTGCCGATTTCAAAATACTGAGGCTGTTTATGGATCTGTTTGCTACCTTTGAATACACGGTTTCCCCTGCAGGCCGGGAAAATACCGTGAAGAAAATTCTCTTCATCGCCGCATACATCCTGTTTTCGGGCATACTTGTATCCGTCATCCTGATCTGGCTGAAAGCGGCTATTCCGCTGATCGCCGTCGTTCCAGTCATCATCTGGCTCCTGGTCTGGCTGACATGGCGGTACGCCTGCGTTGAGTACGAATACTCTTTCACTTCCGGGATCATGACGGTTTCTCACATCTACGGGAACAAGACGAGGAAAACGATCCAGGAGATCGCCATCAAGGACATCCTGGTCATAAAACCGCTTGTTGAAGCCGAAGACGACATCCGCTCTTTCCATCCGGAGACGATCCTGAACAAGACATCCTCCCCGGATTCGAAAAACGTCTATGTCGCGCTGTACAAAGCCAAAAACGGCAAGAAAACGGAACTGCTCTTCAACGCGTCTGAACAGTCCTTGAAAATTCTGAGATTCTATAATCCCGTCACTGTTGTAAGACCGGTCGACTGATCTGCCGGGCCTTCTTACGTTTCTCACCTGCATTCTGCAAAGGATCCGGGATCGTTCTGCTGCCGTTCAGGCGACAGGACCGACCCTCTGAACCGTCCGAAAAAAAACACTTGACAACGATTTATCACCATGTTATAATATGGAACGTTCCGGTGATTTCATCGCAGCTGGTTGGTTTCATTCGGAAGCAGAATGCTGGTGTGGCTCAATGGCAGAGCAGCTGATTTGTAATCAGCAGGTTGTTGGTTCGACTCCGATCACCAGCTCCATATGTGGGGGATTTCCCGAGTGGCCAAAGGGGACAGACTGTAAATCTGCTGGCACTGCCTTCGGTGGTCCGAATCCACCATCCCCCACCAAGTGGACGCAAATCGCGTCCACTTTCTTTTTGCCTGACTTTCCGACAAAACGGGCGGCCGCCCTAAAATGGGTGACCGCCCGTTTGCTTATATCAGTTATCCGGATAGCTATGATTCCTGTCCGTTCCCCGTTTCCTGCTCAGGTTCAGGTTCCTGTTCGGTTTCCTGCTCAGGTTCTTCGGACTTTTTCCTTCCGATATGCCTGAAATGGTAGGTCAGCGTAATGCAGGCGCACATGATGATCGGGAAATAGGCGCCGATCGTCCTGCTGACCAGCATCGTGACGGCGCACAGCATCTCGTTGCCCGGTATCAGCGTAGTATACATCGATTCCGTCAGCAGCTCGGACACGCCGATGGCGCCGGGGACAGGCAGTCCCGAAGAGCCGACCATGCAGTAGAGCTGCATGGAGAAAACATCCGTAAAAGTAAACCCGTCAAGCCCGTACGCTTTGAAAACGAACCACGGGATCAGGGACAGCAGATACCGCTGCACCAGATTCAGAAGAAGGACAGCCAGGATCGTCAGCGGAAACTTCTTTGCGATGGCGAGACAGGCCTTATAGTTCTCTGTCGCGGCACGGAAACTTTTCCGCTTTTCTTCCTTGTCCTTGAAGATGTGCAATTTACATAGCAGCGCGATGACAAGATCCCCCAGCAGGTATACCAGCTTTTTGGACACCATGAAGGCCACGCAAATCGCCAGAAAGATCCCGTGGAATCCGATCCCGAGGATGACCATCAGTTTGGCCAGCGGCTCGAAGCTCTCATAGTAGCCGGGCCTTATGAGCAGTGCCAGCCCGCCGAGCACCTCAAGCGCGAACGTGTAGATCGTAACGTTTGTCAGCAGCGTTGCCGAGGCGGAATAAAGGGGTATGCCGCTTTTGACCATGTAGAATCCCGACGCCGGCTGCCCGCCGGACGCGGACGGGGTGATCGCAGAAAAATACTGGTCTGCCGAGGCAAACGCCGCGCAGTGGTAAAGGTTTCTCCCGAATCCGTTTTTCCGCAGGAGCAGATACAGGCTCAGCACCTCGCAGAACACGGAAACGATCACCAAAAGGACCACCGGGATCAGGATCGGCCAGTTCCTAATATGCGGGATCTGCTGTCCCTCCCCTGCCAGTTCCGCCACGTCCCCGCCGGTATTGCTGATGTTCCAGAACAGATACCCGAACGTCACAAGAAGCACCGCCGTGATGAAAATGATGTTGGGAAGCTGCCGCGACCATTTTACGGGGGACTTTTCCTTTTTATTATCTTTTACTTGTTCATTATCCTTACGCATAACTAACGGACGAGGCAGAACGGATGAGATCATCCTTCTGCCTGCTGATCCGGCTCAATCATTGTCAGTCGGTCTTACTTCTTGACGAACAGATTGAGGACCTCAGGCTCGATCCTCTCGATCATAGCTCTCATCTCTTCGTCGCTGATGCTGGTAGTTCTACCGGATTCGTATTCCTTGTCGATCTCGGCCTTCAGCTGAACGATCAGCGGATCGTGTTTGTCAAACGCATCGGAGTCCGAACTCATATGGCTGTTGATCCAGTGGGTGATGCCTGCAAGGCCGCAGGTCTTGTCGATAGCAACCTTGACCGGCCTGTTCAGCAGCTTGTCCGTGTTGAAAATGTTGTATATCTCTTCGTTCTTGAGCAGCCCGTCCGCATGGATACCGGCTCTGGTCACGTTGAAGTTACTGCCTACGAAAGGCGTTCTGGGCGGGATGGTGTAGCCGATCTCGTTTTCAAAGTAGTTCGCGATCTCCGTGATGACAGGCAGATCCATACCGTCTGTCGTTCCGCGGAGCGAAACATACTCCATGATCATCGCCTCGAGCGGGCAGTTTCCGGTACGTTCTCCGATCCCCAGCAGCGAGCAGTTGACGGCAGCTGCGCCGTAAAGCCACGCTGTCGAGGCATTCGTCACGACTTTGTAAAAATCGTTGTGGCCGTGCCATTCCAGCATGGAAGAATCGATCCCCGCATAGTGATTCAGACCGTAGATGATGCCCGGGACGCTTCTCGGCAATGCCGCGCCCGGATAGCAGACACCGAATCCCAGCGTATCGCAGGCCCTGATCTTGATCGGGATCTGATAGGTCTCGCCTAGCCTTTTCAGCGCTTCCGCAAACGGAACGACAAATCCGTAGAAATCGGCGCGGGTGATATCTTCGAAGTGGACTCTGGGACGGATGCCCATCTCCAGTGCCTGCTTGATCACGTCAAGATACTTCTCGACGGCGCGGCGTCTTGTCAGTCCCATTTTCAGGTAAATGTGATAGTCGGAGCACGACGCGAGTATGCCTGTTTCCTTTATACCGAGGGATTTGACCAGTTCGAAGTCCTTGGGGTTCGCGCGGATCCAGGAGGTGATCTCCGGGAATTTGAACCCGAGGCTCATGCAGGCCTCGAGCGCTTTTCTGTCTTTCTCCGTATAGACGAAGAACTCACACTGCCGGACAAGGCCACGCGGTCCGCCCAGCTTATGCATCATCGTATAGAGCGCGACGATCTGGTCAACGGTGAACGGCGACGTGGACTGCTGTCCGTCGCGGAACGTGGTATCGGTGATCCAGATCTCCTCCGGCATGTTCATCGGCACGATCCGGTGGTTGAAGGACACCTTGGGAACTTCTTCGTAATCAAACAGGTTCCTGTAAAGGTTCGGCGTATCCCTGTCCTGAAGGGAATAATGGTAGGAAGACTGCTCAATCAGATGCGTGATCTCCGAGTATTCCGTCCGCGTATCATGCTGCACCAGGTTATCGTACAGCTTGATCCTGTCGTCTTCGTTTTCGATTTTACTGACATCCAGTTCCGGTATTTCTTGATTTGACATGAGCATTTCCTCCTTCCCGGCACGGACTGATATCCGCGCCTTTTCGATTCGCTCACAAGCCGTCGAAAAAGAATAAAGTAGTCCCATTATAAACTTACTTTCAGTTTTTGTCAACTCTATACTGTTTTTTTGAAAATTGACAATAAGTATATTTAATGATATAATTCTTTCCGTGTCAGAGGTGTTGAAAGACTTAATCAGGAAACGGGTGCAAGACCCGTGCGGGCCCGCCGCCGTGAGCAGGGATCGTCAGATACGAGAAAAAGTACTGGGTCGCAGTATCATCCATTGGCGCAAGCTGAGAAGGTTTTTTCTCCATTTCTGCCTTGAGACAATCAATGCCGCAAAGCAGAATTTTCTGCAAGCCGGAAGACTGGCCTCGTAATTCTTTTCCACGTTTGCGCGAGCACCACAAACCGGGCCAAAAAAGAATTAGCACAAATAATACTCACAATCAGGAGAGAAACGATGAAAAGAAAAACGAAATTCGGCTTTTCCCGTTTGCTGATTCTGATGCTGACGCTTGTGCTGATCGCGACCGCGGCACTGACGGTACTGGCATCGTGCGGCAAACCGGCTGAAAAAACCCCCTCAAAACTGGAAAACGCAACGGAACTGGGGACAGGTAAGACCGTTTTCTGGTTCCAGGCCGTCATGAAGGACGGAACTGAGCACAACTACAAGATCAGTACGGACGCGGCGACCGTCGGCGAAGCCCTGCTTGCGCTGAAACTCATCGCAGGTGAAAACTCATCTTACGGTCTGTACGTCACCACTGTATGCGGCGAGACCCTCGTCTGGGAAACGGACGCCATGTACTGGGCCTTTTACGTTGACGGGGAATACGCTTCAACGGGCGTAGACTCCACCGCCGTTACGGCTGACGCCGTCTACAAGCTCGCCGCTTCCAAATGACCGTCAAGAGAGGCGCACTTCTGACGACCCGGGAAATAGTCATCTATGCGCTTCTCGGTTCGCTGATGTTCTGCTCCAAACTGCTGATGGAGTGGGCGCCGAACGTTCATTTTCTCGGTATGTTTACCATTGTCTACACACTGGTGTACCGGAGACGCGCGCTGTTTCCCATCTACGTTTTCGTTTTCTTGATCTTCGCCTATTCCGGATTCAGCCTGTGGTCTGTCCCGTATCTGTACCTATGGACGATACTGTGGGGCGTGACGATGCTGCTTCCGAAGAACATGAAGCCCGGGATCGCCATTCCGGTCTACGCGGTTGTCTGTTCGCTTCACGGGCTGCTTTACGGCACCCTGTACGCGCCTTTTCAGGCGATCGCGTTTCACTACTCCCTGCAGGCCACGTTCGCGTGGATCGCAGCGGGACTGCCGTACGACGCGGTACACGCACTGGGCAACCTGTGCGCCGGACTGCTGATCGTTCCGGTCGCGACGCTGCTGCTGCGGCTCGAAAAAAAGCCGCTGCCCCGCTGGGCCATCAAGAAAAAAGCAACCCCGTCCGGTGACGGCTCACAGTCCGAGCCGGACCAGTCTTCCGCCGATCAGGACGACACCTGAGGAGCGGCTGCTCTCCATGCCTGCCAAAGGGCATGGAGAGTATTGAAAAATCGGTAATCTGATTCGGAGGATATACCCGTGGCAAAAAACACAAGACCAAAAACAGAAAGGCTGTTCGAGCAGGTCGACAGTTTCAGGCAGTTCGTGGACGTGCTGGGCAGACATGGCGAAAGGACCGCTTTCAGCTACTACGTCGGTAAGGAGATCCAGACACTGACGTATGAGCAGTTCCAGCGGCAGATCCTTGCGCAGACGGCAGGCATGAAACAGGCGGGACTTGCCGGCAAGCGGATCGCCGTGATCGGCGAAACGTCGCCTGCGTGGCTGGCGACCTACATTTCAACGATCCTCTGCGGCGGCGTCGCCATCCCGATGGACCGGGAGCTGGCCGTGGAAGAGATCGAGAATTTTCTGACGTTTGCCGAAGCGGACTGCGTATTCTTCTCTGAGTCATTCATTGAAAAATTCGATCACCTTGCTTCATCCCATCCCACCGTCAAAATGCTTGTCCCCTTCTCGGACAAACCCTGTCCTTATGAAAACGGCTCCAGGTTCATGTCCTATACCGCTTTGCTGGAAAAAGGACAGGCTGGCGCAAATACAGACGATCTTCCGTCTGACGAGGATACGGACAGGCTGGCCGTTCTGCTGTTCACGTCGGGGACGACCGGATCGAGCAAATGCGTGATGCTCTCCGAAAAAAACGTGATCTCGACCGTCTGTGCGGCATGCGCCACTGTCGAATTCGAGCCGGACGACACAGTCGTCTCCGTGCTCCCCGTTCATCATACGTACGAGTTGATGTGCCTTCTGGGCGAGTTGCTGTACGGATGCCATATCGCCATCAACGACAGTCTGCGCCATGTGATGCGGAACTTTGCAACGTTCAAACCTACGGCGCTGGTGCTGGTCCCTCTCTTCATCGCGACGATCGACAAACGGATTTGGGACGAGGCCAGGAAGAGCGGCCGGGACAAGATCCTTTACAGAGCGCTCAAGCTGTCCCGCGTCATGCGGAAAACAGGCATCGACATGCGGCAGAAACTGTTTGCCAGCGTGCGGCAGGTGTTCGGCGGGAGGCTGAAGAAGATCATCAGCGGCGGCGCACCGCTGAACCCGAGACTTGTTGAGGAATTCGAAGAATTCGGCGTATACATCTCGGAAGGCTATGGCATCACCGAATGCTCTCCCCTTTTGTCCGTCACCCCGTACTATGCACCCAAGCGGGGCTCCGTCGGTCCCGCCGTCCCCACGTGCGAGATAAAGATCGACGGGGACGAGATCAACACGGCGGGCTATCCGGAGGGCGAGATCTGCGCCAAGGGCTCCAACGTCATGCTGGGGTATTTCAAGAACCCGGAGGCAACCGCTGAGGTATTTACCGAGGACGGATGGTTCAGAACAGGCGACATCGGCTACATGGATCGCGACGGCTATGTGTTCATCACCGGCCGCAAAAAGTACGTCATCGTTCTTGAAAACGGCAAGAACGTATTCCCCGAGGAGATCGAGGAACACCTGGCCGAAGTCCCGGGCATCGCCGAATCCGTCGTCCTGGGCAGGAAGGTGCCCGGCGGGACCGAGATCATCCTGACCGCCGTCGTCTTCCCTGACATGTCGGCGTTCCCGATCGGGACCGGAAACGACATCATCGAATCCACCATCCGCGAGCGGATCGGAAAAATGAACAAAAACCTGACGACATACAAACAGATCCGGAACGTTGAATTCCGGTATACAGAATTCGAAAAAACGACGTCCCGAAAAATCAAGCGGAATCTGGTACAGTGACCGCAAAAACGATACATACGAAGGAGGAAACAGCAATGGCAGGAAATCTTACTGAACTTTTCGGAAGCATGGTCTTCAACGAGAAAGTCATGCAGCAGCGCCTGCCCGCGGCAGTATACGAATCTCTGCGGCAGACGATAGAGTCCGGCCAGCAGCTGGATATGTCCATCGCGGACACGGTGGCCGACGCCATGAAGGACTGGGCGGTCGAGAACGGTGCGACTCACTTCACGCACTGGTTCCAGCCCCTGACGTCCGTGACGGCCGAAAAGCACGACTCGTTCCTCCACGAGTCCAAAAACGGGGCGATCATCATGAAGCTGTCCGGCAAATCCCTGATCCAGGGCGAACCGGACGCCTCTTCTTTCCCGTCGGGCGGGCTGCGCGCGACATGCGCGGCGCGCGGCTACACGACCTGGGATCCGTCTTCCTATGCCTTTATCAAAGACAACACCCTCTATATCCCAACGGCTTTCTGCTCGTATACGGGCGAGGCTCTGGACTACAAGACTCCGCTGCTGCGCTCGATGGATATTCTGAGCCTTGCTGCCATCAGGGTGCTGCGTCTGTTCGGCGTAGACGACGTCAAGCGCGTCACGGCCATGATCGGGGCCGAGCAGGAATACTTCCTCGTCGACAAATCTTTCTTCGACAGGCGGGACGACCTTCGCTACACCGGCAGGACCCTTTTCGGCACGCCGGCGCCGAAAGGCCAGGAGCTCATGGATCACTATCTGGGGCCTATCCGTCCCAGGGTGATGAATTTCATGCACCAGCTGGACGAGGAACTGTGGAAGATCGGCATCATGTGCAAGGCGGAGCACAACGAGGCAGCCCCCTCGCAGCATGAACTTGCACCCCTTTACTCTTCCGCCAGCATGGCGATCGACCAGAACCTGATCATGATGGATATCATGAAAGCCATCGCCAGAAAGAACGGCATGGAGTGCCTTTTGCACGACAAGCCGTATAACGGCATCAACGGCTCCGGCAAGCACAACAACTGGTCTTTGCAGACAGACACGGGAAAGAACCTGCTCAAACCCGGAACGAACCCGGTCGAGAACACCCAGTTCCTGCTGATCCTCTGTGCGGTCGCGCACGCGGTCGACAAATACCAGGATCTTTTGAAGATGTCCGTTTCCTCTGCGGCGAACGACAACCGTCTCGGCGCAGGCGAAGCGCCTCCTTCCATCGTTTCCATTTATGTCGGCGAGGAACTGCAGGCGATCATCGACTCCATCATCAAGGGAACGGCCTACCTCAAGACGACCGGCGGCAAGATGAACCTCGGCATCCTGTCCGTTCCTCAGTTCGAAAAGGACACCACGGACAGGAACAGGACTTCCCCGCTCGCCTTTACCGGCAACAAATTCGAATTCCGCATGCCCGGCGCCTCCCAGAACCTTGCCATGCCCAACGTGGTGCTGAACACCGCCATCGCGGAAGCGTTCTCGGAGTTCGCTGACGAACTGGAATCCGCCAAGGATCTGAAAGCAGCCATGGCGGAACTGATCAAGCGCGAATTCACCGCGCACGAAAGGATCTTCTTCAGCGGAGACGGGTACGCGAAAGACTGGCACAGAGAAGCCAAGCGGCGCGGACTCTCCATCCTGCCCGACGCGCCTGCGGCGTTCGGCGTGTTCGACCAGCCGAAAAACGTAAAGCTGTTCACCAAATACGCAGTCTTCACAGAAAGCGAGATCGGTGCGCGCAAATACGTGTTGTACGAGACTTACGCCGGACAGGTCGAGATCGAAGCCAAGACCATGATCGCCATGGCCGAAAAACAGATCCTTCCGGCCGTTTCCAAATACACCGGCACGCTTTCGGCTACCGCCAACCAGAAAAAGGCTCTTTGCGGCGGCGAGTACTGCGCGGTAGAGGAACAGATCGTCAAGAAGCTGTCCTCGCTTGAACTGGAACTGTCCTACAGACTGGATGACCTGAGAGAGGAACTGACTAAAGCCAGGGCCGAGAAAAACATGGAAAAGAAGGCCAGAAAGTTCTGCAGTCTAGTGATCCCGGCCATGAAATCGCTCCGTTCCGTCGCGGACGCCTGCGAGGAAATGACGGACGCGTCTGTCTGGCCGCTGCCAACCTACGGCGATATGACACTGAAGCAGTCGTAAGTCAGCCCGGAGAGGCCGGACCGGCCTCTCCGCCCTTCATCACTATGTTTTTTGAAAAAAGTATTGCATTTACTATTTGTATGTGCTATACTCTGTATGTTGAATAGTCAGTGTAAAGAGTGGGTGCGCAATCCACTCTTTCTTAATGCCGCGATAGATCGTTGCCGGCGGAAAGGGGTTTTATGAAAAAAGAACCGATTGCCGATACCATCCGTTCCCTGCTGTCTCCGACGGCCGGAGAGATGGGATACCGTCTTTGGGACGTGGAATACGTGAAGGAAGGCGCCACCTGGTACCTGCGCATCACGATCGATCAGGACAGCGGCATCACGCTGGACGACTGCGAACGTTTCCACCGCGCCATCGATCCGATCCTCGACGAGGCGGACCCGATCGAGGGTGCCTACACGCTGGAGGTAAGCTCCCCCGGTCTTGAGCGCAACCTCAAATATCCGGAGCACTTCGCAGCATGCATCGGCGAAGAGGTGGAGATCCGGCTGTTCGCCCCGGACGCGGAAGGATCCAAAGTCTATACGGGAACCCTCATCAGTTTTTCAGACGGGCAGGTCGGCATCCGCGCCGGCGGAAAAGACCGGCTGATTCCCGTCGCATCTGTCGCGTCGGCCAGGACCCGTTTCGATTTTGACTCCGTCGATCTGACTTGAAACAACATATCTGTTTGAATAAGGAATTTTGAAAGGATAGAGATTACCATGAACAGTGAACTGTTTGCCGCATTGGATCAGCTGGAAAAAGAAAAAGGCATTCCGAAGGACTATATGCTGGAGAAGATCGAGGCTGCGCTGGTCTCCGCGTTCAAGAAGGAATACGGAGCCGTGAACGTCAGAGTCGTTCTTGATCCCAACAAAAAAGATATGAAAGTGTACCAGCAGCTGGAGGTCGTCGAGGAGGTCACAGATCCCGAAACGCAGATCTCGCTGGTCGAAGCCAAAGCGAAGAAAAAGTCCCTGACGATCGGGTCCTTCCTGGAAACAGAAGTGAAGCCGAAGAATTTCAGGCGTCTTAGCGCGGCGGCGGCAAAATCGGTCATCATCCAGGGCATCCGCGAGGGCGAACGCAAGATCATGCAGGAAGCGTACGAGAACAAACGCGAAGAGATCATCACCGCCGTCGTCAGCAAGGTCGATCCGGATACCGGCAACATCGTTCTGGAAACCGGCACGTCCTACGCGACGCTCCTGCGCAACGAGCAGATTCCCGGAGAAGTCTACCACGTCAACGACAAGATCAAGGTCTACGTGATGGAAGTCAACCCCGAATCCCGCGGACCGATCGTCAAACTGTCCCGCGTTCATCCCGGACTCGTCAGACGCATGTTCGAACTGGAGATCCCCGAGATCGCCAGCGGCGAGGTCGAGATTATGGGCGTCGCCCGCGAAGCGGGATCCCGCACCAAGATCTCCGTCCGTTCCAACGACCCGGACATCGAAGCTGTCGGCGCCTGCATCGGCTCTCACGGCATGCGCATCAACAGCATTCTGGAAGAACTCCACGGCGAGAAGATAGATATCATCAATTACAGCGACGACCCGCTCAGCTATGTCGCGGCCGCGCTGGCTCCCGCCGAAGTGCAGGCAGTGACCCAAGTCTCCGAGCGCTCTTTCCGCGTTGTTGTCGCCACCGACCAGCTCTCTCTCGCGATCGGCAAGGAAGGCCAGAACGCAAGGCTTGCAGCCAAGCTGACAGGCTTCAAGATCGACATCAAAACAGACTTTTAACATATGGAACAGAACACCGTCAAGAAGCTTCCGGTCAGACAGTGTCTCGGCTGTAACGAGCACAAACTGAAAAAAGACCTGGTCCGGATCGTCCGCAGCCCGGACGGGACGATCTCGCTGGACAGGACCGGAAAGAAATCCGGCAGAGGCGCATATATCTGTCTTTCACCGGACTGCCTGAAAAAGGCCCGTAAAAACCGCAGGATAGACCACGTCCTGAACTGCTCTATCCCGGACGATATCTGGGCGCGCATCGAGAAGGACCTTGCCGATCATGAGTGAAAAGGCAGACACGGCGTCTTTACTGCGCGCGCTGGGACTTTGCGCCAAGGCCGGCAAACTGATTTTCGGCACCCAGCAGATATGCGCTGCGCTTCATCAGGGCAAACCCGTGTTTTTAGTCATCGAGGCCAATGACACGTCTGCCAGCACCCACAAGAAGCTCACGGACAAATGCACGTTCTATCATAAAGGAATCAAACAGGTGCAAGCAGACACCATTACCCTTGCGGCGTCAGTCGGACATTCCGGTGAGCTGGCCGCCGTCGGGATCACCGACCAGAATCTGGCCCGACTGGTCGAACAAACTATCTGACTGTCTCAGGGCGGACGGCTTTCGGCAGCCATCCGCGGCATATGATGAGATGTTATTCATGGAGGAATTATGGCAAACAACCAAAAATTCAAAGTCAATCAACTGGCAAAGGACTTTAACATCAAGACCAAGGAGATCATCGACATTTTTGTCAGCAAGGGCAACGATAAGATCACGGCCCAGAAGACCTTGGATCCGGACGAGTTTGATCTGTTTTTCAACATCATCACGCTCAAGAACCAGCTGACCAATATTGACGCTTACCTGAACGGCGAGACTTTCATCCCGTCTCCGAAGCTGCCGGAACCTGTGAAGAAGCAGGAAAGCGCCCCCGCGCAGGCGGAACAGAAACCCGAAGAGAAACCGGCCACGAAAGCGTCGGCTCAGCCTGCCCCGTCCGCCGCAGCACCCGCACCGGCTCAGTCACCCGCAGCCAAAACGCCCGCGCCGGCCCGTCCGGCACAACAAAGACCTGACCAGTCAAGGCAGCCGAATGCCTCCGGTCAGAATACAGGCACATCTGCGCAGAGTCGCCCTTCCTCCGGCTCCGCTGCCGCAAATATGCCAAAAGGACGTCCTCAGGACGCACAGACCGCTTCTCATCCTATGCAGAGAACACCTGCGGCAGCCGGAAACAGACCTGCAGGCGCCGCCATGGGAACGCCCGGCCAGCGTACGCCGTACGGTGCGGGGCAGCAGTCCCGCCCTCAACAGTCTCCCCTTTCCGGCTTCGGCGGATACCAAAGACCCGCACCCGGTTTCGGCGCAAAGCCGCAGCAGGACCGCAAGCCGAACCAGGGTCATTCCGGTTCTCATTTCGATAAGGACGATCATGTCTCCAGCGGCCCTCGCGAGAAGTTCCAGCCGCAGGCAATCAACCGCGGTCAGACCCCGAAAGGGACCACAAGCTCGCAGAAATCAAAAGGAACGCGTGTCGTGGATATCAGAGGCGACAGCCAGGTCGACCTTTCCAAATATGACGAGAAACTGGATACCCTCGTGCCGGATGCCGCGCTCAACGCGCGCGGCGGCAACCAGAAACTCCGCAAGCAGCCTGTTTCGTCCCGTCAGGAAATGTCCTCCGGGAAAGGCGGCCAGAAAGATTTCAAGAACGCCAAAAAGGCAGCGCCCATCAAACATGTTCTCAATATCACCATCCCGGACGAGATCGTCGTCAGCGACCTGGCTTCCAGGCTGAAAGTCAGCGCGTCCGAACTGGTCAAGAAACTGATGATGATGGGTATGATGGTCACCATCAACCAGACGATAGATTTTGATACGGCCGCGCTGGTCAGTGAAGAATTCGGCGCGAAATACACCCGCGAGGTCGTCGTGACGATCGAAGAAAGACTGTTCGACGACAGTCCCGACCAGGCGTCCGACCTTGTTCCCCGCGCGCCTGTCATCTGCGTCATGGGTCACGTTGACCACGGAAAGACATCCATCCTGGATGCCATCAGGAACACGCACGTGACGGCAGGCGAAGCCGGCGGCATTACCCAGCACATCGGTGCTTACCGCGTCAACTACCAGGGGAAGGACATCACTTTCCTTGACACGCCCGGCCATGAAGCGTTCACGGCCATGCGTGCAAGAGGCGCGCAGGCGACGGATATCGCCATTCTGGTCGTTGCGGCAGACGACGGTATCATGCCGCAGACGGTCGAAGCCATCAACCACGCCAAAGCTGCCGGGATCGACATCATCGTCGCCATCAACAAGATGGACAAGCCGGGAGCCGACCCCGAAAACGTCAAGCAGGAACTGACCAAATACGATCTGGTCCCCGAAGAATGGGGCGGAGACGTGATGTGCGTCCCGGTGTCCGCACTGACGCACCAGGGCATCGACGATCTGCTTGAAGCGGTGCTTCTTGTCGCGGAAGTCAAAGAGATGAAAGCCAATCCCAACAGACGCGCGAAAGGTATCGTGATCGAATCCAAACTGGATAAGGGACGCGGTCCCGTCGCGACGGTGCTCGTCCAGAACGGCACGCTGCACGCGGGAGACATCGTCATCGCCGGAACGGCTGTCGGCCGTGTCCGCGCCATGTACGACCATAACGGACGCTCCATGAAAACTGCAGGCCCGTCCGTGCCGGCCGAGATCATCGGTCTTGACGAAGTGCCGCAGGCAGGAGACGAGTTCAACGGCGTCGAGAACGAACGCATGGCCCGCGAGCTGGCGGACCGCCGCCGCAGCCAGGCCAAGGAAGAAGTCTTCAAGGCCAGTTCCCGCGCCAACCTCGACGATCTGTTCGCACAGATCTCCGAAGGTATCAAAGAGCTCAACATCATCGTCAAGGCTGACGTGGACGGTTCCGTCGAGGCCGTCAAGCAGTCTCTTGAGAAGATCAGTAACGACGAGGTGAAGGTCCGCGTCATCCACGCGGCAGTCGGCGGCATCCGCGAGAATGACGTCATGCTCGCTGCGG
The DNA here is from genome assembly GCA_017451045.1 of Clostridia bacterium. Classification (GTDB taxonomy): domain Bacteria; phylum Bacillota; class Clostridia; order Oscillospirales; family CAG-272; genus UBA1770. Next base: position 19,491 of record JAFSSK010000151.1, read on the forward strand.
CGTCCAACGCCATCATTGTCGGATTCAACGTGCGGCCGGACAAGGCTGCCATCGATTCCGCAGAGCGGCAGGGCGTGGACATCCGGACGTACAGCATCATCTACGAATGCATCGAGGAGATCACAGCAGCCATCAAGGGCATGCTGGCTCCGAAATACCGCGAGGCTCTTCTGGGCCATGCCGAGGTACGGCAGACCATTCACGTTCCGAACGTCGGGACCGTCGCCGGTTCCTATGTGCAGGACGGAAAAGTCACAAGACAGTCCGAGATCCGCGTTGTGCGTGACGGCGTCGTCATCTTTACAGACAAGATCGCCTCTCTGCGCAGATTCAAGGATGACGTCCGTGAGGTCGCGTCCGGCTATGAATGCGGTATCGCGCTGGAGCGTTTCAACGATATCAAGATCGGCGACGTTCTGGAAGCGTTCGTCATGGAAGAGATCGAACAGGCATAATCACATCATGAGGGGAGCGCCGTCTCCCCTCTTTTTTCGGAGGTAATATGCAAAAGGATTCTATTGAAAAGCTGTACCGCCTGATAGCAGGTTCATCCCGCATCGTCTTTTTCGGCGGCGCAGGCGTATCCACGGAAAGCGGGATCCCTGATTTCAGGAGCAAAGACGGTCTTTACAACCAGGAGTATGACTTCCCTCCCGAAATGATCCTGAGCCATACGTTCTTTCTGAACCGGCCGGAGGACTTTTTCAGATTTTACCGGAACAAGATCCTATCCCCGCTCAAAAAAGCAGCGCCCAATCCTGCGCACCGCTTCCTCGCCTATCTGGAAAAGCAGGGTAAGCTGAAAGCGGTCGTCACGCAGAACATCGACGGACTACATCAGGCCGCCGGGTCTCAAACTGTTTATGAACTGCACGGGTCGGTCCTCCGCAACGCGTGCACAAGATGCAGGAAGAAATATCCCGTTGAGAAAATGATGGAGGAACCAATCCCCGTCTGTACCTGTTCGGGGATCGTCAAGCCTGACGTCGTTCTCTATGAGGAACCGCTTGACGCCGACGTCACCGAGGGAGCCGTCCGCGCCATTGCCGGTGCGGATCTACTCCTGATCGGCGGGACCTCCCTGGCGGTATACCCCGCCGCCGGACTCATCCGCTACTACAGAGGACGAGATCTTGTGCTGCTGAACCGTGACCCGACCCCTGCGGACGACTCAGCCACGCTGCTGATCAGAGACCCGATCGGCACCGTTTTCGGCGAACTGATGGCGATGTTCAAAAAAGAGGCAAGGAACGGGACCGTTTTGCCTTGACACTGTTTTTCTGTGATGCTATAATCCAAATTGATAACAAAAACAAGGAGATAATCATTATGGCTTCTTCTTACGGCATTCAGGTGTACAGCGTTCGGGACTGTCTCGACAAAGATTTCAAAGGCACGCTGAAAATGTGCAAGGATATCGGTTACGACGCGGTGGAGCTGTGCGGTTTCGGCGGTATGTCCGCGAAAGATCTGCTCGACTACTGCGAAAGCATCGGCGTCCGCATTTCCGGGAATCATGAATATTGGAAGGCGATCCTTCCCGAAAGGATCGACAACACCATCCGTTACTACCAGGAACTGGGCAGGCCTAACCTGATCATCCCGGGCATCGATCTGTCCACAAGGGAAAAACTGGATTCCTTCATCGAACTCATCAACTGGGCGCAGCCAAAACTGGAGAAGGAAGGGCTGACTTTCGGCTATCACAACCACAGCCACGAATTCCTGAAGACGGAATACGGTGCCTTCATCCACAAGGAACTGGAAGACAAAACGAAGATCAATTTTGAGATCGATACCTTCTGGGCATACAATGCAGGCGAAGATCCGATTGCGATCCTCAAGAAATTCAAGGACCGCATCCCCGTCATCCATCTCAAAGACGGCCTGATGGGCGGTCAGGGCAAAGCGCTCGGCGAAGGCACGGCGCCTGTCAAGGCGGTCAAGGAACTTGCCGAGTCCCTCGGAATGGAGATCGTCGTCGAAAGCGAAACACAGGATCCGACCGGTCCCGAAGAGATCACTCGCTGCATGAACTATCTCCGGTCGATCGACTGATATGAGGACACTCAAACTATACGACAACGACGGATACACCCGGGTGTTTTCTGCCCGGGTGCTTTCCTGTTCCCCGGCAGACGGGCGGTTCGACGTCGTCCTGGACCAGACGGCCTTCTTCCCCGAAGAGGGCGGCCAGTGCTGCGACAAAGGGTACTTACACGGGATCCCGGTACTGGACGTACAGGAGCGGGACGGCGTCATCCACCATATTTTGGACTGCCCGCTCGATCAAGGCGCTTTGGTCGAAGGAGAGATCGACTGGCCTTTCAGATTCCGGAACATGCAGACGCACACCGGCGAGCACATCCTGTCCGCGCTGATCCTGCGCGAGTACCGGATGCATAACAAAGGATTCCACCTGGGGGCAACGGCTACCGTCGTGGACTACGACGGCGTACTGGAAAGGCCGGAACTTGACAGGCTGGAAGATGAGATCAACCGGATTATTTACGAGAATCATCCCGTCCGCTGCTGGTATCCCGCGACGGAGGAACTGAAGAACCTTTCATATAGGTGCAAGACGGAACTTGCCGATCCGATCCGCATCGTACAGATCGGCGAAAACGGTTCTGTCGACTCCTGCGCCTGCTGCGCGCCGCACGTCCGCTTGACCGGCGAGATCGGCATGCTGAAGATACTGGATTACGAGCATTATAAACAAGGAACAAGGCTGTTCTTGGTATGCGGAACGGACGCGCTTCTGGACTACAGGGCGCGCTATATGCAGGATCTGCGTCTGTCCGCGCAGTATTCCGTGAAGCAGAACGATCTTTCCCTTGCGTTTTCCAGACTCGAGAAAAAGATCGAACAGCTGCAGAAGACCGTGCGGACTCTCCGGGAGAATGAACTCGGCCGCGTCTTGCAGACGGTCTCGAAAACGGACGGGAACATCTGTCTGTTCTTTGACGGAGCGACAGCGGGCGATCTTCGCGTCGCCATGAATCATTCTCTTCCCCTGTGCGGCGGCATCTGTATCGTACTGACAAAAAAAGATCCGGACAGCACGTCCGAATCGTATGACTTCATGATGGCGTCATCCTCAAAAGACCTGACGCCTCTGATCTCGCGTCTCAGGGCTGAACTGGGCGCGAAATGCGGAGGAAATCCCAAGATGGCCCAGGGGTTTATCCCCGTTTCCCGGGAAGCGATCGAGAATTGGGTCGACAGTATTTAGGAAGGCTGGCATTTTGAAAATTTCCGCTCTGTTTAAAAAGCCGGACCTGAACATGACCTCCGGCAATATCGCCTGGTTGCTGATCAAGTTTGCCATCCCTCTCTTGATCGGATACCTGTTCCAGCAGATGTACAGCACGGTAGACCTGTTCGTCGTCGGCCATTACGTGAACGACTCGGCCTACGCCGCCATCGGTGCGGTCACTGTCATCATCAACGCGCTGATCGGCTTTTTTATGGGCCTTTCCGCAGGCGCCGGCGTGGTGATATCCCAGTACTACGGCGCTGGTGAGGAAGAAAACGCAAGCCGCGCGGTCCACACCATCCTGCTCATGACGCTGATCATGGCTGTTATTTCCACGGCCCTCGGCGTTACGCTGACCCCCTTCTTTTTGCGTCTCGTCCACCTGAGCGGGCAAACATACGAGGAAGGCCGGATCTACCTGACGATCTATTTTGCCGGCGTTTCGGGACTGATGTTCTACAACACGGGGGCAGGGATCTTACGAGCCGTCGGAGACTCTACGCGTCCTTTTATCTTCCTGGTGATCACAGCGGTCCTCAACACCGTGCTTGACATCGTTTTCGTGACGGTCATCGACCTTGGCGTCGCCGGTGTGGCATATGCCACGATCGCGTCGCAGATCATATCGGCGGTTCTTGTCATCATCGTCCTGGTGCGATCGAAAAGCCCCGCTTACAAACTCTATCTCAAACGGTTACGGATCCACAGGGACATGCTGCTGAAGATCGTCCGCATAGGGATTCCTTCAGCCATCCAGATGGCGATCACGTCTTTTTCCAATGTTTTCGTTCAGTCTTACATCGTGGATCTGGGAGATGCCGTGCTCGGCGGATACACGTCCTACGCCAGGATCGACGGATTTACCCTTCTGCCTGTCCAGAGCATCTCGCTGGCAGCGACCACGTTCGTCGGGCAGAACCTGGGCGCCGGCGATGTCGAACGGGCGAAAAAAGGAACGAGGACAGCTCTTCTGCTGTCCCTGGCCGCGACGCTTATCTGCATCATCCCCATCCTGATCTTTGCCGAACAACTGGCCGCCATCTTCAACACTTCCCCGGCGATCGTAGAGGCCGGCGCGCTGATCCTCAGGCTCATGTCCCCGTTCTACCTGTTCTGCTGCTTCAATCAGATCTACGCAGGCGTTCTGCGCGGAGCGGGAGCCGCCTTGGCACCGATGCTGATCATGCTTTTCTCGTTCGTCTTCCTGCGGCAGATCTACCTGTTTATCATCAGACAGATCGCGTACAGCGTCGTCTGGGTCCTTTTCGGGTATCCGCTCGGCTGGATGGTCTGTTCTCTGCTCTGCTACCTGTACTACCGTCTGGCGCACTGGGAAAAGTACAGGATCACAGGTGCGCCCCCGAAGGATTCTCAGCCCGGGCAGTGATCCTACAGACTTCACAAAACAATACAGGACGGGTGTGCAATGCTCACGACCCGTCCTGTCCGTTTTGTGGAAAAACCAGTTTCTTTTTTTCTTTCGTTTTCAGCCCCGTTTCGAATTGTGTTCGCAGACTGACCGGAGCGGACAGTTCTCACATTTCGGACTCCTTGCCTGACAGACGTCTCTTCCGAAAAGAACGAGCCTGTGGCAGAAATCGCTCTGCTCGCCGGGTTCGATGATCCCCGACAGGATCTTTTCCACCTTTCCCGGATCTTTCAGGCTTTCGGGATAAAACCCGAGTCTGCCGCAGATCCTTATGCAGTGCGTATCGGTCACGACAGCAGGCAGATGAAAAATATCTCCCAGGATCAGATTGGCGATCTTCCGGCCGACACCCGGGAACAGCAGCAGCTGCTCCATCGTATCCGGCATCTTCCCGCCGAATTGTTCAGTCAGCATCCTGCTTTCCTCTTTGATCTGCGATGCTTTCATCTTGTAAAGACCGCACGGCCGCACGATCCTTTCGATCTGCTCCAGATCCCCATCAGCCATGGCGGCTGCCGTCGGGAACGATCGAAACAGTTCTTCGGAAACTATGTTCACTCTCGCGTCCGTGCATTGCGCCGAAAGCCGGCCCATAATCATAAGTCTCCAGGGGTCTCCTTCATAACCTAAAGAGCATATTGCCGAAGGGTATTCCTTTTTCAGCTGTTCGACGGCAAACACCGCCTTGTCCTGCAACTGTCGTTTTCTCATGACTCCGTTCTCTTTCTCATGGCCAGACAATATTTGAAAACTGTCTGCCTGTTTCATTTTTCGCTTTTATTTTTAACTGATATATGCTATAATACTCTCGCCGAAACGATTCCGGGGTGTGGCTCAGTTGGTAGAGCGCTTGGTTTGGGACCAAGATGCCGCAGGTTCGAATCCTGTCACTCCGACCAGAACAGGATTACTGTTTACCAAAGATAGTAATCCTTTTTTCGTAAGCACCTTTTCTTCACATTCAAATCCATTATGGTTTCTTCAGGAGGCTCCACATGCGAAGTCAACTACCCACCGCTTAGGCTCTGAAGAGCCTTGAAGCGGGGGCTTGCGGGAAATACAATGAACCCGAGCTGGCGTGGCTGACGCATTAATATCAAATAAGATGACACCATGAAAAGTGTCATCTTTTTTGTTTGCGCGATCAGAATCGCTGATCTACTGTTTTCTGAGCACCAGCACCTCGTACGGCTGTACATCGATACGGCCGGTCAGGGTCCTGCCCGATATCAGATCCGTGTATTGTCCTTCCAAATCGACCATCCCTTTTTTGTTTTCCAGTTCCAGCACGATGATGCCGTTTTCCTTCCCGCTGCGCTCGACAAGGCAGAGGTTGGACGTCGCTTTCGCTATGGGTTCGCGTCCGACGAGTTTCATAAGATCGGGGGCGTCAAGGACGGTCCCGAGAAGGATGACTTTTCCCTTCCCGACTTTCTTTTCCGTTACGGCCGCATACCCGTCGAATTCGTCTCCCGCATAGACGATGAGCGGAGAACTTGAAACGGGCCTGTACGCGTCGTAGCACGTGGATATGCCGGCAGGCGTTCCGTCTTTCCACACCGCTTTGAAGACGCTGTTTGCAATCGGCTTCTGATAGACCGTGTACACACCGGCCATATCCTCCAGAAAATAGTACGGCGCATCCGTGCATTTTTTCAGATTCTCGTCCAAAAAATCGCTCATGGGTCCGACGATCCATGTCCCGCCCGTTTCGACCCATTTCCTGATCCTTTCCTTTGTCTCATGATCGATACAGGAGAGGAAGGGTGATATCACCACTTCGTACCCGTCCAGGGAGTGAGACGGATCGATGATATCCGTATTGTACTGCCTTAACGGTGCGAAGATCTGTCGCACCATCTCCGAGTAGTTGAACTTTTCCAGCATCGGGGCCGCTATGAACATGTTCTCTGCCAGGGATGAATTATGGAACGCTATTTTAGCCTTGATCCCGCTGTTTTTGAGAAAACTTTCGCATTTATCGATATCCTTGGCTGCTGCCGTCACTTCTTCGGTCACCCGGTAGGGTCTTCCGCAGGAAGAGACGATCGCGCCGTGCGCCAGCTCGTGTCCTGCCGCATGCGCCCGGAACAGCCAGTACAGATTCATTTCAGCGCCGTAGGCAAAGGGCAGCCAGGTATTCACGTAGCAGTTGCCGACCGGACGGTACCCGCTGGCGGAAAAAATGTTCCCATTCCAGCCTACCTGTGTTTCCGTCACCCAGAAAGGCCTTTCCTTGATCGGCCGCATGAAGTTGTAAAGAAAAACTGTCCTTGCTATACTGTCCGCCGTATCGTAATGATTGATCTGAACGATATCCATTTTTTTCATCAGATCGTAGGACGGGAACTGGTTCATCGGCATCATATCCGTACTGACCGGCGCGTCTGAATGCGCGTGAAGGATGTCAGCCTGCTCCTCCGCATAGGAGATCGTCAGCTGCGACACGAAACTGAACCACGCAGACTTTAAGGACGGGTGCGCCCATTCCGAGCGTTTCGGCGGCAGCACGTCTTCAAACGAATCGTATGTCAACGACCACCTGTCCATGCCGAATGCTTCGTTAAGCGCTTCTATCGTCCCGAATCTCTCTTTCAGATACCGGCGGAAATTCTCCCGGCACAGCTCGCAATGACAGCCGTTGTCGACCGGGAACAGTTCGTTGTCGATCTGCCAGCCGATCAGGGCCGGGTGGTGTCCGTACCGCCGCGCCATCTCCGTGACGATGATCCTGTTCTTTTCACGCATGATCGGAGAGGACTTGCACGGATGGAGCCGTGAAGACACTTCCACGCGCCGTCCTTCGTCCGTCAGCTGTCTTGTCTCGGGATACCGGTTCATCAGCCATCTGGGCGGGGTACAGGTCGGCGTGCAGAGAATGACGCTTATCCCGGCCGCATGGAGCCTGTCCATCACGTGATCCAGCCAACCCCAGTTGAATCTTCCTTCTTCCGGTTCCATACTGCTCCACGCGAATTCCCCTATGCGGAGGGTGTTCAGCCCGACCGTTTTGCAGACAACTATGTCTTTTTCAATTTCAGACTCATCCCACAGTTCCGGATAGTATGCCGCTCCGATAAACATTTGCCCGCCTCCTTATGCTCTTCCGATTTTCCTGTCATGCTTGTTCTCGTACATCAGTTTGTCCGCGCGTCTGGACACATCGTCCACGGTGCGGTCGTCATCCGGATTGTAAACGGCCATGCCCATGGAGACTCTCACCTGTTCCCACCATTCGTTCGTCTTGACGCAGGTCCCCTCGCACTTCTGCACGAAAAGATCTGCCAGGTACTGTCTGTTCTGGTAATCGTCATCCGTCAGGATCACTGCGAATTCGTCTCCGCCGATCCTGTATACGGGGCTGTGCTGGAAAACATGGCAGATCAGCGCACTGGTGTTTTTCAGGTAGATATCTCCCTTGTCGTGTCCGTACCTGTCGTTGATCAGTTTCAGGTCGTCGCAGTCGAATATGGCGATCGCGAACGCCGGCGTCACGGCCGGATCGTTCACTTGCTGCTGGATCTCGCGGACCTTGATATCGTAAGCGCCTTTGTTGCTGACCGCCGTCAGGGCGTCGGTATTGGCAAGGCTGTTCAGGTCGCTGATGTGTATCCTCAAATGTCCTATCAGCCTGTCCACCGTCCGTGACAGAACGCCGACCTCATCGTTGCCGTTATAGTTGAGCATGACATCGTAATTGCCCGCATCCACCTGTTCGGCCGCGGCTGTCAGGTCGCACAGCGGCTTGGTAATGTATCTTGTGAATTGCGCTGTCATCAAGATGCATATCATCAACAGTACGGCGGAAACGATCAGGATCGTGACGATCATCTGCCGCCAGCCGCTGTTGATCTCAGACACTGGCACCGCGACGTTCAGCCGCATTCCATTGATAAGCGGCAGCCAGACTGCCTGCTTTTCGATCCCGTTATAGACATATCTGACGCTGGCCGTCGTTTCAAGGATGCCGTCCGGAACGGAAGGCCTGCTCTCCTCGGGCATCGTCGTTATGTCCATCTGTGGATGGTAAACGAGATTTCCGTCCCCATCGGAGAGGAATGCATATCCGTTCTCATACAGTCTGATGTTGTTGACCTCTGTCACCATCGTCGTATAGTCGATCTCGATGCCGACGACGCCGACGAACAGATTCTCCTTGTAAACAGGGATATTATATGAAATGACCTGCTTGTCCAGGTTCTGCGTCACATAGGGAGGAAGCCAGATGGGCCTGCCCGTCGCCTTTGGGACTGAAAACCAAACCATGCCCGCGGAGTTCTCGATATCGTATTCCGTGATCTCCGTTACTGCGTGCTCGCTGAACCCCGAACCGTCAAGATTGATATACCAGAAACCCTTTTCTGTATCAGAAACGCTTGGATCGATCCTGTAGTAGTATGTCAGCACGCCTTGCGTCTTGAAGGCGGCTTTTTCGAAAAACGCCCTGACGCGTTCGACATGCGGTCCGAGATTGTCCAGTTCCGTGTTCTCCAGGTCGGAGACGACAAGGTCGGAGACCATCGTGACCGACTGCTCCACGCTGCCGAAATAGGCATCAAGATTCTTTTCTCCGGTTTCGCACAGAAGCTTCAGGATCTGTTCCGTGCTGCTGTCTCCGATCCTCTTGACCGAAACGGTTCCGATGACAGTCGCCACAGACATCGAGATGATGACGATGACGACTGCAAGTGTCGTGATTTTTGTTCTGATGGATTTCATCGAAATATAGCAAGGATACCCCAACTTCTAAGTGCCAGCGTAGGTTGGGGAGGAATTGCTCCTCCTTTGTTCGGTATCTTCTTGTTTTCTCCTCTCAGTTAAAAATGCTTTTGAGTGTTCAAGTAATCGTATTTGTTTCCAGTTTGCACTCGCGTGCACTTTCGTCCCGTCAAGATGACGGAGATCGAAATAGCCGCTTGTCCTTCTCCCGTATATGAAGCAAGTCTGCCCCTTGTATCTCACATAGTCGAAAAGCCTGAAGCCGTTCACTTCTTTCGGTGCCTGATTCTTCTTCCGTATCCCGCCAGGCAGAATGTTGGCTTTGTGCAGCTGCCTGTTATGGCAGCGGACTTTCTTTTGGGCATAGTAGTAAGGAAGCGGAACTGCATCAGGATGTC
>JAFSSK010000152.1 GCA_017451045.1 Clostridia bacterium
CCGCATCTACGGCGCAAGGTCCGGGCAGTATCGGACTTCGTTTTGTGTGGGAAACTCGTCCGCCTTGCGACGCCTTCTATACGGTTCCTGTTCGTCAGACCGAGGTTTTGCCCATAGAGTTTTCCTCTCTATATCCGGCTTCCTTCAGATTCCGCCTCACGACGGACACCCTTGCCTTCGGCTAACAGTTCCTACTGCCAAGTCTGTAGCGGACTTTCACCGCCAAGTAATCGCGCATGCCGAGCGCACCGAAAAAGCAGACCCCGGAGGATCTGCTTTCCATGTATTGGTTTTTGTCACAGAGAAATGTGAACGGGCAGCCCTTTCTCGAAACGGATCTTGGGATTCTTTCCGATCAGCGGCAGGATGTATTCGCAGCATCCGTCCGTCACGTTGTTGCCCTGCGGGACGATCATGTCGCTCGGGACGTACCTGATCCCGTTGGCGATCTTGGAAACGTCCGCCGCGACGATCCGGCAGCCGTACTGCTTTTTGCCGGTCCGTCTGAAGGCCATCATCACGCCGGTCTTCCCGGTGACGGCCGCCTTTACGGCAGCCTTCCCTACCCGGACAGATTCCGCCATGTCCTGACCGGACAGAAGATGCGCCGCGCACCGCTGCGGCAGGTTCAGTTCGATGGAGCGGACTTTGCAGCCGAACTCCTCGCGGACCGCGATCTCCAAGGCCTTGGCCGTTCCGGACAGCTGCTTGTGTCCGAAAACGTCCACCGTCCCCGCGGACGTGCATTCGCAGATGTATTCCCCCGCCTCGTTCCTGATGCCTTCCGAGACGGCGATGACCACGTTCGGATGGCGCGAAAGCTCTGTTCTCACATCCGAGAAGAACTTTTCCATGGAGAAAGGCACTTCCGGCAGGTAGACGTAATCAGGCGCCTCGCCCGTCACGATCCTGCCTACGGCCGAAGAGGCCGTCAGCCAGCCCGCGTCGCGGCCCATGATCTCCACGACTGTCACGGCCGGCACCGTATAGACGGCGCAGTCCCGCACGATCTCAGTAAGCGTCGTGGCGATGTAGCGGGCGGCAGAACCGAATCCCGGCGTGTGGTCCGTTCCCAAAAGGTCGTTGTCCACCGTCTTGGGGATGCCGATGACGCGGATGTCGTACTGCTGCTTTTTCGCGTAGGCGGAAAGCTTCGCGACCGTGTCCATCGAATCGTTACCGCCGATATAGAAGAAGTAGCGGATGTCGTGCTGCTTCAAAAGCAGCATCAGTTTTTCGTAGAAAGCCGGATCCTTCGCGGCGTCCGGCAGCTTTTTGCGGCAGGAGCCCAGGTACGCGGCCGGCGTCTGTTCGAGAAGGCTTATCCTCTTTTCGTCCGCGAAATCCTCGAAAAGGTCCACGAGTCTGTTCTCCATGAACCCTTCGATGCCGTTTCTCATGCCGTACAGTTTTGCGACAGCGCCGCTCTGTCTTGCCGCCATGCAGCCTCTTACGACGCCCGCGAGCGTCGCGTTGATGGCGGCCGTCGGTCCGCCGGACTGCCCGACCACGGCGTTCCCGCCGAAGCAGGCGTCTTTGATTGTTTTATCCTTTGCCATGATGTGATGTGTCCTTCTCCCCTGTTATTCGGTCAGCGTGATCGAGAAGCTGAACGTCCTGGACTTTCCGGGAGCAAGCTGGTACATGGCGGTCTTGTCCGCGAAATCGTCCACTTTGCCGTCGTGGGACGGAATGCCGCACCACGGCTCGATGCAGACGTAAGGCGCTTCGGTCTTGGGCCTGTGCCAGAAGCCGAGGTAAACGAATTCCGGATAGGAGACCGTCACGCTCTTCGTCGTCTTGTCCGACTTCAGCGTCACGGAATCGGCCATGTTCTGCAGGAAGATGGCGTCCTGGTCGAAAAGATCGTGCCGCAGACGCAGCGTCTTGTCCCCTTCCAGCTTGAACGGGACGTTATCCCCGTTTAGGAAGCATGTCTCGGAGAAGCCGAGCCTTTCGGGCACGCATCTGCCGGAGAATTCCAGGTAGTAGTCCTCGAATCCGCCCTTTTCGCCGAGCGGTACGTTGAATCCGGGATGGCCGCCGAACGAGAACGGCAGAACGCCTTCCCCGTCGTTGACGACTTCGGCCTTCTCTGTCAGCTTGAGCCCTTCCACCGTATACGTCACGCGGAAAATGAAGGAAAACGGATAGACCTTTTTCGTCTCCTCGTCGGAGCGGAACTCCATCGTGACGGCGTTGCCCGTATGCATGACGGTCGAGAACTGCGCCGATTTGGCGATGCCGTGGATGACCATTTCATACACGCCTCTCTGCCATGTGTATTTCCCGCCGTAGAGCCTGCCGCAGATCGGGAAAAGAACGGTCGCCCGGTTGGACCAGTACGTCCCGTCTCCCTGCCACAGGTATTCGCATCCGTCCGCGCGCGTCTGCAAAGACATCAGCTCCGCGCCCGTCTCCTGGATCTTCACTGTCAGTTTGTCGCTCTGTATTGTCTGTATCATATGTACACTTTCTTTCTTAATTATAATGTTATGTAAAAGGCGGGAAGCTTTCCGCTCCCCGCCGAAAAAGCGTCAGCTTTCTTTCTTTTTCCGGAACAGTCCGAACTGGAACAAAAGTCCAAGAGCGGCCAGCACGAGCACGATGACAAGTTCCACGGTCGGATGGATCGTGACCGCCTCGATCACGCTCGCCGATACCAGGAAGTCCAGACCGTACTTCAGCGCAATGAACGCGCCGCCCACGCAGGAGCAGACGATGATGACAGGCTTCTGCATAAGCAGTCCGAGTACGCCCGCGATGATGGCAATCACGATGCTGATCACGAAGGCCGAGATGGTGACGCCCGTGTTGTCCGTGATCCACTGGGCGATCGTCACGTCGAACAGCGGCGCGAGGAATTTGTACGCAAGCCATGCGCATCCCAGGAATACGCCGAGTTTATAGATCTTGAACGCGATGACGGCGCCGACGAGTCCCAGGACCAGAATAATGATCAGGGTCACGTTCGCGCTCAGCTGCGTCAGCAGTTTGGACGTCAGAAGATAACCGAGCGCCATGCCTGCGGCGAAGCCTGCCAGCGCGATCAGGAATCTGAAGAATTTATAGCCGAAGAATACGAACAGGAAACCGACGAGCGTCACGATCAGCATGACGAGCAGCGTGTGCGTCGTCAGGTAGTTGGCGAATGCGCTTGCCGTTTCGTTTTCAGCCACTTTGGACTGGATGAACTGGATGATCGTATCCAGTGAGAACGTTGAAAACAGTTCCATCAATGATCCCTCCTTCTCTTTCTGCGCATATTATAAACCCCGCGGGCGCAGGTTGTCAACAATTCCGCCCGCCCTCTTTTATCTAAATTTGGCAGAAGACTCCCACTTCTGTAAGTGGTGAGATGAATGCCTCTTTTTTGAAAAAAAAGTAATTGTTCTTCACATGTACTGCTTTTGGTGCACATGTGATGGTATAATTATGTTGATGGAAACATCAATTCTCAGAAAGGAGGAAAATCAATGTACCTGACTGTAAAGCAACAGGTCAAAAACCTTTCGAAAGATCAGTACTGTGTCCTGCGGGAACTGTCTCATGCAGCCAAGAATCTGGCCAATGAGGCCATATACAATATCCGTCAGTACTTCTTTGAAACGGGCGGCTATCTGAATTACGAAAGCAATTACAAGCAGCTGAAGAACAGTGAGAACTACAGACTTCTGAATTCGAACATGGCCCAGCAGATCCTGAGGGAAGTCGACGGGATGTTCAAAAGCTTCTTCGGACAACTGAAACTGGCCAAGGAAGGCAAATACGATTCCAGGAAGATCAGGATCCCCAAATATCTTCCTAAAGACGGATTCACCACGCTTGTCATCGGCATGGTCAGGCTGAACGGAAACGAACTGCTCCTGCCGTATTCCAAATTCTATGCCAAGCAGCACAGCCCCATTATATTCAGAATACCGCCGGTCCTGATCGGGAAAACCGTCAAAGAGATACGGATCATACCGAAAGCAGACGCAAGGTTCTTTGAAGTGCAGTACAACTATGAAGCTGAATGCGCTCAAAGGAAACAAACAACACAACACGCACTTGCACTGGATTTCGGTGTCGACAATCTGATGACTGCGGTATCCAGCGATGGAGACAGCTTCATCATCGACGGGAAACGTCTGAAATCGATCAATCAGAGATGCAACAAAGCCAATGCTGAATTCCAAAGTTTCAAGGACCGATTCGGACAGGGAGACAAAAACACAAAAAGGCAGGTCCTTCTGTGGAAGAAGCGGAACGACACCGTCAACGACTATATCAGCAAAGCTGCACGGATGGTCATCAGGTACTGCCTGGAACATGACGTTCCCATACTGGTCGTCGGATATAACGAGACGTTTCAAAAGAATACCGATATGGGAAAGCGGAACAATCAGACATTTGTCAACATCCCGTTTGGGAAACTGTATGAGAAACTGGAATACCTTTGCGAACTCA
>JAFSSK010000153.1 GCA_017451045.1 Clostridia bacterium
ATCGCCTACGAGCCCGTGTGGGCCATCGGCACCGGCCTCACCGCCACCGACGAGCAGGCCAACGAGACCATCGGCGTCATCCGCCAGGCCATCGCCGGCAAGTACGGCAAGCGCACCGCGGCCAAGGTCCGCATCCAGTATGGCGGCAGCATGAAGCCCTCCAACGTAAAGGGCCTGATGGCGCAGCCCGAGATCGACGGCGGCCTGATCGGCGGCGCTTCGCTCAAGGCTGTCGACTTCAGCCAGGTGGTGAACTACTGATGGCCACGTACGCTCTTGTGATCATGGACGGCTTCGGCAACGGAAGCGACGACCCGTCCACCAACGCGATCATTGCCCAGGGCACGCCCAACCTCGACAAGCTCAAGGCCGCCTATTCCGTCACCGAGATCGGCGCCAGCGGCGAAGACGTGGGTCTGCCGGACGGGCAGATGGGCAACAGCGAGGTCGGCCACACCAACATCGGCGCGGGCCGCGTCGTGTACCAGATGCTGGTCAAGATCACCAAGGACATCCGCGACGGCGTGTTCTTTGAAAACAAGGCCTTAAAGGGCGCGATGCAAAACTGTCTGGACAAGGACAGTGCGCTGCACCTGATCGGCCTGGTGTCTCCCGGCGGCGTACACAGCCACATCAACCATCTGTACGGACTTATCGAGATGGCAAAGCGCAGCGGCGTAAAAAAGGTCTACGTCCACGCGCTGCTCGACGGCCGCGACACGCCGCCCGCCTCCGGCTGGGAGTACGTTCAGGAGCTGGAAGACAAGATGCTTGAGATCGGCGTTGGCAAGGTGGCGACCGTCATGGGCCGCCTCTACGCCATGGACAGGGACTTTGCCTGGGAGAGAGTCGAAAAGGCGTACAACGCGATGGTGCTGGGCGAAGGCAACAAGGGCACTGACGCGGTCAAGGCCATCAAGGACAGCTACGAGGTCATCGACGAAAAGGGCAAGCACCTGACCGACGAATTCATGCTGCCCACCGTGATCGATGAAAACGGCACGATCAAGGCGAACGACTCCGTCGTGTTCTTCAACTTCCGTCCCGACCGGGCCAGGGAGATCACCCGCGCCTTCGTCGATCCCGATTTCACGGGCTTTGCGCGCAAAAACGGCTTTTTCCCGCTCAAGTACGTGTGCATGACCCAGTACGACGCGACGATGCCCAACGTGGAGATCGCCTACCCGCCCGAGAGTCTGGACATGACGATGGGCGAATACCTCTCCAAGTGCGGCAAGACCCAGCTGCGCATCGCCGAGACCCAGAAATACGCCCACGTCACGTTCTTCTTCAACGGCGGGGTGGAGGCTCCGAATCCCGGAGAGGACCGCTGTCTGATCCCGTCTCCGAAGGTCGCGACATATGACCTCCAGCCGGAAATGAGCGCCTTCCTTGTCACCGACGAAGCGGTAAAACGGATTGAGAGCGGCGAATACGACGCGATGATCCTGAATTTCGCCAACTGCGACATGGTCGGCCATACCGGCGTTATGGACGCGGCAGTCGCCGCGGTTCATGTCGTGGACATCTGTGTCAGGCTTCTTGTCGACGCGATCCTGGAAACCGGCGGAAACTGCATCATTACGGCCGATCACGGTAATTCCGAATATATGTGGGATGAAGTGAACCAGGTACCGTTTACCGCACATACGACGAATCCTGTTCCCGTCATTCTCGTCGGCGAAAAAGAGAAGAACTGCAGTCTGAGATCCGGCGGGCGTCTGTCTGATCTGGCTCCGACGCTCCTCGAGCTGATGGGGCTTCCGGTTCCGGACGAGATGACAGGGAAGTCTCTGATTGAAAAATAAGTGCTTGCTTATTCTTTCAGCACATGATAATATTACCTTTAGTCATGTTGGAGGATTTTGTTGTATGAACATTTTGTCAATCATCATTACGGTTCTTTTGGTTCTGGATGCGATCGGAATGATCATCATCGTACTGATGCAGAAGACCAAAACTGCCGGTCTCGGTGCCGCTTTTGGTGACGATGGCGCATCTTTTACATCACAGGGACGCGCTGCCAGCAAGGAAGCCAAGCTGCAGAAAATCACCATCATTCTCGCGATTGTTTTCGGTGTTCTCGCGCTTGTTCTGGCAGTGATCGGCTGAGTAATTACGAACCCTGAATGCGTTCTGATGTAACCGGATCAGAACGCATTTTTATTTTTAGTTATGGAGACTGTCACGCATCATTATGAAAACGAACGGCGTTAAAATCATCGCAACGAATAAAAAAGCCCGCCATGATTACTTTATCGAGGACACGCTGGAGTGCGGGATCGCGCTGACCGGAACCGAAGTCAAAAGTGTCCGCCAGGGTCAGATCAATCTGAAGGACAGCTATGCGCAGGTCAAGGCAGAGGAGCTCCTGCTGATCGGCGTGCATATCAGTCCTTATGATCAGGGCAACATCTTCAATCATGACCCGTTCCGTACGAGAAAGCTTCTGGCTCATAAACGCGAGATCCTGAAACTCGGAAAGGCGCAGGAAAAAGAGGGGATGAGCCTCGTCCCGCTGTCCGTATATCTGAAAAACGGCAGGGTCAAAGTGGAGCTGGCAGTCGCGAAAGGCAAGAAGATCTATGACAAGCGGCACAGCATCGCCGAACGCGACGCGGACCGTGAAATGGACAGGAGAATGAAGGAGGGGTATAAATGAAAACAGTTCCGTTTACAAAAGAATTTGCTGCGGAAACCGCAAAAACGTTTCCGACTCCCTTTTATATCTATGACGGCGACGCCATCCGCTTCAATCTGAAGCGGTTGCAGCGCGCGTTTTCCTGGAACAAGGGATACAAGGAATTCTTCGCTGTCAAAGCCCTTCCGAATCCTGAGATCATGAAACTTCTGCATTCCGAAGGGTGCGGGATGGACTGTTCCAGCTATACGGAGCTGATGCTTTGCGACGCTTTGGACATCGGGGGCAATGACATCATGTTCTCCAGCAATGATACGCCTGCGGAGGAATTTGTGCTCGCGAGAAAACTGCAGGCAACCGTCAACCTGGACGACATTACCCATATCGATTTTCTGAAGGAAAACGGGGGAATCCCCGAGCGGATCAGTCTCAGATTCAATCCCGGTGGTGAGTTCATGCTCGGGAATACCATCATGGGCAATCCCGGAGAAGCGAAATACGGCTTTACCCGCGACCAGATCTTTGAGGGCGTCAAAAAGCTGCTCGGATACGGTGCGAAGGAGTTCGGTCTCCACGCGTTTCTTGCCAGCAACACAACGGACGAAACGTATTATCCGACACTCGCGAGAAAGCTGTTCCGGCTTGCCGTTGATCTCAAAAAAGAACTCGGCGCGACCGTGACATTCGTCAACCTGTCCGGCGGTATCGGCATTCCGTATCAGCCGTATGAGAAAGAGGCGGACATCGCATATATCGGATCAGAAGTCGAACGGGTATACAGGGAAGTAGTCGTGCCGGCGGGACTCGATATCTCCATCTATACGGAGATGGGAAGGTATATCACCGGTCCTTACGGATATCTTGTGACAAAGGCGATCCACGAGAAGAATACGTACAAGCACTATATCGGCGTCGATGCCTGCGCCTGCAACCTGATGCGGCCCGCCATGTACGGAGCGTATCATCATATCACGGTACTCGGGAAAGAGAACGAGCCCTGTTCGGAGATTTACGATGTAACAGGGTCGCTTTGCGAGAACAATGACAAGTTCGCGATCGACCGTCCGTTGCCCAAAGTTGAAATCGGGGATTATCTCGTGATCCATGATTCCGGCGCGCACGGTCATTCCATGGGCTACAATTACAACGGCAAACTCAGATGCGCGGAACTTCTGATGGAAAACGGGCAGGTCCGTCTGATCCGAAGGGCGGAGAAGCCTTCCGACTATTTCGCGACGCTTGATTTTTTAAACCTGTTTTGATATAACTGTTATTGCTTTGGGGGCGAACCTGGTTTCGACGGGATCCATGGAGGTCGGATAAGCGAGCCGAAGACCCGTGCTTCGATAAAAACGGGAACAGTTTAAAGTAACTGACAACAATACTTTGCCTGTCGCAGCGTAACGCTGCGTCCGTTCAACCTCCGGAAACCTACTGCCGGTGGATTGGGCGTCATTCAGGGTAGGGAACGAATCCGCTTAAGCTTTGCGGCGGACCGGATTTTATGAAGCTACTCAAAGCAAGTTTCGGCAATGTAACGTGCATGCGAGGAAATCAAGACGTTGCCTACGCTCGTAGAAATTCTTACTGACAGCTTTTCGGACGGGAGTTCGACTCTCCCCGCCTCCACCATAAAAGAACGGTAATTTTGATAGAATTGCCGTTCTTTTCTTTTTGTTATAGAATGCTTTGAGTAGACGAGGCCGAGAGCCTGTCTGCAATGCTGGATGATGACTGGTAAACAGACAAATAAATCGGAGTTTGTTGAACCAGACAATGAGGTCTAATCGATGGGATGCGGCATTTTCTCGCTTTGTGTCGTGTCCAAATGATTAGACTAGCGTTAAACTGACTGCGAAAGG
>JAFSSK010000154.1 GCA_017451045.1 Clostridia bacterium
ATTATACCATGTTTTGGGGCGATTTGACAATAGGCTTTTCGGTTTTTCCCGATATAATACTCGGTGGGAGATCATCCCGGCCGTCTGCAGCTTCAATCAGGATCCCCATTTTGCCTCTCCAGGTTTTTTCTGTCACAGGGTATTATTTCGGACCTCAACGGCTCTGTCAAGGCAAAATGGTCCGATCCTTTCTTTTTTTGGTCCGATCCTTTCTTGACAAGGGATTGCAGTTTTGATATAATTTTTTAGAAAACTCAGAAAGGAGCTTTTCCCATGAAAAACTTGAGACGAATGGTTATCCTTCTTCTCTCTGCGGCGCTGCTTCCGGTATCCTGCGCGTCGGAAAAGCCGGAGGACGGTACGACCGACGGCGTATCCGGTCAGAATGCGGAGTTTACACAGCCTTCCGCCGAGGCAGAAACGGTCCCGGAGACGGAAGAACAGTTCGTCACGGACGGCGTTCCGGAACTCGATTTCGGCGGAGCCACCGTTACGATGGCCGGACAGGGAACCGGCGACGATAAGGGGAACAATAACCTTGACATGACGGTAGAAGAGATGACGGGCGACGTGGTTCGTGACTCGATTTATCAGCGTACGCTTGCGATGGAGGAACGCTTTAACGTCACGATCGCCGAACCGCTCATGACCGATTACACCACTATCTCGAACACGATCAAATCGATGGTTACCGCCGGGGACAGCACGTACGATTTCGTTGTCAACCAGCTCGCGCAGACCTCCGCGGACGTTCTGAACGGTTTTTCGATGAACCTGAACGACATTCCGTATCTGGATTTCAATATGAGATGGTATCCGGCCAACGTGATGGAGTCCGCTTCCGTCAACGGCAAGCTCTTTCTGATCGTGAGCGATATGTGTCTCAGCTATGTCGGTCAGACCTGGTCGATGTGCTTCAATAAGGATCTGACGACCGATCTCGGTATCGAAAATCTCTACGACGCGGCGCGCGAAGGAGAATGGACCATCGATAAGCTGAAAACCATCACGGCAGACATCTACCTCGACGCCAACGGCGACGGGGAGCGGGACCAGGAGGATACGTACGGCTTCACGATGGGAGCGAACGGTATCAACGGCTGCATGGGGGCGGCCTTCCTCTACGGTGCCGGTCAGCAGTACCTCGACGTAAACGATGACTTCAGCTTCGTGCATCTTCTCGATTCGGAGCACGCGCAGGCTGTCGCCGAAAAGTTCTACGAGTTGAACAATCAGACAGGCAGTTGCGTGTATAACGCGGACGGAAGGACCCTCACGGCTATGATGACGCGTGCGGCGGTCTTCGCGCCTTCCCAGCTCGGACATTACTATGTCTTTGCCCGTGATTTTGAAGGGACGTTCGGCGTCCTGCCCATGCCGAAATTCGATGCATCGCAGGAGCGGTACGCCACGCTCTGCGACGCCGGATGCAACTGCATCTCCGTTCCGATCACCTGCCGCGATCCCGAACTGACCGGCGCGATGATCGAGGCGATGAGTGCGTATTCCACGAACTATGTCAACCCGGCCTATGTCGAGATCGCGCTCCAGACCAAGGTGGCCCGCGACGAGGAGTCCGTCGAGATGATGCAGATCGTGCTCGACAGCCGTGTGATGGACTTCGGGTATCTCTACTGCGGATGGAACGGCTGGACGTGGCAGCTCTCGAACCTTTTCAAGGATCCCGGCACATACTCGTCGAACCTCCAGAAGAACCTGAAGATGATGACGAAGACTTATGAGAAAATCATAAAGATGTTCGCGGATTAAATATCTATTCCGTGAAGCATGCGGGCAATGTCTGAACACGCACCTGACAGGAGAACAGTGAGATGGATCCTGAACTGGACTGGAAAGAAGAGACAAACGCCGTCGTGCCCGAGACGCTCTTCGGATGCAATATCGAGCACACGCGGTCGTGTCTGTTCGGCGGGTTGTCGGCGCAGATGCTGAAAAACCGCAAATTTACCGGCATCCCCTCCGCGAACTGCGGGTGCGCCGAAGCATGGTTTCCCATCGGACAGCGAACGATCTTCCGCTTTGCCGACTCCTATACGCGGCATGACGGGAGCTATCGGAAGCCGAAGCAGGATCAGGAACGCAACGCCCAGAGCGTTGTCAATGTCACGGGAGAGCCTTCCGGCATCGGGCAGCACGGTTTGATTTTCAAAAAAGAGCAGACTTACGAGCTGGC
>JAFSSK010000155.1 GCA_017451045.1 Clostridia bacterium
AGTCAAGTCCAAATTTGTGTGTAAATTCCTTTAGGCATGAAATGCAGAAGGCTGCTTAAGCCTCTTATCTACCCACATGCACAGATGGATGGCGCTGTCAAGACCGCCGAAGGCGAGGCGTTAGCCGGTGCCTTGACAGGAACAGACAGCTGTGCTACCTCACGCTACACGGAGGTTCTGCTGCTCTCCGGCAATGGCGATCAGCTTGGCAGGTACATCGGAGTTCATCAGCGAAGCTAAGGATTCCTTGCTGAATACAGCCCGTCCGGTCAGCATGACGTCGTGCAGTTCGATCAGGACGGAACCCATGAGCCGGGCAACGGATTCCTCGTTGGGAAAGACACCGATCACCTTGGACCGCCGCTTTAGTTCTTTGTTCAGCCGCTCGATCTGGTTTGACGTGCGGTAAAACCGGCGAAGAGCGGCCGGAAGAAGCATAACGGTCATAGAACTTTCAAAACCATCGTCCAGGCAGTGCACGGCGGATTCTGCAACGTCCCGGTAATCATCGATGATTCGGTCACGGATCCTGCGGGCTTCTGCCAGGGTCTTGCAGTTGAACATCTCCTGCAGTTCTGTCCGGAGCCCAGCCTGGTACTTCTTCGGCGCCTTGTCTGTGATATTTCGGCTGAAATGAAACTGGCAGCGCTGCCACGGAACGGTGGGAAAAACCTTTCCGATCGCGCTCAGAATACCGTCGTGAGCATCGGATGTGATCATAAGAAGCCCGGTCAATCCTCTCTTTCTCAACCCCAGAAGGAAATCCGTCCAGGTTGCGTCGGATTCGTTTTCGTAAACGCCGAAGCCAAGAATCTCCCGATGACCCTCTGCATTTGTGCCATAGGCAATCATGAATGCTTTGGAGACGACACGGCTGTTTTCACGCACTTTGAAATAGGTGGCGTCCACCGTTAGAAAAGGATAGTCTCCTTCCAGCGGCCTGGTTTGAAATTCCTTTACTGTCTTTTCTAGATCCCTGCAGACTTCAGACACTGCAGACTTTGAGAACGAGGTGCCGCAGAGCGTTTCCATGACCCGCGAAACCTTTCGGGTGGACACACCGTTGACGACCATCTCCGCCATTCCGGCAACAAGTGCCGCCTCGCTGCGGGAGTAGTTTTCAAAGACAAGCGTCTTGAATGGGACGTTCCGATGGCGAGGAACTTGCAGTGTGATTCGACCAACACGGGTTTTCAGTTCCCGGTCCCGACTTCCGTTCCGGCTGTCTGTGCGTTCCTCCGACCGTTCATACGGTGCCGCCTTCAGCTGCTCGGCGGATTCGGCTTGCAGGATCTTGTTGAGGCTTGTTTCCAATATCTTTTTGAAAGCTTCTCCACGATCATCTAAAAGTAATGCTTGAATTTCTTCCTGATTTAGCGTAATATTGAGTTGAGCCATTGGTTCTTCCTCCTCGGTATTATGTTAGGTTTGGTCTCCTTTACATTATACCTAAAGGTTGAGCCTTTGGCTCATTCATTTTTCAAATTTACACCATTATACAGACTTTATCAACAGCAGTTTTTTTGGACGGCAGGATATATGGAAAACGGAAATTACAGCGTGTTTCGTGTTAACTATTCTGATTATTTAAAGAGCTTACATGGTCTTTCGGTAAACAGAGTGCCTATGGCTTTTCGAAAAGTGTTTCCTGAAAAGTTTTCAACAAGAGAGTTAGATAATGAATCTGTTTTTACTCGAATTCGTCATTATCTCAACTCTGAAAATGATTTTGACCACAATCAAGCAGAGGCCATCTATGGGATGAATGCGTGGAGACACTTATCAGAAAAATCTGTTGAAATATCAGTTGAGGATTTGGATCCGCGAGCTTACAGACTTTTTTGGGAACATAAAATCATTATGCTGCTGAGGCTAATGAATTCTATTAATGTGATGAGGTTTAAATCCCAGTTTGATTGTATCAATCAATATAGGAAGGAAGTCGTGGAGCGCGCCCATAGTGTTTATCTTTTATCCATCAAAAGCAAACTGGCGCCTAATAAACAAAACAATCAGTCAATTTCGTCGATCATAAAGCAAGTATG
Organism: Clostridia bacterium; assembly: GCA_017451045.1. Lineage (GTDB taxonomy): Bacteria > Bacillota > Clostridia > Oscillospirales > CAG-272 > UBA1770. Next base: position 2,046 of record JAFSSK010000155.1, read on the forward strand.
CGACGCGGAAACAACAATTCTGGCGTCAGCCATTCAATAATACTGCTTGTCTTTTGAATCGGCGCGATCTGCCTGTTTGCAGTCTTGATCGATTCTTCCTGCTTTTGCAAATCTCAATGATTGTCTCCCATGAGGTCGTCCTGCTTGGATGACCTCATCTTTGTTGGCTTCCAGTGATTTCTGTTAATATCTCTTGAAAAATGGGGAACATTATGATATAATTACAGCATCAAAAGTTCCCTACACGGGGGAGGGCACTATGAACAACAATTATCCTCAAATCCAAGGACTTCTTCATCAAAGGGCAGATTATCAAGCAAGGCTGAACCTGCTTCCTTATGACGGCAGTCCAGAAATAAAAGAACGAAACGGGAAGAAATATCTCTATATTCGCAAACGTGTAGCCAGCAGACTGACTTCCACTTATGTGGGAGAATATTCTGATGAACTGTACCAGTTGCTCCTAAGAAATGTCCGTGAGAGCAGAGAACTGAAAAAGAACATCCGGAGACTGGATAAAGAACTGGCCCAGATCGGATACGCGGATACCGAACTCTCGGCCAGGGTACAGCTAAATCTGGATTTTGCCAGGTCGAACATGAAATCCAGCATTTACGATCAGGCAGTCCTGGAAGGGGTCTCAACAACATTTCCCCAGACAGAGGATATTATCGAAAACGGGAAAGTCAACGGCATGTCCGCGTCAGACGTGCAGAAGATATTGAATCTAAAGCATGCCTGGGAGTTTATTCTGGATAAGGACGTTATCAGCTATCCTACCGATTATTCGATCCTATGCCATATCGCGAAACTGGTCAACGAAGGCTTTTATCAGGAAGGCGGACATCTTCGTGGAGTACCGGTTACCATCGGCGGCACGAGTTATGTCCCGCCGCTTCCGATCGAGAGCATAGTCAAGGAGAGCATTGAAGCGATCCTGTCTGACCAGATGCCCGCTGTTGAGAAAGCCGTCACCCTTTGCCTGTACTGTATGAAAACGCAGATATTCAACGATGGCAATAAAAGAACTTCCGTGATCTTTGCGAATCATTATATGATTTCTCAGGGAGCGGGAATGCTCATCATCCCTGAAAAAGAGGTCCCCGAGTTCAAGCGGCTTCTTGTCGCTTATTACGAAGACAAGGATTCAGGAGAGATCATGGATTTTATGAAGTCCAAGTGTACAAAAGATTTTGATTAGTTTTAACAAGAAAGCAGGATGAGAGCTATATGAAGATCAGTGAAATGCTCGCAAAGAAAAGGACGATATCATTCGAAGTGTTTCCGCCGAAACAGGAAAGCGGGGACATGGACAGGCTTCAAAAGACGCTTCTGCGTGTTAAGGAGCTGAAGCCGGACTTCATCAGCGTCACGTTCGGCGCGATGGGGAATACCAGGCGGGATACCGCTAAAATCGCTTCGTTCATCAAAACGATCGGCGTCGAGCCGCTTGCCCATATCACGGGCGGGCCCTGTACGCCGGAAGACGTCGACGGGACCGTGTCCGAACTGTTAGGCGGCGGGGTCGAGAATATCCTTGCGCTGCGCGGGGACAAACCGGTCGCCTACGAAGCGGAATACTGTAAGTATTTCAAGCACGCGACGGATCTCATGCAGTATCTGCACCGGTTCAAGGAAAGCGGACGCCTGGATTTCGGCGCGGCCTGCTACCCGGAGGGGCATATCGAGAGCAATACGCTCGCGGAAGATCTGCGGCACATGAAAGAAAAGCAGGACGCAGGGGCGGACTTTTTCATCACCCAGCTTTTCTACGACAACAATTACTACTACAGACTGGTAAGCGAGGCAAGACGTGCCGGCATTACCGCCCCGATCATCCCCGGGATCATGCCGCTGGTCAATCCGAAGAGCGTCAAACGCATCACCGCCATGTGCGGCGCAGCGATCCCGCTGGATTTCCGCTCCATGCTGGAAATGTACCAGGACGACGAGAACCTTCTGCATGAGATCGGCTTGAATTTTGCCTGCTACCAGATCATGGACCTGATCGCGCGGGGCGCACCGGGCATCCATATCTACATGATGAACAACGCGCAGATCGCGGAAAGCATCCATTCGAGGTTGGAAAATGTCTTTGGAAAACTATTCTGAAGAATTCTATATGAATATCCTGGGCTACCTGGGGAACAGGCAGCTGGCGCCGGCGCCGGATCTTGAAAAGGCAGTGGAAGAATGTCTTGACGAGGTGGAAAAGGTGTCCCAGTTCAGGTATCAGTGGCAGCAGTTCGACAGTCTTCTGCCGGTGCTGGAAAAACCCGCATACAGGGAATTCTTGGCCGGCACGAGCGGATACGTGCTGGGCGTCATGACCCTTGGGGCCGCAGTGGACGCCCGTTCAAGGGCCTACAGCGCAAGGGACCTGGCGCGGATGTGCGTCTTCGACGCAGTCGCCAACGCGTATCTGGAATACTGCGCGGACAGGTACGAGGAGTGCTTCGGTGAAAACCGGACGTACCGGTTCTGCCCCGGCTACAGGGGAACGTCCGTGGAAGACCTTAAGGAACTGTTCCGGATCCTGAAGCCGGAAAAGATCGGCGTAAGCCTGCTGGACTCGTGTCTGATGGTGCCGGCGAAGAGCATGCTGGGCATCGTGGGCCTCGGCAAGCAGGCAAGGAAAGACTGCGACACGTGCGCCTTAGGCGGTCAGTGTCAGTACAGACGGGAGGGAAGGACATGCTACGGAAATTAGGCAGAAAAGTTTTGATCTTTGACGGTGGATTCGGCAGCGAACTGCAGCGCCTCGGCCTGCCGGACACATGTCCGGAAGACCTGAATATCACGCACCCGGATGCCGTGCAGCAGATACACCGGTCTTATGCCTGCGCTGATTTCATCACGACCAATACGTTCGGGCTCAACCGCAAGAAATACCGGGGCAATTACCCGATCGCGGATGTCGTCCGGGCAGCCGTTGCCAACGCAAGGGCGGCGGGAAAGACTGTCATGTACGATATAGGCCCCACGGGCGCTTTGATGCAGCCGCTGGGTCCCATGTCCTTCGACGAGGCATATGAGACGTACAGCGAGGTCGCCTCGCTGGCGTCGGACCTTGCAGACGGATTCATCCTGGAAACGTTCACAGATCTTTATGAGCTGAAGGCGGCCGTTCTCGCCGTCCGCGAACATACAGACAAACCTGTGTTCGCCACCATGACCTTCGACGAATCCGGCAGGACGCTGACGGGATCCTCTCCGGAGATCATGGTAAACACCCTGGAGGGCCTTGGCGTCGACGCGCTCGGCGTGAACTGCTCGCTGGGCCCGAAAGCCCTTTTGCCGATCGTGAAGCGCATCCTCGCCTGCGCAAACGTCCCTGTGCTGGTCCAGCCGAACAGGGGACTGCCGAAAGTCATCAACGGAAAGACTGTTTACGATCTGCCCTTCGAGGAGTTCGAATCCTGCACAGAGGAATTCGTAAAGGAGGGCGTCGCAGTCATCGGCGGATGCTGCGGCACGACGCCGGAGCTGATCGAACGCCTCACGCGCTACCGCGGGACTGAGATCAAAAGGCACACCCACCGGCTGACGCGCGTCAATTCCGCCTCCCGCATGGTGCAGATCTCCGGCGTCAGGATCTGCGGCGAGCGGCTCAACCCGACGGGGAAGAAAGCCTTGAAGGAGGCGATCCTTTCCGAACAGTACGAGTATCTTGTCGGGGAAGCGGTCAGACAGGAGGACGCGGGGGCCGAGATACTGGACCTGAACGTCGGCATCCCCAGGATCGACGAAGCCGCCGTCATGAAGAAGGCGGTGCTGCAGGTGCAGGAATACTGTTCGCTGCCGCTGCAGATAGACTCCTCCTCCGTGCAGGCGCTGGAGACAGGGTGCCGGTATTACAACGGCATCCCGCTGATCAACAGCGTCAACGGTGAGGACGAGGTGATGGACAAAATCTTCCCGATCGCGAAAAAGTACGGGGCCGTCGTCGTAGGTCTTACGCTGGACCGCGGCGGCGTGCCGCAGACGGCGGAAGAACGCGTGGCAATCGCGAAAAGGATCATTGCCCGCGCAAAACAGTACGGGATCCCCAAAAACCGCATCCTCATCGACACGCTCACCCTGGCAGTCTCGGCGCAGCAAAAGGCTGCGGCAGAAACGCTGAAGGCGCTGCGCATGGTCCGCGCGCTGGGCGTGGGAACGGTGCTGGGCGTTTCGAACGTGTCCTTCGGCCTGCCGGACAGACCGCTGCTCAACAGGACTTTCCTGTGCGCCGCGATGGATGCCGGGCTCAACATGCCCATCATGAATCCGCTGGATGCCGAGATGAAAAACGCCGTTTACGCATACCGCGTGCTCAGCGGTGAGGATACGGACGCTAAAGACTATATAGAAAAGCTGCAGACACAGGGCGAACAGGCGCCTGTACAGGCTGCTGAAACATCCGTTACGCTCACGGACGCCGTCATAAAAGGTCTTAGGCCGGCTGTACCTTCGATCGTCCGCGGGGAACTTGCGACACGTGAGCCAATGGAGATCGTCAACGGCGTGCTGCTTCCCGCCCTGCAGAAGGTGGGCGAGCTGTTCGAGGCGGGAAAGATATTCCTGCCCCAGCTGATCGCATCCGCGGAAACGGTCAAGGACGCGTTCGGGATATTGAGCGCAAAGATGGAAAAGAACGGGGAGGAAAAGGGCGTCGTCGTGATGGCGACCGTCCGGGGAGACGTCCATGACATCGGCAAAAACATCTGCAAGGTGGTCATGGAATCGTACGGCTACCGCGTTTATGACCTCGGGAAAGACGTATCCGAGGAGGAAGTGGTCGGCGCCTGGAAAAAGTACAAGCCGGACTGCATAGGATTGTCCGCCCTAATGACCACGACCGTTTCCAGCATGGAAAGCACGATAAACGCGCTGCGCGAAGCGGGGTGCACCACGCCCGTCATGGTCGGGGGAGCCGTTTTGACGCAACAGATCGCTGACGAGATCGGCGCGGATTACTACTCGAAAGACGCGCTGGGCTGCGTGTCGGTCATGGGGCGCATCATGGAAGGGAAAAAGACCGTATAGCCGGTCATGCGCCTGTTGTTCCATGCAAGGATTAATTTCAGTTTTTGTTGGTGAAAACAGAAAATATTTCGGATATAACGATTTTTTGCAAAAATACTCTTGAAATGACAGTGCCGTCATGATAAAATATCACTATCATTTTTTGCGGGCGCCGGCGGGCGGAACCGCTATTCAAAGGAGATGCTATCATGTCTTACATTGACGAAACGATCGAACGGGTCATCCAGCAGAACCCGTCACAGCCGGAATTCCATCAGGCGGTCAAGGAAGTGTTGGAATCCATCCGTCCCGTGATCGAGAAGGATGAGGAGAAATATCGGAAAAACGCGCTTCTGGAAAGGCTGACGACGCCTGAACGCCAGATCCTGTTCCGTGTCCCGTGGGTGGACGACAACGGACAGGTCCATGTCAACAACGGCTACCGGATCCAGTTCAACAGCGCGATCGGTCCTTACAAGGGCGGTCTGCGGCTGCATCCCTCCGTCAATCTGGGCATCATCAAATTCCTGGGATTCGAACAGGTCTTCAAGAACTCCCTGACGGGACTGCCCATCGGCGGCGGCAAAGGCGGATCCGATTTCGATCCGAAAGGCAAATCCGACCGTGAGATCATGGCATTCTGCCAGAGCTTCATGAACGAGCTGTACAAATATATCGGCGCCAACGAAGACGTCCCGGCCGGCGACATCGGCGTCGGCGGACGCGAGATCGGTTTCCTGTACGGGCAGTACAAGCGCCTGACCAACCAGTACGAGGGCGTCCTTACCGGCAAGGGCCTGTCTTATGGCGGGTCGCTTGCAAGGACCCAGGCAACAGGCTACGGGCTTCTGTACATCACGGAGGAGATGCTGAAGGCCAACGGCATCGATCTGAAAGGGAAGACGGTCGTCGTATCCGGCGCCGGAAACGTCGCGACGTACGCGATCGAAAAAGCATGGCAGCTCGGCGCAAAGCCGGTGACCTGCTCCGACTCCACCGGCTGGGTCTACGATCCGGACGGCATCGACGTGGCGCTGCTCAAGGAAGTCAAGGAAGTTCGCCGCGCAAGGCTGACGGAATATGCCGCCAAGAAACCGAAGGCGCAGTATCACGAAGGCCGCGGCGTTTGGTCCGTCAAGTGCGACGTGGCGCTCCCGTGCGCGACGCAGAACGAGCTGCTGATCGACGACGCGAAAGCGCTTGTCAAGAACGGCTGTATCGCCGTGGCGGAAGGCGCGAACATGCCGACGACCATCGAGGCGACGCAGTACCTGCAGCAGAACGGCGTCCTGTTCATCCCCGGCAAGGCATCAAACGCCGGCGGCGTTGCGACATCCGCGCTGGAAATGAGCCAGAACAGCGAGCGCCTGAGCTGGACGTTCGAGGAAGTCGACGCGAAACTCAAAGGCATCATGATCAATATCTTCCACAATCTGGACAAGGCAGCCAAAGACTACGGATACGAGAAGAACTACGTGGTCGGCGCGAACATCGCGGGATTTTTGAAAGTCCTTGACGCGATGAACTGTCAGGGGATCGTGTGAACCAATTGCAAAATAGTGGCAGCAGGGCACCTTCGGGCGCCCTGCTGTTTGTCTGTATATCGTTTTTTGCTTTTTGGTATCAGCGGTACTCTGCCACGAGTGAGGAGACCTTGTCCAGAACGGCGGGAAGCCGCGACAGCTCTTCGGGAATCCCGGGAGCGTCCGGCGTTTCGAACGGCAGAAGGAGATTGCTCCCGCCTGCCCATGCGCAGATGAGCATACCCGGCATACGGTCCTTGCAGTCCTGTTTTTCCGCTTCTTCCCGTGCATTGTTCCAGAGCAGCTCGGCGTTTTCCGGGCGGTCCCAGCACGAAGGGAGGACCGTGAAGCCGTGGGAGAGAAGCTCGCCGGTGAAATGCTCCGTGTTGTGCCCGTAATGCCAGTCGCAGAGGATCACGTCCTTAGGCACATCGTCAATGCAGGCGCATGTCAGAAGGTTGTCTCGGTCGCTGGGCATTTCCTGTCCCGGGACCGGAAGTTTCCAGGGATGCCACAGAAATTCGTTCAGCAGTCTGTCGCCCCAGATCATCGTTCTTACGCCCTTTTCAGCGCAGTGATCGTGCAGCAGCACAAGGTTTTTTCTGAACAGTTCCGCACGGGACAGCCCGCGGCAGCGGTCGCATTCGCCCATCATCACGATCTCGTCCATGCCGAGGTGGATCATCTTGCATCCGGAGGCCTCTATCAACTCGTCGATCAGCGGCAGGACGACGTCGTATACGCGCGGCTCGTTCCCGCACCATGCCGGGTTATAGGTGTAAAGGGATCTGCCCTGCGCGTCTTTCTCGGGCATGTGGTGCCATGAAAAATGCGGCATGAATCCTTCGCCGTCTTTGATCCAGGGGGATTCGTCGAATTCCGGGAAGGCCTTGAGAAGCGCATTCCTTGACGACCAGCCCTGGTGGCCGAAACAGTTATACAGTGGGACCGGTTCAACGCCGTGCTGACGCAGGGTGTCGCAGGCTTCTTTCAGGTCCTCTGCCGTGATATTGCTTTCCGATACCTGTGGGAAGCTTTTGAACTGGAAGCAGTTGTCGATTTCTATGACGGCAAGGTTGACGCCTTTCGGGGCCATATACCTTGTGACTGCCTTCGTGAAGTTTCTCAGCCCTTCCGCGTAGTTAGGGCCTGCATGTATGCCGATCGTATGGGTCATATCTAAGTGCCTCGCTTTCTTCTTTTGAGTGGCGTATGCGCTGTCCGCATGCTGCTGCTTCAATTGTAACAAGCCCGGCGCCGGTTGTCAATCGAACCGGTAAACATTAATGTGTGCGTTCAAATAATAATCTTGAAAACTTGACAATTACTATATAAAACTATATAATGAGAATGACTCCAAGTCTTAACGATTAGTTAAAACGAAAACTATTTAAAAAGCAAGGGAGAAATTATTATGAGAACATGGAAAATTATCCTGGCGCTGCTTCTGGCCCTTCTGATGGTCGTTTCCGTCGTTGCCTGCGGCGGCGGCGACAGCGGCAAGGAGACCCCGAAGGCAACGGATTCCAATCCCAGCGACGGTGAATCCACGCCCGGCGGCAGCTCCGGCGAGACAGATCCGTCCGGCAGTGATACTGATCCTGCCACTGACCCGGGACCGGCACCGGAACCGACGGTCGTTTCACTGGGTCTCGACTACGGCGACGAAGTCGTCAGATTCCTCTGGAAAGACGATGACGTAAGGATCGAAGATCCGGATGAGGGCTACAATGATTCCGACATCATCGAAAAGGCCATTTACGAACGGCAGTGCACAGTCGAGGACGGACTGCACGTTGTCCTGGACGGTGAATTCGGTCTTGGCAACGGCGAGATGAATACCAAGGTCAACGCAGAAGTCAAGTCCGGCTCCGGCGACTTCGACTACATCAACGGCCACATGAAGTTCAACGGGTCTCTCGGCGCGCAGGGCTTCACGTTCAATATGGCAGCGCTTCCTTACGTCAATATGGAAGCAGACTGCTGGAACCAGGTTTACGGTCAGCACTTCAACTACAGAGGCGTGCAGATCTGGGGAACAGGCGATATCGTCAAGGACTTCTTGAGCGAGATCACCGTCGTCTTCGTCAACGATTCGCTGTATGAGAAATACTTCGGCGGATCGATCGACGATCTGTTCGCGATCGTTGAAAGAGGGGAATGGACGTATGACAAGGCCATCGAACTCATTTCCGACGTGTATGAAGACGTCAATGGTAACAGCAACGGCGGTACGTACGACCCCGAAGACGTTTACGGCTGGTCTTACGATGCCGGCTGGGCGGTTGCCTCCATGGTATACGCGGGCGGCTATGATATGACTGTCAAAGAAGGATCCAAATGGAAACTGGACCTTGCTTCCACACACAACGTGGAAGTGTTCGCCAAGGCGTTCGATCTGATGAACAATGCGAATTTCCAGCTGGAAAGGACCAACGGCGAAGCATGGTCTTCCTTCTGCAGCGGACTGCGCATGTTCTACCACCAGACGCTGGACAAGTGTGAAAGCTCTACTTTGCAGGAAGCAGGCTTCAACTTCAGTATCATCCCGCTTCCGAAATACAGCGAGGAAGACGATTACAGGACGCACTCCTATGACGGCGTTCCGGTAGTCGGCGTCGTTTCCACTGTCAAGGAAGATAGAAGGGAAATGGTCGGCGCTGTGCTCCAGGCAATGGCTGAGGAAGGCGAGACCATCCTGACGGAAGCTTATTTCGAAGTTGCTCTTCGTGCGAAATACGCGACGAACGAAGGATCCTCCAAGTGCATGAAGCTGATCCGTGAAAAAGCGGCTGCAGACTTTGCGTTCTGCTGGACGGGCTCTCTGAACCAGATCGACCTGTTCGTGACGAACCTCGTCGTGGGCGGCAACTCCAACATTTCCGGCGCAGCTCAGGCGCAGCAGTCTGCATACCAGAAACTGCTTGATTCTCTTTACGGCAACCTGAACAAGGTATACAAGGCCA
>JAFSSK010000156.1 GCA_017451045.1 Clostridia bacterium
TGTGATATAGTCTAGCATGCTTGACAAGAAAAATCAAGTAAATTTTGTGATAAAACGCCCTTTTCCTAACTCGCTTGAAAGGTAATTTCCACTATCTCCGCGGCAGGGGGTTAGAGTGGAAGTTAGATTTACACTTAACAATTTTCGAAAAACTGCGTCCCGGGCAAGAGTGATGCAAGGCAGACTAAAATCATCAAGGCTATTGACAAAGTAATTTTTCGGGATTATAATGTGCGCAAATGAGCAAAGGCGTTCATGACCGCGCGGGAAAACTGCGCGGAAGTGAACGCCCTTTTTGTTTTGGAGGTCAGGAACTATGAGTGTCAGAGAAGGCGACGTGCGGATCCCGTCCGGGTGCGCGATATCGGCCGTTATTTCCAGAGAGGGCAGGAGAATGCCCGGGTCGCTGATATCGGAATCCATGAAGCCGATGCACGACAGAAGCAACGGACTCGGCGGCGGGTTCGCGGGATACGGCATTTATCCGACTATGAAAGACTACTATGCTTTTCATCTGTTCTTTGACGACAGGGCAGCCAGGAAAGACTGCGAGGCCTTTTTGAAAGAGTATTTCGAGATCGTCCAGTCCGAGGTGATTCCCACGCGGAAGATCCCGTCGATCACGGACAAACCGATCATCTGGCGGTATTTCGTCTCTCCGCTCCAGTCCGTGCTGTCCAGTCTGCAGTTGGACGAGAAGGAACTGGTGGCCAGGACCGTCATGAAGATCAACGCGGGCATGAAAGGCGCCTATCTGTTTTCCAGCGGCAAGAATATGGGGACTTTCAAGGCAGTAGGCTATCCGGAGGACGTCGGGGAGTTCTACCAGCTGGAGACGTACGAAGGGTACGCATGGACGGCGCACGGCCGCTATCCGACGAACACACCGGGCTGGTGGGGCGGTGCGCATCCGTTTACGCTCCTGGACTATTCCGTGGTCCATAACGGCGAGATCTCCTCCTACGACGCGAACAGACGCTTCATCGAGATGTTCGGATACAAGTGCACGCTCAAGACGGACACGGAAGTGATCACATATATTTTGGACTATCTGGTCCGCCGGCAGGGGCTGACGCTTACCGAGGCGGCAGAAGTCATCGCCGCGCCGTTCTGGAAAACGATCGAACGGCAGAAAGACGAGAAGACGAAAGCAAGACAGGCATTCCTGAGGACCGTTTTCCCGAGCCTGCTGGTCACAGGGCCGTTCTCCATCGCACTGGGATTCACGGGCGGCATCATGGCTTTGAACGACAGGCTGAAGCTCAGGTCCATGGTCGTCGGGGAGAAGGCGGACAGGGTATGGATCGCTAGCGAAGAGGCCGCGATCCGGTCGGTAGAGCCGGAAGCCGAAAAGATTTATTCGCCGGCCGGCGGCGAACCTGTCATCGTCTACGCGAAAGAAGGTGCTTACTGATGGAAGTTGAATACAATTATCCCGAATTCGAAGTCGTCAGGAACGAGGCAAGGTGCACAAGGTGCAGGATCTGCGAGAAGCAGTGCTCGAACGCGGTCCACCGGTATGACGAGAAAAACGGGATCATGATCAGCGACGAGAGCAGATGCGTGGACTGTCAGCGCTGCGTGTCCTGCTGCCCGACAAGAGCCCTCAAGATCGTCAGGAGCGACTGCAGGCTGCGCGAAAACGCGAACTGGCACGAGGACAGCATCCGGGAAATATTCAAGCAGGCCTCGAGCGGCGGGATCCTTCTGTCCTCCATGGGCAATCCCCAGCCGCAGCCCGTCTACTGGGACAGGATCCTGATCAACGCCTCCCAGGTGACCAACCCGTCGATCGATCCTTTGCGGGAACCGATGGAGACACGCGTGTTCTTGGGCAAGAGACCGGAAAAGATCGAACGCGGCGCAGACGGCGCGATCAGAACGGACCTTCCTCCCCAGATCTGTCTTTCCATGCCCATCATGTTCTCGGCCATGAGCTACGGCTCTATCAGCTACAACGCGCATGCCGCACTGGCAAAAGCCGCAACGGAACTGGGGATCCTGTACAACACGGGCGAGGGCGGTCTGCACGAGGATTTCTACCGGTACGGAGATAACACGGTCGTACAGGTGGCCAGCGGACGGTTCGGCGTGCATGAGAAGTACCTGGAGGCCGGTGCAGCGATCGAGATCAAGATGGGGCAGGGCGCAAAGCCGGGCATCGGCGGCCATCTGCCGGGTGCGAAGATCGTCGGCGACGTCTCAAGGACAAGGATGATCCCGGAAGGATCGGACGCCATTTCGCCGGCTCCCCATCATGACATCTACTCCATCGAAGATCTCCGTCAGCTCGTTTTCTCGCTGAAAGAGGCAACGGAATACAAGAAGCCCGTCATCGTGAAGGTCGCGGCCGTCCACAATATTGCCGCGATCGCAAGCGGGATCGCGCGCAGCGGCGCGGACATCATCGCGATAGACGGATACCGCGGAGGGACGGGAGCGGCCCCGACAAGGATCCGGGACAACGTAGGGATCCCTGTCGAACTGGCGCTTGCCGCCGTGGACAAACGGCTGCGGGACGAAGGCATCAGGAACAACGTATCCCTGATCGCGGGCGGTTCCATCCGCAACGCAGCCGACGTCGTGAAGGCGGTGGCTCTCGGCGCTGACGCATGCTATATCGCCACGGCGGCGCTGATCGCGCTCGGCTGTCACTTGTGCAGAAGCTGCCAGACAGGTCTTTGCAACTGGGGGATCGCGACGCAGCGTCCGGATCTTGTGAGCAGGCTCGACCCGGAAGCGGGGTGCACGCGTCTTGTCAACCTGCTGAACGCATGGCGTCACGAGATCATGGAACTGATGGGCGGGATGGGGATCAACTCCATCGAGGCGCTTCGGGGCAACAGGCTGATGCTGCGCGGCGTCGGACTCAACGAGAAGGAACTCGAGATCCTCGGCATTTCACACGCGGGCGAATAGTTTTTGACCAAAGGTATAGAAAAAATACTGAAGGTATGGTATAAATAATATGATTATCTATGCAAAAGACCTTGATCACAAGGCGATAAACGAGGCCATCCGCGGGGCGGAGGAACCATGTACCGTCGAGGGCTGCTGCGGGCAGCGTTTCATCGGCGCCGGGATGTCCGGGAAAGATATTACGGTCAAGGGAATTCCCGGGAACGCGCTGGGTGCGTACCTCAACGGCGGCGTCATCACGGTCCTGTCCAACGCGCAGGACGCAGTCGGCGACACGATGAACGACGGGACCATCGTCATACATGGCAACGCAGGGGACGCGGCCGGCTACGCCATGAGAGGCGGTAAGATCTATATCCGCGGGGATGCGGGATACAGAGCCGGCATCCATATGAAAGCATACAAGGAAAAGGTCCCTGTCATGATCATAGGCGGCAGGACCGGCAGTTTCTTAGGGGAGTATCAGGCGGGCGGCGTCATCATCGTGCTGAACCTGGATACCCCGGAAAAGAACTGCGTCTGGAATTTCCCCTGCACGGGCATGCACGGCGGGAAGATGTTCCTGCGTTCGGACTGCGCCGGGATCGTATTCCCGGAACAGGTAACGGCAAGATCTGCAGAAAAGGAAGACAAAGAGGAACTTGCGGCATATCTTGAAGAATACTGCCGCGTGTTCGGTCTGAATGAAGATGAGATATTGTCCGGTCCTTATACGGTTGTTACGCCGGATACGAAGAATCCTTATAAACGAATGTACACACCAAACTAATTATACGTGAGGTAATCATGAAGTACTCAAGGGAAGAAGTCCTGGAATATGTGCGGGAAGAGGACGTCAAGTTCATCCGCCTGGCATTTTGCGACGTGTTCGGGAAGCAGAAAAACATATCCATCATGCCGGACGAGCTGGAACGCGCGTTTGAATACGGCATCGCGTTCGACGCGTCTGCCATCGCCGGATTCGGCGACGAGACGAAGAGCGATCTTTTCCTGCGTCCCGAGCCGGATACGCTGATGCCACTGCCGTGGCGTCCCGAGCACGGCCGGGTCATGCAGATGTTCTCAACGATCACAAGACCTGACGGAACGCCGTTCGGGTGCGATACGCGCAATCTGCTGAAAAAGGCAGTCGCCGACGCGAAAGCTGCAGGATACGAGTTTACCTTCGGCGCCGAGCAGGAGTTTTACCTTTTCCTGCAGGGAGAGGACGGGAAACCGACCAAGGTCCCATGCGACAGCGCGGGGTATATGGACATCGCGCCGGAAGACCACGGGGAGAACGTCAGACGGGAGGTGTGCCTGACGCTGGAGCAGATGGGCATCATGCCGGAAAGCTCGCATCACGAAGAGGGCCCCGGACAGAACGAGATCGATTTCCGCTACGCGGACGCGCTGGCGGCGGCGGATCACGCGATCACTTTCCAACGCGTGGTCAGAACGATCGCCAACAGGAACGGGCTTTGCGCGGACTTTTCGCCCAAGCCGCTGGAAGACGCGCCCGGCAACGGGTTCCATATCAACCTGTCGCTTCGCCCGATCCCGGAAGACGGAGTCTTTTCCAGCATGATCGCGGGGATCCTCGCACATGCTAAAGAGATGACTGCTTTCCTCAATCCCTGTGAAGAATCATACAAGCGTCTGGGCAGCCACAAGGCGCCGCACTATATCTCATGGTCGGCAGAGAACCGCTCGCAGCTTGTCCGCATCCCGGCCGCTGTCGGGGAATACCGCCGGGCCGAGTTGCGGTCGCCCGATCCTGCAGCGAACCCATACCTTGCGTTCGCGCTGATGATTTACGCCGGGCTGGACGGTCTTACGAAAAAAATGACGCTGTGCAAGCCGGCCGATATCAACCTGTATACGGCTGACGAAAAGACGCTTGAGCAGTTTGAAGAACTGCCCTCGTCATATGCCGAATCGTGCGCGGCAGCCGCGTCCAGCAAGTTCATTTCGACGCACGTCCCGCCTGAGATCATCAATTGTTTCTGCCGTCATTAACTGTTCAAGAAAGGTGACCTATGAGTCTGGAAGAGCATATTTACAGCGTTCTGGTCGTTTCCGCGGCCGAAAAATTGAATATGGCTTTTTCCTCACTGATGCCGGAGTCGCGCTATCAGCCGGTGAAGACCGTCGGCAGCATCAGTGCCGCCAAACGCGCATGGGACGAAGCGGGTTATGATTTCGTGATCATCAACTCGCCGCTCCCGGATGACGCCGGGATCCGCTTTGCCGTCGATCTTGTCAACACGGCAAAGGGAACGGTGATCCTTCTGATCGTGCGGGAGGAACTCTACGATGAGATCCGGGACAAAGTGGCTGGGCAGGGCATCTTCACGGTCGCCAAACCGCTTCCGCGGTCGCTCCTGATCCTGGCGCTGGACTGGATGGCCTGCACCAAGGAGAGACTGCGCCAGCTTGAAAAGAAAACGCTTTCCGTCGAGGAGAAGATGGAAGAGATCAGGGTGGTGAACCGGGCCAAGTGGCTTCTGATCTCCGAACTGAAGATGGACGAGCCGCAGGCGCACCGCTATATCGAGAAGCAGGCGATGGACAGGTGCATATCCAGACGGCAGGTCTCGGAAGAGATCATCAGGACCTATTCCTGAGAGACGGACAGAACTAAAAAAAGAGACAGCGATCGTTTTGAACGAAAAAGGCTGTCTCTTGTTTTTTCGGTTTTCTTCCTGCGGGCTGTTTGCGGTTCAGTTCTGCTGCCCGGAAAAGGATTCGAGGATGATGCCGCCGCCGATGAGACGTTCGTCATCGTCATAGAATACCGCGGACTGACCGGGCGCGGCCGAGCGGACGGGTTCGTCAAACGTTACTCTGACGCTGTCGTCGCCTGTCTTTTCCAAAATCGCGCTCTGGCCCGGGTGGTGATAGCGAACCTTTACCCTGCAGCGGATTTTTTCTCCGATTCCCGGCTCAGGGATGCTTAAAAAGTTGAGATCCTTACAGACGATCGACGCGCATCCGATGTCGTCTGCGGTGCTGAGAACGATCTCGTTTTTCTCGGCGCAGATCTTTTTGATGTATGCGGGGCGTCCCAGCGCGATGCCGAGTCCTTTCCGCTGTCCGACCGTATAGTGGATGATCCCTTTGTGTCTGCCGATGACCTTCCCGGACTCGTCCACGAAATTGCCTTCTCCCGGGATCGGCGCATCCGCCCGGCTTTTGATGAAGTCCGCGTAGCCGCCGTCGGTAACGAAACAGATCTCCTGCGAATCAGGCTTCGAAGCGATCCGTATGCCCGCCTGCTCCGCGATGGCCCTGACTTCGCTTTTCAGGTAGTCCCCGAGCGGCATGACGGTCCTGGCGAGCTGCTCCTGCGTCAGCCTGTACAGCATATAGGTCTGGTCCTTTTCCGCGTGACGCGCTTTGCCGACCGTATACCTTCCGTTCGGCAGCTTTACGACCGAGGCATAGTGCCCCGTGGCGACGAGATCCGCTCCGAGCACGTCGGCGTAGTGGAGAAGCCGCTCCCATTTGATCTCGCGGTTGCAGATCACGCAGGGGTTCGGCGTCAGGCCGTGGATGTAGTCCTCGACGAAGGACTTTATGATTCTGTTGTCGAATTGTTCCGTACAGTTGAACACATGGTAGGGGATCCCCAGGACGCGGGCCGTTTCTCGCGCGTCGTCGATCTCGCAGCACCGGCTTTCCTGCCCTTCAGAGCTCTGCCAGGTCCGCAGCGTGACGCCGATCACATCGTGACCCGCCTGCTTGAGAAGATATGCTGCGACGGCGCTGTCGACGCCGCCGGACATTCCCACGATCACTTTAGACATAATATCCTCCGCCGCCCGGTTTTCCGGGAAGTTGAAACAAGCCATGGAAAAACAGATAAGAAAAAACCCCTTTTGCCTTGATAGACAAAAGAGGTTTTTTGATGGCGCGGCATGGGGGACTCGAACCCTCGACCTACTGGTTCGTAGCCAGGCACTCTATCCAACTGAGCTAATGCCGCATCACAAGGCAAACAGTATAATAGCACATGGAGCAGATGTTGTCAAGTGATTTGAGGCGAAAACAGCCGGACGGACGCCAAAAAAGATGCGCCGGGGAACGATTGGGCCGCCTTCTTCCCATCCGCCCCTTGAAATAATCTTCAATAGTTATTATAATTTGTGTAGATTACAAAAGAAAAGGAACCGACATGGCAGACACAATCATCAACGAACGGATCGAAACGGATCTCAGAACGAAGGATTTTTATTACGATCTTCCCCAGGAACTGATCGCGCAGCATCCGGCGCCCCAGCGGGACCATTCAAGGCTGATGGTCATCCACAGGGACAGCGGGCTGGTCGAGCACAGGATCTTCAACGAGATCGGACAGTTTTTAAACAAAGGCGACGTGTTGGTCGTGAACGATTCCAAGGTAATACCGGCAAGGATATTCGGACACGTGCTCGGCAGGGAAGAGGCAGGGATAGAACTGCTCCTTCTCCGTGCAAGAGGACTGGATCAGTGGGAAGTGCTCGTGCGTCCCGGGAAACGGGCCAAAATAGGGATGGAACTTGTTTTTGGCAACGGCGAACTGCAGGGTGTCATCGAACAGATCGTCCAGGAGGGCAACCGGATCGTAAGATTTACGTATGATCATGACAAGTACACCTCGCTTTACGAACTGCTGCATATTATCGGGTTGATGCCGCTCCCGCCCTATATTACGGAGAAGCAGGATGACATCGGAAGATACCAGACTGTCTATGCCAGGACGGAAGGATCAGTGGCGGCGCCTACAGCCGGTCTCCACTTTACGGATGAGCTGCTCAAGTCGCTGCAGGAGGGAGGCGTGGCTCTTGCGCGCGTCATGCTTCACGTAGGCCTTGGAACGTTCAGGCCTGTCAAGGAAACGGAGATCCGCGACCACGTCATGCATACGGAATACATCGAGGTGACAAAAGAAACTGCCGATCTGATCAACGAGAAGCGGGCTGCGGGAGGACGCATCATCTGCGTCGGGACCACATCCTGCAGGACGCTGGAGTCCGCTGCGGATGATGGCGGCATCGTTCACCCGGTCGCAGGAGACACGGGGATATTCATCTATCCCGGTTACAGATTCAAGGCGACGGACGCGCTGATCACGAATTTCCATCTGCCGGAAAGTACCCTGCTGATGCTTGTTTCCGCTTTCTACAACCGGGAAAAGATGCTGGAAGCATATAAAACGGCGGTTCAGGAACGGTACAGATTCTTCAGTTTCGGCGATGCCTGTTTGATTCTATGAATTTGATATTAATTTAATATACATTGTATGCAATTCTATTTACAAACGCGTAATTTTGTGATATGATATAGTTAGAAGCAATAAGGAGGGTGTTTACATGGCACAGACAAACGTTAATATAAGAATGGACGAGGCAACGAAGATCGCTTTTGACAAATTTTGTGAAGAAATCGGATTATCCGTCAGCGCCGCCTTCAATATTTTTGCAAAGACGGTCGTCAGGGAACAGCGGATACCGTTTGAAATCACGACCGAGGTGCCAAACGCGACCACACTTGCAGCCATGAATGACGCAGAAAAACGGAATGACGTTTACGGTCCCTTTGACAGCATTGACGCTTTGATGGAGGCACTCAATGCTTAAAGTTGAGTTTACCGGACAATTCAAAAAAGACTATAAAGCGGCGTTGAAAAGAGGGTGTGATCCTAAGGAATTGACGAACGTTATTTCTATGTTGGCCTCACAGCAGTCGCTGCCAGAAAAGTACCGGGATCATGTGCTTGTTAACTCGCGTAATTACAACGGTATGCGGGAATGTCACATCAAACCCGATTGGTTGCTGATCTACAAGGTGTATTCGAATCGACTAATTCTAGAACTGATCAGAACCGGCACGCATAGCGAATTGTCCTAATTTTCGGCGTGGAGTAATCCACGCTGAAAACCTTTTGCGGCTTGGATATCTTATAAACCATAAGCATCGGCGATGCTATGATTATTCTTGAATTGTACATTATGTTTAAAGGAGAGACGGGACGATGCCGACAACAATCTGGGCGGTGACAGGACCGACTGCCGGCGGGAAGAGCGCACTGGCATTGGCGCTGGCGCAGCGAAACGGCGGAGAAATACTGTCATGCGATTCCATGCAGGTATACCGTGGGATGGATATCGGAACAGCCAAACCGACAGCATGTGAACAGGCTGCCGTTCCGCATCATCTGATCGATCTTGTGGATCCGCTTGATGCCTTTTCCTGCGCGGATTACGTCAGGCTGGCGGACGCTGCAATAGAGGCGGTGACGGCGTCCGGAAGGAAACCGGTCTTCTGCGGCGGGACAGGACTTTATCTTGATGCCGTAATACGCGGGCTGGCTTCGCAGGAGATCGAAACCGACGAGGGCATACGGCAGGAACTTGCCGCGATCGCAGCTGGGGAAGGACCCGAAAAACTCCACGAGATGCTGCGTGCGGCAGATCCCGAAGCCGCGCAGTCGATCCATCCCAACAACATCAAGCGCGTGATCCGCGCACTGGAGATCTATCGGGCAACAGGAAAAACGAAGACGGAGACAGACAGGCTGTCCGTCGGCGGGGGGTACAGATACGACCCCCGAGTCATCGGGATTCGGTACGAGAGTCGTGAACTGCTCAACCGCAGGATCGGGGAACGGGTGGACCGGATGATGGTGGAAGGGCTCCCTGAAGAGACGGAAAAACTTCTGCGCGCCGGCGTCTTCAGCCGGAACAGAACGGCGGCGCAGGCGATCGGATATAAGGAACTGATCGGATACATCGAGGGAAGCATTTCCCGCGAGCAGGCAGTAGAGGATCTGAAGCAGGCGACCAGAAGATATGCCAAAAGGCAGATGACGTGGTTCAAGGCGCGTCCGTACGTGCAGTGGGTCACGGCGGACGAAGAAGGTCGGGAAAGACCGTTCGAAAGCATACTGACGGAGGCGGAAAGGATCCTGTTCGGCTGAAAGACAGAAAAGAACGGAGGGGTTCGCATGAGCGGCAGTAAAAAAAGAATAGGCGTCCTTGCCGTGTCGGTCGTGCTGGTCCTTCTCATCTTGTTTACCGTCATTCACAGCCTTTCAGACATCAAGCCGGCGGTGGCGACGGTCGCGATGACGGAATCCGTTTCCCAGACGGTCGTCACAGGTTCCGGGTGCATCGTGCGCAACGAAAGATACGTGATGGCTCCCGGCGCAGGATATACGGACGCACTCGTCAGGGACGGCGAAAAAGTCAGCGCTGACCAGGATCTGTTCAACTGGTATGACGTGGACAGCATCGGGGCATCTGCTGCAGGCGAAGGCCTGGGCGAGATCGACGCGGGACTCGACTTCATCAACAGCACGGAGGAAGCGGCGTCCCGATATTCCTACGCATCCGCTTCGGAAATCAGGAATCAGACATATAAGACCTATGCGGAACTCATCCGCCTGTCGGCTGCAGGCAAGTTCGACAGACTGCAGAAGGAAGCGGACAGTCTGCTGCTGACCGAGAGTATATACAAACTGCTGACCGGGCAGGAAGACCTTTCAGAGCTCCGCACGAAGCTTACAAGGCGGAGGGACTCCATCCTTCAGCATCTGGGCGAGGCCGTGACGGTCCGCTCCACAGAGTACGGAAGCGGATATTTCTTCGGCAGGTCTCAGCTGGACGGCTGGGAGAATGTCCTGACGCCCGGGTTCGTGGATTCCGTGAACGCGGACAGCCTTGCCACGGCTCTGTCTGCAGGCAGACAGGACGTGCCGGCTGCGGCAGCGGGGAAAATGGTATACGGGAACGAATGGTATCTTCTGATCCCGGTCACGGAAGACGCGGCGGAGAAAATGAAGGCGGGCCAGAGTTACTCTGTTTCGTTCGATGACCAGGACGTGACCGTTGCCATGGAGCTTTTGCGGGTGGCCGGAGAGGCAGACTGTCCCGTACTGGTGCTGAAAACAGGGCTCATGCCCCGGGATTTTTCATACGAGCGGACGCAGCAGGTGAGCCTTGTGATCGGGACCCTGACGGGCTTCCGCATCCCGGAATCCGCCCTGGCTGTCTATGGCGGGGAGACCGGGGTGTTCATCCTGGACGGAAGCGTCGTGTCGTTTCGCAGGATCGACGCGGTGCAGACGGGTGACGGATACGTGCTCGCGTCCTGTACGGCCCTGACCGAGGGGAACGCGAAATACCTGGCGAAAAACGACATGATGATCCTTCAGGCCGCCGGCATGTACGACGGAAAAGTGTTGAGTTAGAGGATAATATGGATTATTTGGAAAAGAACCTTCAGACTGTCCGCGAACAGATCAGAGAAACCGCAAGGGAAGCCGGCCGCGATCCGGCAGAGATCTGCATGGTGGCGGCGGTAAAAAGCGCAGAGATCGAAGAGATCAACCGGCTGCACGAACTGGGTGTCGACTGTATCGGCGAGAACAGGGTGCAGCAGCTGCTGGCTCACTGGGACGGCCTGCGCGACCGCGACGGGCTGCAGATCCATTTCATAGGGCAGCTGCAGAGCAACAAGGTGAAGTACATCATCGACAAAGTCTGCCTGATCCAGTCTCTGGATTCCGCGCACCTGGCCGCCGAGATCGAAAAGCAGTCCGCGCTGCGCAACAAGCAGACGGACGTCCTCGTCGAGATCAACAGCGGACGGGAGGAGAACAAAGGAGGCATTTTGCCGGAAGACGCGGAGGCGTTCTGCCTGTCCCTTGTCAGTTACCCGCACATAAGGCTCCGGGGATTCATGACGATGGCACCGAAATGCCAGGACAGGGAGGAGTATGCCAAATATTTTCGTCAAACAAATGCTTTGTGTCTTGACATTTGGTATAAAAAATTGCATAATAATTATATCCCTATAATATCTATGGGCATGTCAGACAGTTTTCAGGCAGCGATCAGCTGCGGCGCGACCATGGTCCGCATAGGCCGCACGCTGTTTCAAGGCAAAAATACGTGAGGAGCGTTTGGAGGAAGCATGGGATTGTTCAATAAACTCAGAGGCAAGAAAGAGCCCGAATATAACGACGACGAGATTTACGGCGGCGCTGACAAGGATTACTACCAGGGCGACGAAGCGTACGACGAGTCTGCGGACCCGGTGCTGAACACAGAATCTTCCGGCTTCCAGACACCTGTCGCCAAACCCGTGTCCAACAAGGTGGAAGTGAAACTCGCCAAGCCGACAAGCCACATGGACGGTCCCGCCATCGCAGACAAGCTGGTAGGCGGATGCATCGTCGTGATGGACGTAGACGGCATGGAGAAGGAATCCGTGATCAGGCTGATCGACTTTCTGTCCGGCGTCAAGCACGTGCTCGGCGGTCAGATGATCAGGACCAACAAGACGACGATCGTGATAGCGCCCAGCGGCGTGGACGTCGGTCAGTTCACCCTGGAAGACAGTGACGAGGACGACGATGAGGCGGACGGGAAGGACGAAAAGAGCGCAGACGGCGCGTCCGCACAGGGCGCGAACGCCTGAATGCCAAAGAGGTGGATAGGAATTGTCTGATTTCGTTTATGTGTTTTCCAGGATCCCCGGCAGCCTTGTCACCGTTCTTGAAATCGCGATGCTGATCAGGGTCGTCCTTTCCTGGATGCCCATTTCCGAAGAAAACAGATTTGCGGATTTCGTCTACGGCATCACGGAGCCTTTCATCTATCCGGTCCGTAGGTTGTTCGACCATTTCGGACTGTTCGAGGAATCCGTGCTGGATGTTCCGTTTTTCGTGACATACCTGGCGCTGGCAATCATCAGCATTTTTATTTAACTCATGCCCAAGGAATGTTTTCCTGATGCGTCTTAAACCGGGCGTTGTTTTGTTGAGTGGTCATGCTGCTGCAGAACACATCCGGTTTTTAGTTTTGAATTTGTAACCAATCGATCCCAAAAAGGAGTACCAAGATAAAATGGCAAAGGACTATACGAGTACTTTAAATCTACCGAAGACCGAGTTCTCCATGCGCGCGAACCTGCCGCAGAGAGAACCCGAAATGCTGAAATACTGGGAGAGCATCGATCTGTACGGCCAGATGCAGAAGCAGGCCGCCGGCAAACCGTCGTTCATCCTGCATGACGGCCCTCCGTTCTCCAACGGAAACATCCACATGGGGCACGCGCTGAACAAGGTCCTCAAGGATTTTATCATCAAGAGCAAATCCATGTCCGGATTCAGGGCGCCGTACGTGCCCGGCTGGGACAACCACGGCATGCCGATAGAATCCGCGATCATCAAGCAGAACAAGATAGACCGGAAGAAGATGTCCATCCCGGAATTCAGGACGGAATGCCATAAGTTCGCCCAGAAATTCGTGGATCTCCAGCGTGAGCAGTTCAAGCGGCTCGGGGTGACGGGCGACTGGGATCATCCGTACCTGACCATGCAGCCCGCGTTCGAGGCGCGCGAAGTCAGGGTCTTCGGCGACATGTACAAGCGTGGATACATTTACAAGGGGATGAAGCCGGTTTACTGGTGCCCGAAGGACGAGACAGCGCTTGCCGAGGCCGAGATCGAGTATCAGACAGACAAATGCACGTCCATCTTCGTCAAGTTCGCAGTGAAGGACGACCTTGGCAAACTGTCCGGCGTGTGCGATCTGTCCAGAACGTATTTCATCATCTGGACGACAACGACCTGGACTCTTCCCGGCAACCTTGCGATCGCCCTGAATCCCGTGGAGAACTATGCGGTCGTGAAGGCTGGCGTCGAGTACTACATCGTCGCGGAAGCGCTGTGCGACAAGACGATGCGCGAGGGCGGCGTGGAGCATTACGAGATCGTCAGGACTATGCCCGGCCAGGAATTCGAATATATGAAAGCGCAGCATCCTTTCCTTGACAGGGAATCGCTGATCTGCAACGCCGATTACGTAACGATGGACAGCGGTACGGGATGCGTCCACACGGCGCCTGGCTTCGGCGCGGACGACTTCCTTACCTGCCAGCGGTACGGGATCGAGACGGTCGTTCCCGTGGACGACAAGGGATACCAGACTGCCGACGCAGGCAAGTACGCAGGACTCTTCTACGCGGAATCGAACGACGCGATCCTCTCCGACCTGAAGGAGAGCGGCGCACTGTTCGCCTCTGCTGAAATGGAGCATGAGTATCCGCATTGCTGGCGCTGCAAGAATCCGATCATCTTCCGTGCCACGCCGCAGTGGTTCTGCTCCGTGGACACGTTCAAGGACGAAGCATGCAATTCCTGCGATCCTGTCGTGTGGATCCCCGAATGGGGCAACGAGCGGATGAAGCAGATGGTCCGCGAGCGCAAGGACTGGTGTATTTCCCGCCAGCGTCACTGGGGTCTTCCGATCCCCGTGTTCTACTGCGAGTGCTGCAAGAAGCCCGTCTGCAACGACGAAACGATCGACGCGGTCGCCGATGTGTTCGCTGAAAAAGGCTCCAACTGCTGGTACGAGCTGGACGCGTCTGACATCCTGCCGAAGGATTTCACCTGTCCTTTCTGCGGCGGAAAATCATTTGCGAAAGAAACCGACACGTTGGACGGCTGGTTCGATTCCGGCTCCAGCCATATTGCCGTGCTGGAAAGCGATCCGGCACTCTCCTGGCCCGCAGATATGTACCTGGAAGGCGCGGATCAGTACCGCGGATGGTTCCAGGCGGCACTCCTCACGGCCGTCGGCTCGCGCGGATGCGAAGGCGCTCCTTTCCGTCAGGTGCTGACGCACGGATGGACCGTGGACGGACACGGGCACGCGATGCACAAGTCCCTCGGGAACACCATAGCGCCGGCCGAAGTAATCCAGAAGTACGGTGCAGATCTTGTGCGCCTGTGGGTCGCGTCCTGCGACTACCATATGGACGTACGCGTTTCGGACGAGATCTTCAAGCAGCTGTCCGACGCTTACCGCAAGATCCGCAACACGGCCAGGATCCTTCTGGCGAACCTGTACGATTACGATCCTGAAAAAGACGCCGTCCGGAAAGAGGACCTGTTCGAGATCGACAAGTGGGTCATCGCGGAGATGAACGATCTCGTGAAAGACTGCCGGAAGGCCTATGACAGGTACGAGTTCCATATCGTATACCATGCCGTCAACAACTTCTGCACCACGCAGCTGTCCAAGCTGTACGTGGACATCACGAAGGACCGCACGTACACGGGCCTGACGGACGGTATCCCGCGCCGCAGCGCCCAGACTGCCATGTACTACGTGCTGTCCGCGCTGACGAGACTTCTCGCGCCGATGATCTCCTTCACGGCAGAGGAGATCTGGCAGGCGATGCCGCACAGCAGCAGCGAAAACGGGGAAAGCGTTTTTTTGAACGAGATGCCGCAGTATGACGAGAGCCTGGCGGACGGGAAGCTGACTGCCCACTGGGACAAGCAGCTCGAACTCCGGGACGACGTGATGAAGGCGCTCGAAACGGCGCGCGCGGACAAACTCATCGGCAAATCCCTCGACGCGAAGATCACCATCTTTGCCGAGGGCGACAAATACAAACTGCTCGACGATTTCCGCTCCGAACTGGCAACGGTCTATATCGTTTCCGGCGTGGAGCTGAAAAACGGACCTGCGCCCGAAGGGGCATTCCGCGAGACGGATTCCGGCATCGGGATCCTTGTTGAAAACGCGGACGGATGCCGCTGCGACAGATGCTGGTCCTATTCCGTCAGGGGCAGCGCGACCGTGGATGGGTTCCTCTGCGAAAAGTGTAAGGCGATCCTGGAAAAACTCGGTGTGTGATTCAAGACAAAATCCGGAAGGAGGGAAAAGCGAATGTGGATCTATCTGGTCATCGCGGCGGCGGTCGTCGCAGCGGATCAGCTGACCAAGCACCTGGTCATCGCCAACCTCGAGCTGTATGACAGCATCGACCTGATACCGGGCGTTTTCCGGCTGACGTATATCCAGAACGAAGGCGCGGCTTTCGGGATGCTTGGCAATGCCCGCTGGCTGTTCATCGTCGCTTCGTCCCTCGTGATCATCGGGATCCTGTGGCTGCTGTTTTCAGGCCGCGTCAAGAACAGGCTCCTTTGCGTGTCGCTCGGGCTGATCCTCGGCGGCGGCATCGGCAACATGGTGGACAGACTGTTTTACGGCGAGGTGTTCGGCAGCGGGAAGGTCGTCGATTTCCTGGATTTCTATCTTTTCCCGTTCTGGACATGGATTTTCAATGTGGCGGACGCCTGCGTTGTCGTGGGTACCGGCCTTCTGATCCTCTACATCATCATCAGCATGGTGAAAGAGAGCAAGGAGAACAAGCAACATGTCGAAGCAAACAGTAACGATGACGGTCAGGACGGAACTGCTGACGGAAGCGGAGAACAGGATCAGGGAACTCCCCAGGATTGATCAGTACCTGTCCTTGGCCACGGACATGAGCCGGTCGGCCGCCGCCAGACTGATCGAGTCGGGCAGCGTTTCGCTGAACGGCAGTCCTGTTTCCAAAAAAACCAAAGTCCGCGAGGGGGACACGGTCTGCCTGACGCTGGACGAACCGGTCCCTTCCGCCATCCTTCCGGAAGATATCCCCCTTGACATCCTTTATGAAGACGGCGATCTTCTGATCGTCAACAAGCCGAGCGGCATGGTCGTGCATCCTGCGCCCGGCAACGAGACGGGGACCCTTGTGAACGCCTTGTTGAACCACTGCGGCGACAGCCTTTCGGGGATCGGCGGCGTGATAAGACCCGGGATCGTGCACCGCATCGACAAGGAGACGAGCGGTCTTCTGGTCGTGGCGAAGAACGACAGGTCCCATCAGTTCCTGACCGAGCAGCTGCAGGGACACCGGATCGACAGGGTCTATACGGCCATCCTCATCGGCACGCCCGCGCAGGAAAGCGGGACGGTAGACGCGCCGATCGGCCGCCATCCCGTCGACAGGAAGAAAATGGCAGTCGTAAGGGACGGACATAGCGGACGCGAGAGCGTGACGCACTACCGGTTGCTGGAGTCTTTCGGCGGACTGTCCTATGTCCGCTGCAGCCTGGAGACGGGACGCACGCACCAGATAAGGGTCCATATGGCCTTCATCGGCCATCCGGTCCTGGGAGATCCGCTGTACGGCGGTTCGGCCCATCCGTTCTGCAAAAAGCACCCGCAGCTGGTGGAGGGACAGTTCCTTCACGCCGGCGAGATCACGCTGATCCACCCGACGACCGGAAAAGAATTGCATTTCACCTGTCCGCTGCCTGCCAATATGGCAAAGGCGCTGGAGATCATTCGCGCCGCTGCGGGACAGAATTAAATTATGAAAGAGGAAAAAAATATGATTCGTATCGGCTGCATCATCCCCGGCGGCTCCTTCATGCCTCAAGGCGAGAAAAGCGTCAGCCGGGCCTTTACTGTGATCCGCGAAGGATCGAAATTTTTGATCGACAGCGGTTTCGATTTTGTAGAGATCTCCTGCGGGATGCTCATGGAGCTGACCGAGGAGGAACTGGACAGCCTGGTCGGCCGCGTCAGGATCGAAGCGACCAACTGTTTCATTCCCAACAGATACCAGCTTCTTGGCGACAGAACGGGCGTGGAAGATTACCTGGACGCCTGCATGCGGCGAATGAAGATGCTCGGCGCCGATACGGTCGTCTTCGGCAGCGGCGGCGCGCGCATGCTCCCTGCCGGTATGCCGAAGGAGGAAGGCTATAAACGGATCGTTTCCTTCCTTCAGCTTTGCGAGCCGTTCTGCGAAAAATACGGCGTGACCGTCGTGATCGAACCGCTGAACGCGCCGGAAGCCAAATGCGAATTCATGAACCTGGTCTCCGAGTGCTACGGGATCCAGCAGGCAGCCGACAGGCCGCACATTAAGCTGCTGGCCGACGTGTACCACATGGCTGTCATGAAAGAGCCGATAGGGGTATTTCATGATGTGAAGGATGCTTTGCATCACGTGCATGTGTCCGAACCGGACAGGAAATGTCCCGGCACCGGCACGACCGACTATATCCCGAACGTCATCAAAACGCTGAAAGAGATCGGATACGACAGGCGCATCACCGCCGAATGCGGATTCAACGACTTCTTCAAGGATGCGCCGAAGGCCGCGGAATATTTAAGACGGTTAGTGGAGGAACAATAGCGTCAACTACCCACCGCTTAGGCTCTGAAGAGCCTTGAAGAGGGGGCTTGCGGGGAATACAGTCCAACTGTGTTTTCTGTAAGCCGAAGCTGACTACCTTCAGCCTGCGAAAGCAGGCTACGTTATCCCGGTCATCACACCTGCGGACGTTCGTCCTAATCCGCAGCTCTGTGGTCCTGCATTAAACAGTCCTGACGGGAAAGGGACAGTGTGCAGGACATGGCAAGCCGGGATAACATTGGGGAAGGACACCTTACGGTCTCATGTGCACCGATTTACCTTTTTTAGCACATGCATCTTACGGAAA
>JAFSSK010000157.1 GCA_017451045.1 Clostridia bacterium
GGGACGACAACGGCGTGTTCAACTTCGAGGGCGGATGCTACGCGAAAGTCATCAACCTGGACAAGGAATCCGAGCCGGATATCTATAACGCCATCAAGCGCGACGCGCTTCTGGAGAACGTCACGGTCGACGAAAGCGGCAAGATCGACTTTGCGGACAAGAGTGTGACGGAGAACACCCGTGTTTCCTATCCGATCTATCATATCAACAATATCGTCAAACCCGTTTCTTCCGCACCCGCGGCCAAGAACGTCATCTTCCTGTCCGCTGACGCGTTCGGCGTTCTGCCTCCCGTTTCCATCCTGACGCCCGAGCAGACGCAGTACTACTTCCTGTCCGGATTCACGGCAAAACTTGCCGGGACAGAGCGCGGCATCACGGAACCCACACCGACCTTCTCGGCCTGCTTCGGACAGGCGTTTTTGGAACTGCATCCGACGAAATACGCGCAGGAACTGGTCCGCAAGATGAAGATGAGCGGCGCTGTCGCGTACCTGGTCAATACCGGCTGGAACGGTACCGGCAAGCGGATCTCCATCAAGGATACGCGCGGCATCATCGACGCGGTGCTTGACGGATCCATCAAGAAAGCCAAGACCAAGATGATCCCGTATTTCAATCTGGAAGTTCCCACCTCTCTTCCCGGCGTTGATCCTGCGATCCTCGATCCCAGAGACACCTATGCCGATCCCGCGGAATGGGAGAAGAAAGCTGTCGATCTGGCAGGCAGATTCATCAAGAATTTCGCGAAGTACGAGGGCAACGAAGCCGGCAAGGCGCTTGTCAGCGCAGGCCCGCAGCTGTAAGACAATACGATTCACGACCGCAAGGGGCGGGGAGAATGACTGTTCTCTCCGCCCCTAAAAAAATATGCGGACGTCCGTCCGATGTGGTATAATGATTAGGAAGACAAAAACAGGAGTCATCCTGAAAGGAGCCAACATGCCGGAACTGCTGTCCCCCGCGGGCAATCTGGAAAAAATGAAAGCGGCCGTCCTGTACGGCTGCGACGCCGTCTATCTTGCCGGAAAATCCTTCGGCATGCGGTCCGCCGCGGACAATTTCACGTGCGAGGAGCTGGCCGAAGCCGTGTCTTATGCGCACGGGCACGGGGTCAGGGTCTACCTGACGGTCAACACCATGCCGCACGGCGACGAGTATCCGGCTCTGCGGGAATATCTGAAAGAGATATCCGGTTACGGGATCGACGCGTTCATCGTCGCGGACCCGGGCGTTATCGACACGCTGCGGGAGATCATGCCGCAGGCGGATATCCATATCTCCACGCAGGCGAGCATCGTCAGCCCCGCAGCGGCGCTTTCCTATGTTAAGCACTTCGGCGTGAAGCGGCTGGTGCTAGCCAGAGAACTGAAACTGGACGAGATACGCGCGATCAGGCAGGCGCTCCCGGAAGAGGTGCAGATCGAGGCTTTCATACACGGATCCATGTGCGTGTCCTACAGCGGCAGATGCCTTCTGTCCAACATGCTGACAGGACGTGACGCGAACAGAGGCATGTGCACCCAGCCGTGCCGGTGGAACTATACGCTTTACGAGGAGAAAAGGCCCGACTTCCCGATCCCGATCGAGCAGAACGAGCTGGGCACGTTCATCATGTCCTCCAAGGATATGTGCATGATCGAGCACATCCCGGAACTGGTGCGTGCAGGCGTGGATTCCTTCAAGATAGAGGGAAGAATGAAGAGCGCCTACTATACGGCAGTGGTGACGAACGCCTACCGGATGGCGATCGACCGGTATAAGGCCGACCCGGATCATTACCAGTTCGATCCGGCATGGCTGCGGGAACTGGAAAGCGTGACTCACAGAGAATACGCGACAGGTTTCTATTTCGACGACCCGCAGGAAAAGCCGCAGATCTCCGGCATGACCGGCTATATCAGGGAAAAGGCGTATTTCGCCATCGCAAGGGAAATACCGGAAGACTGTCCGCTTCCGAAGAAAAACGGAGACGGATATCTTTGCTGTTTCGAACAGAAGAACAAGGTCTGCGTCGGTGACGCGGCTGAGATCATATCCCCGGGCAGAACGGGGAGGGCGTGTATCGTGGACTTGCTTTATGACGAAAACGGGCAGCCGCTGGAATGCGCACCCCATCCTTCCATGATCTTCTATACATACGTTCCGTTCGAAGTCCGGCCCGGCGACATCATGCGCGCAGGCAGCTGAAGGGAGACCGCAATGGACGAAAAAGAAAAACTGGCCATCCCGTTCCCGATCCTTGTGGAAGGGAAATACGACAAGGACAGCATTTTGCGCGTAGCCCGCGCAAGGGTCTATACGACCGACGGATTCGGCGTATTCAAGAACAGCGAGAAAAAAGCCCTTCTGCGGGCTTTGAACGAGAAGACCCCGATCCTTGTTCTGACGGACAGCGACGGCGCGGGGAAAGTGATCAGGTCCCACCTCAAAGGATGCCTGCCGGGCAGACTGATCCAGCTGTACATCCCGCAGATCCCCGGAAAGGAGAAACGGAAAGCGGCCCCTTCCGCGGAAGGGTATTTAGGCGTCGAGGGAATGGCGGATGAGGTCCTTTACAAGATCCTTCAGCCCTATGCTTCCCCAGACGACCTTCCGGAGGAATGTTCGATAACCATGGCGGACCTTTACAACGACGGATTCTCCGGGTCTCAGGAAAGTTCCAGAAAACGTGATGCAGCCGCAAAAACGATAGGACTGCCGGCCGGCATGTCCGCAAACGCTTTTCTGGAGGCGCTCCGGATCCTTCTTTCGGACGAGGACTACCGGGCGATGGTCGGGAAACAGCAGGCGAACGAATAGCAAGGACAAATCGAATCATGCAAGCAGATAAAAGAAGAGACTTGATCCTTTTTCTGGGTCAGAGCAATATGCAGGGACAGACCGAAAGGCTTTCGGAACAGGATCCCGTCGATTGCGCATGGGAATATAGATTCCTCACGGATACGCTGGCCCCGCTGCAGAACCCTGTCGGGGAGGATATTTGCTATGACCTGACGCCCGGGTATCCGCTGGTCGAGAACGA
The DNA here is from genome assembly GCA_017451045.1 of Clostridia bacterium. Taxonomy (GTDB): domain Bacteria; phylum Bacillota; class Clostridia; order Oscillospirales; family CAG-272; genus UBA1770. Next base: position 3,026 of record JAFSSK010000157.1, read on the forward strand.
GCAGCTTGAGAAGTGGCTGAAAACGCATGTGCTGGGCTCTGCGGTATACGGTCACACGAACATGGTGCCCGAGTTCTGCCGCGCGTATATCCGAGAAAGCGGGCACGGGGTGATCGCCGTTCATGCCGCGAAGGGATCTACGGTGATCGCGGACTGGCTTCCGGGAACGGCCGGTTATGAAGCCGTCGTAAAAAAGGCAGAAGCGGCGCTGCGTAAATGCGCAGAAGATCCGCCGGGCGGCGTTTATGCGGTCTGGCTGCAGGGTGAAAGCGATGCGGTACTCGCCACGCCCAAGGAAAAATATAAAGAATCCCTTATTAAACTGAAAGAAGGCCTTGAAAACGATATCGGCCTTGACCGGTTCTGCATCATACGCGTCGGGCCGTTCGCGAACGACGCGAGAGACGACGCGATTATGTGTGCGCAGGAGGAAATCTGCCTGAATGAGGGCTTTGCAATGCTCACCCGGATCGCGGGGGAACTGCTGGCAGACAGACGTGGCGTCAATCCGAACGTGGCCGGTCACTTCAGCGCATGGGGACTGGAAACGCTCGGGCGCACGGCAGGCCGGAATCTTGCACAGATGCTGGCAAAAGAAAATAAAGGCAGCGGGGATTCCGGACATGCATTCCGATCTTCCCGGGTCAATTCTTGTTAAGTGTAAATCTAACTTCCACTCTAACCCCCTGCCGCGGAGATAGTGGAAATTACCTTTCAAGCGAGTTAGGAAAAGGGCGTTTTATCACAAAATTTACTTGATTTTTCTTGTCAAGCATGCTAGACTATATCACA
>JAFSSK010000158.1 GCA_017451045.1 Clostridia bacterium
GGGGGATCGAACCGAATACGTCAAGCCGGACCCGGATCGCCTATGCCTACGATCTGCGCGTCTTTTTCGATTATCTCGTCGAAAACCATCCGTTTTTCAAGGGGAAAGACGTGCGCAGCCTGGAGGTCTCCTCTCTCGAGAACGTCAAGCCGATCGATTTGGAAGCCTATATGGACTATCTGAAATATTACACGTCCGAGGACGGCGAGGAGCATATCAATCACGCCCGCGGCCTGATGCGCAAGATCAGCGCCATCAAGACGATGTACAATTACTTTTATCAGAAGGAAATGGTCGAATCGAATCCTGCCGCGCGGATCCCGCTGCCGAAGATCCCGCAGAAAGAGATCATCCGGCTGGATATCGATGAGGTCGCAGAGCTGCTGGATCAGGTGGAAAGCGGCGAAAAGCTGAGTGAAAAACAGCAGGCCTTCCATGAGAAGACCAAAAACAGGGATCTGGCCATGCTTTCTCTTCTGCTCGGGACCGGCATCCGTGTCTCGGAATGCGTCGGCCTTGACATCAAGGACGTGGATTTCCAGAACATGGGCGTCCACGTGCACCGTAAAGGCGGCAAGGAAGCCATCGTGTATTTCAGCGACGAAGTGGCCGATGCGCTGGAGGTCTATTATGACGAGCGTAAAACGCTTGTACCGCGCGCAGGCTACGAAGATGCCTTCTTCCTGTCGCTGCAGATGCGCCGGATCAACGTCCGTTCGGTGGAGAATCTTGTCAAGAAGTACGCCATGACCGTGACGACACTGAAAAAGATCACGCCGCACAAGCTGCGCAGCACCTACGGTACGAGTTTGTATCAGGAAACGAACGACATCTATCTGGTGGCGAGCGTGCTCGGCCATTCCGACGTTAATACGACGAAAAAGCACTATGCAGCGACCAACGACTATATGCTCCGTTCGCAGCGGAATGCGGTGAAGCTCCGCGAAAAACTGCCTGATAAGGATGCCGGCAAAGAGCCGGAGCCTGAGGCGGCATCAAAAAAGGATGATCCGGACAACAAAACGGACGAATAAAGGATCAAAAAAGGACCCGCTGCCGGGTCCTTATCCTTTATGACCCGCTGTGCGCGGGTGAAACAGGGAAATGCGTGGGGGTGGACATTCCCTGTATCAGGCGGATCATTTCTCTGCGCCTGCATAATAGACGACCAGCAGGGCCTGGCCGATCTGCAGCGGCGCATCGCGGCGCAGACGGTTGATGCTGCGGAGATCTTCCACATAGGCGGAAAGGCTCCTGTTGTCGCCGGCCGGAGCATATTCCTCGGCGATGGACCAGAGGCTGTCGCCCTTTTTGACGGTCACGGTACGGTAATACGGCGTCTGAGCGGGTGTATCGGCCACCACGCGGCGTCCGGAAATGAAGATCACGGCGATCACGACAAGGACGGCAAGCAGGATGAACATCGCTGTCATCTGACGTCCGGTCATTCTGTTTCTTGAAGTTCGTCTCATCTTACCCTCCTTCTGAACGGTTCCGGGGCTTTCCGGCAGGCTGCCGGGCCCAAAACGGAACATCTGTTCGATTACAGCACAAATATAACACCCGAACATATGTTTGTCAATACTTTTTCCGAAAAAAATCGAACAAATTTTCGGGAACATATGTTTGACATTTCGAACATGCTGTGCTATAATGCAGGCGTCGGCAAAGCAAGGCCCGGAACGCACCGCCGCCTGAATCCGGCTAAGGGGGAATCTGCAATGAGAAGAAACGGTCTTTCAGCCAAGCAGGAAGAGATCCTGAATTATATTAAAGAAGAGATCCTCAGCAAAGGCTATCCGCCCGCAGTACGCGAGATCTGCAGCGCGGTCGGTCTCCGCTCCACTTCTTCCGTCCATGCGCATCTTGAGACCCTGGAAAAGATGGGCTATATCCGCCGCGACCCCACGAAGCCGCGTACGATCGAGATCGCGGATGACGACTTCTACGGCATCGGCCGCCAGGAGATGTTCTCCGTCCCGCTGGTCGGGCGCGTTGCTGCTGGCGAACCCATCCTGGCGCAGCAGAACATCGAAA
>JAFSSK010000159.1 GCA_017451045.1 Clostridia bacterium
CGCGGGCATCATCGCGATGATGCCGCAGTGCATGATCTTCGACGAGTCTACGGCCATGCTGGATCCGGAAGGCCGCAGGAAGGTCCTTGACACGATGGAACTGCTCAACCGCGAGCGGGGCATCACGATCATCAATATCACACACTATATGGACGAGGCGGCGCGGGCTTCGCGCGTCATCGTCCTCAACGACGGGGAGATCCTGATGGACGCCCCGCCAAAAGAGATCTTCTCCCGGCCCGAACAGCTGAGGCAGGTGGGGCTCGACGTCCCGCAGCACGTACGCGTGGCCGAACTGCTCGCAAAGGAAGGCATTGACATCCCGGGAGACATCTACACGATGGAAGGCTGTGCGGACGCGATCGCTCAGCTGTACCGTGAAAAAACGGATTCCCAGTAAGAAACACTCGACAAAGAAGAAAGGAGATGGCGGATTTGGAACTGTGGATCGCAATCATAGCGCTCAGCGCCGTACTGCTGGCACAGGCCGTCGCCGCCGTGATCCTTCTTTTCGCGATCAGGAAAAAACAGGCCGGCCGGCAGACGCCGGACGAGCCGCTTGAAAAGATAGAGTCGGTTGAGCTGCAGGACATCGTCTATACGTATAATCCGGGCACGCCGCAGGCAGTGCGCGCGCTGGATCACGTCAGCGTGTCCTTCGCTCCCGGGCACATCGTAGGCATCATCGGCCATACGGGATCGGGAAAATCCACGCTCGTGCAGATGCTGAACGGGCTGCTCAGGCCGGAATCCGGCCGCGTCCTTCTGAACGGGAAAGACATATGGGAAAAGCCGCACAGGATCGTGCAGGTTCGCTTCCGCGTCGGGCTCGTCATGCAGTATCCCGACTACCAGCGGTTCGAGGAAACGGTCGAAAAGGACGTTTCGTTCGGGCCGCGCAACATGAAGCTGCCCGAAGAAGAGATAAAAGAACGCGCCGAGCGCGCCTTGCGCTTCGTGGGGCTTGACCGTGACGTGATGGAAAAGTCTCCGTTCGATCTGTCGGGCGGACAGAAGCGGCGCGCCGCCATCGCGGGCGTCATGGCGATGCAGCCGGACGTCCTCGTGCTGGACGAGCCGGCCGCAGGGCTTGACCCGCGGGGAAGAGACATCATTTTCGAGGGGATCAGGCAGTACCGCGCCTCGACCGGCGCGACGGTCCTCATCATCAGCCACAGCATGGAGGATATGGCCTCGATCTGCGACGATCTGGTCGTGATGGACCATGCCCGCGTGCTCGTCAGCGGCCCGACGAACGAGATATTCCTGCAGCCCGAGCTTCTGGCCGGCGCAGGGCTCGACATCCCGAAAGTGACGCAGCTGCTGGAGATGCTGCGGCAGAAGGGCGTGCCTGTCAGCAGCGGCATCTTCACGGTGGACAGGGCGGTCGCGGAGCTTTCGCGCCTGCTTGGCAGGGGGGAGGGCGCCTCATGAAAGGATTCACTTTAGGGCAGTTCTATCCCTCCGACTCGATCGTCCATTCGCTCGATCCGAGAGCGAAAATGATCCTGACCATCCTTTACGTGGTCTGCACGTTTTTGTGCAAGAACATACTGGCCTACGCGCTGCTCCTTGCGATGACGCTGGCGCTCGTGCTGCTCAGCAAAGTGCCGCTGCGCATCATCCTGCGGGGGCTCAGGCCGATTCTGTTCGTGCTGATCTTCACGCTGGTCGTCAACGTTTTCTGGACCCGCGGAGAAGTTCTTCTGTGGGAATGGAAATTCATCCATATCTACTACGAGGGCGTCATGAACGCCGTCTTCATGGGCGTAAGGATCTTGATGCTGATCGTGGGGACCTGCGTGTTCCTGACCTATACGACGACCCCGATCGTGCTGACGGACGCGATCGAGCAGCTTTTGAAGCCGCTCAAGGTCATCCATCTGCCCGTGCACGAGTTCGCCATGATGATGACGATCGCGATGCGGTTCATCCCGACCCTTGCGGAGGAGACGGACAAGATCATGTCCGCCCAGAAGGCAAGGGGAGCGGACTTTTCCAGCGGAGGGCTCGTCAAGCGGGCCAAATCGCTGATCCCGATCCTCATCCCGCTGTTCGTATCCTCCTTCCGCAGGGCGGACGAGCTGGCGACCGCCATGGAATGCCGCTGCTACCACGGGGACAAGGGAAGGACCCGCATGACGGTCCTGCATTACCGCTGGCGCGATCTTGTAGCGGTGCTTGCGCTGGTGGCCTTCGGCGCCGGCATCATCCTGCTCAACCGTTTCGGGATCGGCTATACGGCCTGAGGCGGGAAAGGAGCACAGTATTATGAAACTGTTACTGACCATTTCGTTCGACGGAACGGATTTCAAGGGATACCAGGTCCAGCGGAACGGACGCACCGTCCAGGCTGAACTCAACCGCGCCTGCGAAGAACTGTTCGGCAAGCCCTGCGACGCCGTGGGATGCAGCCGGACGGACAGCGGGGTACACGCGAAGATGTTCTGCGTCGCGATCACGGAAAAAGGCCGCCCGGACCTTTGCAGCAGCCTGAGCGCCGAAAAGGCGCCGGACGCGCTCAACGCGCATCTGCCGGACGATATATCGGTCAATCGCGCAAAATGGGTGGACGACGGGTTCCATCCCCGGTACGCCGTCGTTTCCAAAGAATATGTGTACAGAATATACAACGGGCGGTACCGCTCTCCTTTTCTGGACCGGTACAGCTGCCACTGTCCGTACGGACTTGACGCGGACAGGATGAACGAGGCGGCCTCTTTCTTTGAGGGAACGCATGATTTCAGGGCCTTCATGGCCGCCGGATCGAAGATAAAGGATACCAGAAGGCACGTTTTCTCCGCGTCCGTTTCAAAAGAGGGGGACATGATCCTGTTCTCGGTGCGGGCGGACGGCTTCCTTTACAACATGGTCCGCATCATGGCGGGGACGCTTGTGGACGCCGGGACGGGCAGGATCCGTCCGGAGGACGTGAAGGACATCATCCGGTCCGGCGAGCGCAGGCGGGCGGGTAAGACGATGCCTCCGCAGGGACTTTTCCTTGCGGACGTCGAGTATCCAAAGGAGTAACAGATCGGAAAGCGAGGTGTGCGACATGCGGGACGGAAAACAGCCTGACGTATCCGGAAACGGATTCAGAACGGCCGCGATCGTACTGGCCGCATGCATGCTCGCGCTGCTTCTGGGACTGCTGCTTTTCGGCAGGGACCTGTTTTCGGCCGATCAGCTGCGCATCTTCTTCATGGATGTGCGGAACACGGCGCAGTCCGTCGGTCAGCCCGACGGCGGCTCAGTCGTCTATACAAGCGGGGAGGACGCAGTGTTCTGCGCCTACCGCGGCGGGTTCGCCGTGGTCGGGAAGCAGACGGTGACGGTCTTCTCGGCATCCGGCAGGCAGACCGTATCCGACCAGGTGCGTTTCGCAAGTCCCGCGGTCGCTTCATCCGGAAACTATCTTCTTGCCTATGACGCGGGCGGGACCGGATTCTGCTTTTACAGCGCATACGTCAAGAATCCCGTATGCAAGTCGGACTATCCGATCGTTTACGCGGCCGTCGCGGACAACGGCAATTACGCCCTCGTGACCCGTACCGCGGATTCTGTCACGGCCGTCAAGATCTATGACAGGACGCAGAAACTGCTGGGAACGCTAACCTGTCCGGGCCTTGCGAGCTGCTGCTCGTTCAGCCGGGACGGAGACAGGCTCGCCGTCCTTTCCATCACGGCGCAAGGCGGGGAATGGATGACGGATCTCTCGGTCTGCCGGGCAAAGAACGCCTCCCTCACGGGAAGCAGGACGCTCGAGGGATTCTGCGGGGTCAGCTGCGGCATGACGGACGGCGGGACCGTTTTCTGCCTGTCCTGGGACGCGCTGCGCGTCGTGCCGGAGAAAGGCGAGGTGACGGCAATCGATTTTCCCGAAACGCCACTGTGCGCGGCTTTTGACGAGAACTACTTCGTTGCGGCCGTGCCGGACGGGGACGGACAGACAGTGATCCGGATCTATGATGAAAAAGGCAAGGAAACGGCCATCACGCCGGAACCTTCGTTCGTATCTGTCACGGCGAAGGGCGGTTATCTTTACATCGTTTACAAGGACAAGGTACAGGTCCGCAAGACAAGCGGCGGCGGTACGTCCGAGACCGTATGCGATACGGAAGGCCGCGTGCTGATCGTACGCGGTTCGGGCGGTTTCTGGCTGTGCGGCGGATCGATTGCCGAGTGCTACAGGAACTGACAGACTCATCCGGCAGGCCGGATTTCAACCATACATTTTTGATGAGGTTTTATTATGACAATGTGTTCAAGATGTCACAAAAGGGTCGCAGTGATCTTCGTGACGAAAATGGAAAACAACCAGCGGACGAGCCAGGGACTCTGCATCAAGTGCGCGAAGGAGATGGGACTGCCCGTCAACAACATGCTGGGCGGTGCGCTGGACAAGTTCGGCATCACCCAGGACCAGGTCGAGAACATGGAGAACGAGCTCACCGAGATGCTTGAGACCGGGGCAAACATCCCGTCTGAAATGGACGACAACTCAGACGGCGGCGCGCCGGCCATGGATATCCCGCAGCTGTTCCGCGACGCCGGATTCATGCAGCCGTCCCCGCAGGAGTCCACGCCTCCAAAAGAGGGGCAGACCGAGAAAAACGAAAATAATCAGCAGAAACAGGCGAAAAAATATAAGTTTTTGTCGACTTACAGCCGCAACCTGACGCAGGCTGCGCGCGACGGGAAACTGGACAGGATCGTCGGACGCGAGAAGGAACTGGAGCGCATGACCCAGATCCTTTGCCGCAGACAG
>JAFSSK010000160.1 GCA_017451045.1 Clostridia bacterium
CGGCGAGTGCGATTACCAGTCCCACGGCGCGATGGAACTGATGCGGCGGGAGGTGTGGGACAAATATCCCGGGATCATGGCAACGGTCGGCGGACATGAACTGACCAGACGCATAGAAGGGACCGTCCCGGAGACGCTGCCGCAAGCAGTCCTTTACGACAGGCTGGAACGGTTCTGGCGGCATGACATCTATTACGCTTCAAAACTGGTAAAAGGAAGAGTCCTTGTCGTGACCGTGCTGAACGACGGCGCGCGCTTCAACGCGCAGCAGGTCAAAAAGTTTTCAGAAGACCTCGAGTCCGCCCGGGCGAACGGATACGTCGTCCTTCTGTTCGGGCACGAGCCTTTCAGGACAAACATTCCGGAAGACCGCTCTGTCGGCGTGGAGGATATCCTGATCCGCGGAGACCTCAGCGGTTTCCCGATGGATCTTTGCGATTTCGGGCCGGATGACGAAGACACCAGAGCCTTCAACGCACTCATCGCGCAGAACGCCGATCTGATCAGGGGCGTTTTCTCGGGGCACGTGCATGACAGTCTTTTCCGAAGGATCGCCGGCAGGACAAAGGACGGGGCGCCCGCCTCGATCCCGCATTTCATCCTCGCGACGAACGCCTGCGACAAAGGGCACGTCATGCGTATCACGGTCGAGTAAGCACACTGGAATCCGAATCATAAAACCACGCGTCACCTACGCAATTTCAACCTGTTATGAACCTGATGTGTCTATAGCAAAAAAAAGAACCCGAAAACTCCTATTCCCTGGGGTCTTCGGGTTCCAATCATTTAGTTACCTTTTCCGGCTTGATTCCTTCAGTTTCACACAGAGCGAGATAATCGTCGACTGCTCCATGGAAATCCTCCTCGAGATCATGCACGTTTTTCCCTTCATAAGAAATCAGTGCTTCAATGCCCAAGACTTTGCCGAAAAACAAGGTGTCTTCTTCTGAAAACTCTACACTACCAACATAGCTTTTGTATTCCATATTATTGTTCAAAATACCATCTCCTCTGTCAATCAACTGCTTGCCATGATATGCCGGCATTCCGCTATCGGTGCCTTCAAAACACCTCCGAATTCAAAGTTTCTCTGATCATCTTAGCTTTGGGAAAAGTTGCTGCATATTCCTGTATGCGTTCGATATCCAATTCATAGATCAGATTTCTGTAGTTACCAAGAATCTCCTTATAATAGTCAAAGGGCAACTTGTTTTTATATCGAAGAAGTTCGATCAACATACGTTCTCTATCGTAGATGTTAAACGTGGCATCTCTTCGTGTCATCGTGGTAACCCCGATGCTCAAAATATCTGAAGAGAGATAGTATTGGTGAATACGATTATCACTAAGATAAATGGAGTGTTTATCAGTTGCAATATGGTATTCGTCTGGAATCACATCAGTTAGTCCTTAAAACACCCTCAGGTCAAACGAGACCGAGGGTGTTCTTTCAAATGGGACTTCTTTATCGTGTTACCCTTACACTGTGTCTTCTATTGGGTCTTCTTTTAAGTGTTGCCCTCACACTCTGTAATTACATTTTACTAAACTGTGATTAAAATGTCAATAAAAATCCGCCTTGAAAAATGAGCCCGCAGTGAGTAGAATAATGATTGGAACAGGTTTTCTAAGAAGACGCACTGCCACATATAAAACCCGCGCCGCGGAGCGATGATATGACAAACATTTTGCATTGAAGGAGGGCGATGCTGAAATGGCTGAACGCGTAGTGTTCCTGGGGGACAGTATCACAATGGGATATGGCCTCGATCATGTGGAAGATCGTTTTTCAACGGTCTTTTGCAAAGCGACTGGGGCAGAAGAATTCAATTACGGCATCACGGGAACGCTGATGGCGCGTGCCGGCCTCAGCAAAACGGACGGCACAGCCTTCATCGACCGCTTTGCTGCAATGGAGGAAGCGGATCTGGTTGTCATGTTCGGAGCGACAAACGACTACTTCTGGTCAGACACGCCGATCGTTCCGGAGAACTCAGAGGACGACCGTTATTTCCTTAACGCAGTACGACATCTGTGCCAGGGGCTGAAAGAAAAATATCCAAAGAGCCCGATCGTGTTCATCACCCCGTACCAAATGCGCGGCATAGGCAATTACCTCGGTGGGAAAGACGCGCTTGCAAGCAATAGGCACAACACGGATCAGTGCAATTTCGTCGGAAGTACGCTGGCCGATTATGTGCAAGTACTGCGTCAGATCTGCGCGGAATACCATTTCTTTGTGCTGGATCTGTTCCGCGATCTCGGCGCTGATATCGCACATTCCGACACGGACGAAGCCCACTTTACGCTGGACGGGTGCCACCCGAACACCGCCGGCCACAAACGGATTGCGGATATGTTGGCCTCGCTTTGCAAAGAGCACCGGCTGATAGGAGAAAAAGTTTAACTTTCGATTGGCTATTCTTTAGCTTTAGCTCAAAGCGCCGTATTCAAGGATAAACACTAATTCACAAAAACATCGTCATATAAAGCGGAAGGTAAATAATCCCGTTTTGCTCTTTATAATCCCCTGTATGCAGGACATACGGAGTATTTGCTTGCTCATAGTATTTGTCCATGTATTTCTGAAGTGACGTCAGTTTATAGTTTTTGCTAGATTTTACCTCGATAGGAGAAATATTGTGTCTGTTGCTGATTTTGTTTTTGGAAATAAGGAAATCAATCTCCATACGTGAAGATTTGTCTGTTTGAGAGGAATGGGAATAGAAAAACAGCCTTTTCCCGTTTGCAACAAGCATTTGCGCAACAATATTTTCCATTACCATTCCCATGTTTACTTCGAGTTTCCCGAGAAGGATCTTTTTGTATATCTCTTCGCTCACGATCCCGTTTTCATCGAATGCGTGACTGATGAGAAGGCCGGTATCGCCCATGTAGCATTTCAGCAATGCTCTGTCTCTGTTAAGATTAAGTCCTATGTTCGGTTCAGTCGAATTGAAGCAATTGTTGACGATCATAGCATCCGAAAGCCAGAACATTGCGTCTTTGTATTCATCAAATCTTGCGCCTTGTTTCAGTGAAGATAACTTGAAATGACGGTTTGTGTTTTTGAGCTGAGAAGGAAGTTCGTCAAATATCGCTTCGACCTTCATTTCATATCCTTTTGCATGCTTACGGATATCTTCTCTGTACAACTTTAGAATCAGGCGTTTTGCCTTGTCGACTGCGTTGAAATCCTGCGTTTCAACAAAAGCGACAACTGCTTGCGGCATCCCGCCCACGATCAAATACTGTCTAAAAAGATCCATCGCTTTTCTGTGAAGAGCCTGTCCGAGAGGACGGCGGTTCTCATAAGAATCACGGATGAATTCCATTACAGATTCATTGCCGGTCGCCCACAAAAATTCCTCGAAATCGAGTGGATACATATTGACGGAATCTTCTTCGGAAGGTATCAGAATGTTCTTTACGCTTTCTCTGATCGATATGAGCGAACCCGTTTCGATGTAATCATATCTTCCGTCTTCAACGAGATACTTTATGGCGCTTCTTGCCCTCGGAAAGAGTTGAACTTCATCCAGGATAATGAGAGTGTCTCTCTCATATAGTTTCACATTGTAGTAAGCTGAGAGCTTAAGAAACAGTTTGCTCAAATTGTCGATGTCGTAAAGAAAGATATCCTTGATCTCCTTGCTTGCTTTGTTGAAATCTATCAGGATATACGATTTATACTCGTTTTTGGCGAATTCTTCCACAATATAACTTTTTCCGACCCGTTTCGCGCCCTGAACGAGCAGCGCACTTTTGCCGTTGCCTTTCTTCCATGCAAGGATTTTGTCATATATTTTCCTTTTCATATACATGTTTTGTCTCCTCATATTTTCTTAAATCAAAGATGTTACCAAAGGCAGATTTACACAAATTGAGAATTTTGCCAAGAGCATATTAACACAAATTTAGATTTTTATCAATATAAAAAGATACATAAATTTAGATTTTTGAAAGCGCAACAAGATACACAAATTTAGATTTTTCAAAAGATAATTGTGTGCTTGTCAAAGAAAGCAGATATGAAAAAGCCAGCCCTCCCGAATGATTTTCAACGTTCATTCGAGAGGGCTTTTTACTTTATAGATATTATTCCCATTCGATCGTCGCCGGCGGTTTCCCGGAGATATCGTACACGACGCGGTTCACGCCCTGCACTTCGTTGGTGATCCTTTTCGAAATCCTGGACAGGACCGGATACGGGATCTTCGCGAATTCGCACGTCATGAAATCGTTTGTCTTGACCGCCCGTACGGCCACGGTATAGTCATATGTCCGGCTGTCTCCCATGACGCCAACGCTGCGCAGATCCGTCAGCACGGCGAAATACTGGTCGGGTCGGTCTTTCAATTTTCCTATCTCCTCTCGGACGATGGCGTCCGCCTCGCGGAGAAGGTCGAGCTTCTCGGCAGTCAGCGCCCCTTTGATACGGACGGCCAGTCCGGGACCCGGGAACGGCTGTCTCTCAACGATCTCATCAGGCAGTCCCAGAAGTCTTCCCAGCTTTCGGACCTCGTCCTTGAACAGAAACCGCAGCGGCTCCACAACGCCTTTGAAGCGCATATTGGCCGGCAGTCCGCCCACGTTGTGGTGGCTCTTGATCACCGCGGACTGCGTGCCGGACTCCACGACGTCAGGATAGATGGTACCCTGCGCTAGGAACGTCGGATTTCCGATCTTCCCGGACGCGTCCTCGAACGTCGATACGAATTCTCTGCCGATGATCTTGCGCTTCTGCTCCGGATCCGATATGCCGGAGAGCGCATTTAGGAACCTTTCGTGCGCGTCGACGCACACAAGATCGAGATCCATTCCGGAGAATGCCTTTTTGATCTGCTCCGTTTCCTGCTTGCGCATGCAGCCGTGATCGATATAAACGCAGACGAGCTGACCCGGGATCGCCTTCGCGAGCAGCGCCGCGCAGACGGACGAGTCTACTCCGCCGGACAGGCCCAGCAGCACTTTCTCGCCGCCTACCGTTTTGCGGACAGCCTCCGTCTGCATCTTAAGGTAGTGCTCAACGGTATAGCCGCCCTCGCACCCGCATATGCCGTAAATAAAGTTCTTTAGAATATCGATTCCCTGCTCACTGTTCTCCACCTCGGGATGGAACTGCACGCCGTAGAGTTTCTTCGCAGGATCCGCAACAGCCGCCACGGGGCACAGCCTCGTGGACGCGACGGCCCGGAACCCCTCGGGGACAACCGTTACCTGGTCGCGGTGGCTCATCAGCATCCGGGACTGGGGACGAAGGCCTTTGAACAAAGGACAGTCCGTATCCAGTTTTGCCTGCAGCGTCCCGTATTCGCCTCTTGCGGCAAGCCGGACGTCACCGCCCAGCATATGGCACAGCAGCTGCATGCCGTAGCAGATGCCCAGGATCGGGATCCCCATCTTAAGGACCGCCGGATCGATGGCGGGAGAAGCGGGGTCGTATACGCTGTTGGGACCGCCCGTGAAGATCAGACCGGAAGGTCCTATCTCCCTTATCTTTTCGGGCGAGACCGTGTGCGGCAAGATCTCGGAGTATACGCCTAATTCACGCGCACGTCTGGCGATCAGTTCCTTGTACTGCCCGCCGAAATCAATGATCAGGATCTCAGTTTTAATCATAAGTGTTTCCTTTTAGTCAGTATCTCTGCCGCCTTATCAGCGGTACCAGTTGAATTTGAAAGTCTGTCCGTTTATGGACCACTGAGCCGGCGTCGAGTTAGTCAGCCAGTCCAGCGGGACCGCCTTGTCTTCCTGCAGTGATGCGTAGCGGTACAGCTCCGCCATCTGCGCCTCCTGACGGTCGTTCATCGTCCCGTCCGCGCAGGAGATGAACATCGGCGTCCCGGATCTCGCCACCAGCGTCGCCCACGCGTACGTCAGTTCCCAGTCGACGCCAGCGTCCTTCTTGATGCCGACGCAGTCCGCGTCCGCCATGTAGAAGTGCCTGTTCTGCGGCAGCCGGAAGGCCAGCGTGTTGATGCCGTTCTCGCGCGTCGGCTCCCATTCGCGTCCGGACGTGTCCTGGCCGATGCGCATCAGGTGCGCAAGGCCCGCGCACAGGTGCCCTATGGTATTGCAGCCGATGATGTACGCCTTCCCGCCTGTCGATTCCAGGATGGTCTTATACAGCTGCAGGACGATCTCCGCCGTCGTCTTCGTTCCGTCGTGGAAAACGAATTCCGCCGGTCCGAACATGTCCCGCTTCATCAGGTCTCCCCAGCTGTCGAAGATGTCGTACGTCGTGAAGTCGTGCTTGATCAGCTCGTATCCCCAGTCGTCCACGATGCGGTGCGTGATCTCGCGCACGCCTTCCAACACCTGCGGATGGGACGGATCCAGCTGGTTCGTCCCTTTGAATCTCGTCTCGGGACTGTACCGTTCGTCTCTGTCGTTTGTAAAGCGCACCCAAAGGCCCGGGCGCACGTCGTATTCCCGGATGGCGTCGGCCAGCGCCTTCATGTCCCCGAACGCCTTGTTGGGCACCCACGGTCCTATGCAGCGCTTCGGCGTCCACCCGTCGTCCACCGTCATGAAGGGTCGGTTCTTAAGTCCTTTGGAAAGCCTTGCCTGTAGCTTCGTGTCGCTGACGATGTCTTTGAAGGAGCTTTCGCCGTACGCGTAATACCAGTTGTTCCCGCCGTAAACGGGCCTGTCCGGCAGGATGGGATCGGTCGACATGAGCGCGCAGAAGCGTTCTGCCGCCTCGAAAGGCTCAACCCCTTCGTATGTCTTGGACACGACGTCCGCCACGTGAAGGACTCTGTCCCCGAGGTCCACGCCTCTTTTGCCGTTGCGCACGTCGGCGTTCATGGTGATGCCCTCGTTGTCCATCGTGAAATAGATCAACGCCGAAGGCCTTGTCTTTACGCCGTATCCCGTCACGGTATTCGAGGACAGCGCCAGGACCAGGAAGTACCAGGGCAAAACCCGCTCGGCGCGGATGGCGCGCCATTCGAGATCGCCGTAGGACCGCTCCCACGCGTCGTTCAGGATCCGTACGGGTTCATAGGTCTTCATCTGCCAGCGCAGCACCACGTATCCGGGCTTTTCGTCCGGCGAGTATAGGTCGATGGAAAGTCGTCCTTCCTCAATCTTAAAGCGCACGTCTGCGCGCTTCAGCGGCTTCTGATCCGCGTCAAGGACGGACACACTGTCCGGTATTCTCACGATCGTTTCCATAATGATTTTCTCCGCTGTTCAAATATCGATTCCGCTTTTTCAAGATAATCCTGCCGGATCGTCCCAGGCACTTTTCCGCCGCCCGTGGACCACAGGATGTGCACGGAACCTTGCAGCTGCTCTTGCGTAAAGCGTTCGAAGAATTCCTTCCCTGCATCAGACAGATGAAGGGCCTCGTAAGCCGAGACAGCCGCGCAGGAGGAGGGTTCGATGAAGATCCCCTCGGTCTTCCACAGCCGCCACAGATCCCTCATCATATGGCTGTCCGAAACGGTCGCCTCGCCGTCGATAAGCGGTCCCACGGTCCGTCCCACCAGACGCGACGGTCTTCCCACGGCCAGTCCGTCCGCTTCCGTCACGCCGTTGACCCCGATGTCCTGCACCGAGATGCCGTCATGCAGCCCGCTGGCAAGCCCCGCCAGCATGCAGGGCGCATGGGTCGGTTCGCAGAAGAAACAGTGCGCTGCGTCGCCGAACACGTGAGTAACGCCGAACGTGATCCCGCCGGGCGCTCCGCCCACCCCGCAGGGCAGGTACAGAAACAGCGGATGATCCTTATCCGGGAAAACGTTTTCCTGCGCCAGTTGCTCGCGCAGCCTGAAGGCTGCCGCGGCATAGCCCAAAAACAGTCCCGTGGAGTTCTCGTCGTCCACGAAATAGGAGGAGGGATCCGCTTCCGACGCGGCCCTGCCGTCCGTGATGGCGCGTCCGTAGTCCCCTTTGTACTCGATGACCTCGGCCCCCGCGTTGCGCAGACGGTCTTTCTTCCACTGCTTCGCGTCCGCGGACATGTGCACCACGGCCTTGAATCCCAGAGCGGACGCCAGAAGCCCTATGCTCATGCCGAGGTTGCCGGTGGACGCCACCTGAACCTTCCTCCCGGCAAAGAAGGTCCTCGCTGCCGGGGACAAAAGTTTTCTGTAGTCGTCGCCCGTGCCGTCCAGAAGCCCGTTTTCAATCGCCAGCTGCTCGGCATGGCGCATCACGTCATGGAACCCGCCGCGCGCCTTGACGGATCCTGCCACGTCCAGGTGGCTGTCCATCTTCATATAAAGACTCCCGGAAATCGGGACCCCCTCTTTTTCAAGCGCTTCCTGCAGCTTTTCCGTCCGCCGGAGCGGGGATTCCGGGGCGCCCTCCAGGCTTTTCAGTTCCGGGAACAGTTCGCACATAAGCGGCCCGAACCGCTGCATGCGGCGGTACGCGTCCTCGATGTCCGCCATCCCGAGGGAAAGCGTATCCAGGACTTCTTTTGCGGGCAGCCTCCCCGGGTTGATCCAGACCGTCTCCTCGCAGCGGCTAAGATGGGCGAACACGCCGTCCTTTTCGATCAGTTGTTCCAAATTCATAGGTAAATAAAACTGTATGCAAGAAAAAGGCCGCGAAGGGCCTTTTTCGAGTTATGCGCGTTTCCAGGCGCCGGTAGCGATCAGATCCGCGCCGGTGTCCAGGATATTCGGAATGATGACGTCGCCGAAGTCCACGTCGTGATCCACCACGACAAGGTTCAGCCTGTCCATGCAGGCGAACAGCATCTCCTTGGGGATCGGTGCGCTCGTCCGGACGGACAGCATGCTGCCGTCGGCCGTAAGGACGGTCGAGGTGAGTGTGCGGGTGGGATGCGTGAGCTCCGTTTCGCCGTATTTCTTGCCGCGGGCGCAGGTCTGGCCCGTGACGGTGATCTCGCCGTCGTCCGCCACCGTTACGTGCAGCTGGCAGCCGCGCGGGCAGATGATGCAGGTCAGGTCTTTCTCTTTCACTATCTTGCTCATTCCGACACCTCCAGACCGATGCTGAGCGGCTGGCCGCTCAGGCTCTCGACAACCTCTTTCTTCAGCTTGATGCTCTCCATCTCGCCGGGAGCCACTTTCAGTTTCTTCGCGGAGTAGATCTCCCTGTCTCCGTCGCGGACGAAGATCCGGACGTTGCGGTAGATGTTTGCCACGCGGAAGAACACGTTCACCTCGTCCCTTGTCGTGATCTTCTGGGGAACGGTATAGCGGACCTTTCCGTCCGGTACGAACGTGATCGCCTCGCTGCCGCGCGTACGGCCGCCGATATAGGCCGCAGCCGCTCTTCCCGCGATCGCGGATTCCTCGGACACGAAGTCCACAAGGTCATGCACATGCAGAACGTTCCCGCAGGCGAAGATGCCGTCCACCATCGTCATGCGGTCCTGGTCCACCACGGCGCCGCTCGTCACGCGGTCCAGCGGGACCGATGCGCTCTTTGTCAGCTCGTTCTCGGGGATCAGTCCGACGGAGAGCAGCAGCGTATCGCACGGGATCTCGCGCATGGTGGAGGCGATCGGCTTGCGCTTTTCGTCCACGGACGCGATGGTGACGCTTTCCAGTCTGTCCCGGCCCTTGATGCCCACGACCGTCGTGCTCAGATACAGCGGGATGTCAAAATCGTGCAGACACTGCTCGATGTTTCTGGCAAGACCGCCGGAATACGGCATCAGTTCGCAGACGGCATGCACTTTCGCGCCTTCCAGCGTCATGCGGCGGGCCATGATGAGACCGATGTCTCCGGAGCCCAGGATCACGACGTTGCGGCCGGGCATGCAGCCCTTCATGTTCACCAGTTTCTGCGCCGTTCCGGCCGTGAAGATGCCTGCCGGACGGGTGCCGGGCGTATTGAGAGCGCCGCGGGGTCTTTCCCTGCAGCCCATGGCCAGGATGACGGCCTTCGCCCGGATATAGAACATGCCTTCCTCGCTGTTGGTGGCCGTGATGACCTTGTCCGGGCTCACGTCCATCACCATGGTGTTGAGTTTATAATCGATGTTGCGCTCGTGGACCATCACCTCGTAGCGGTGCGCGTACTCCGGTCCGCTCAGTTCCTCGCCGAAGCGGTGCAGGCCGAATCCGTTGTGGATGCACTGCTGAAGGATACCGCCGAGGGAGGAGTCGCGTTCAAGGATCAACAGATCCCTGACGCCCGCGTCGTAGGCGGCCACGGCCGCGCTCATGCCGGCGGGTCCGCCGCCGATGATCACAAGATCCTTGCTGATCGTCTTCAGTTTCATTTCTTGCGCCCTCCTTTGGTCCGGCCGACCATGATGTAGGAACCCTTGCCCGATTTGGTGACGTCCTCGAACGGGATGCCCATCTGCTGCGCCAAGAGCCCTATGACCACGGGCGAGCAGAAGCCGCCCTGGCAGCGTCCCATCCCCGCGCGCGTGCGGCGCTTGACGCCGTCCACGTCGTGGGGCTGCGGGTTCATGGCAAGCGCGTTGCGGATCTCGCCTTCCGTGACGCTCTCGCAGCGGCAGACGATCCTGCCGTAGGCGGGTTCTTTGCGGATGACGTCGTCCTTTTCCTCAGGGGTGAGGTTTTTGAACCAGTTGAACGGTCTGCGCGTGGGGTTGTAGTCTTTCTTTTCCTTCAGCGCAAGGCCCGATCCCTCCAGCATGTCCACCACGTACTCGGCGATGGCGGGAGCGGAGGAAAGGCCGGGGCTTTCGATGCCGGCGCAGTTGATAAAGCCCGGCTTTTTCTGGTTGATGATGAAATCATGCGTGGAGCCTACCGAACGCAGGCCGCAGAACGAGGTGATGACCTGGCGTACGGGGATCCCCGGCACCATGTCATCTGCCTGCATGCGGACGGATTCCAGTCCCTCTTCGGTGGTGGAAACGTCCTCCTTGTCCTCGATGTTGACCGCCGTCGGGCCCATCAGAAGGTTGCCGTCCACGGTCCTTGTGACCAAAATTCCTTTGCCCATGGCCGTCGGCGTACGGAAGATGGTCGCCTTGACCATGCCGCCGCTCTCCTTGTCCAGGAGCATGTATTCGCCGCGTCTTGGCGTGATCGTGAAATCGCATGCGCCGGCCATGGCGGCTATCTTGTCCGAGTAGACGCCCGCGCAGTTGATGACGTATTTGGCAAAGACGGAGTCTTCGCCGCTGCTGACGACGTATCCGCCGTCCTTGTGCTCGATGGCGCTCACCTCGAAACCGGTCCGCAGTTCCACGCCGTTGTCCATGGCGTTGCCCACGGCGGCGATGGTCAGCTCGTACGGGCAGACGATGGCGCCGGTCGGTGCCAGCAGAGCCCATTTCACGTTCGGGGAGAGTTTCGGCTCCAGTTCGCGGGCGCGGTCGCCCGTGATGATGGACAGGTCCCTTACGCCGTTCTTGCGGCCTTTTTCAAGCAGGTATTCCAGTTTTCCGCGGTCCTCGTCCGAGAACCCGACCACGATGGACGTGTTGCGCACGTAAGGAACGCCCAGTTCCCCGGCGACCTGCTCCATCATTTCAGAGCCGCGTACGTTCAGAAGGGCCTTCATCGTCCCCGGCTCGCAGTCGAACCCGGCATGAACGATGGCCGAATTGGCGCGGGAGGCGCCCATGCAAACGTCATCTCTGCGTTCGAGCAGGACCGTCTTCAGATCGTACCTGGAGAGCGCCCTGCTGATCATTCCGCCGACAACGCCGGCGCCGATGACTGCAACGTCATAATTTTTCACGTCACTTATCCGTCCTTTACGAAAATTGATTCAAAGATAAAAAATAAAGTACAGTAGTATTATATTGCATTGAGCAACAAAAAGCAAGAACGGCGAAAAATATGGCGTATTTCAAGTAAATCTGCTCAAAGCTGCTCATAGATGAGCAAAAAACGGCCTTTTCCCATTTACAATCGACCCCGCATGGTGTATCATAGGGACAGAACGAATGAAAAAGGCGGTAGACGCGATGTACAAAGGCGAACGGGCGAACGAAATACTGACCATCCTTGAGAGCACGGGGTACGCGACCGTGGAGTATCTGGCGCAGCAGATCCACATCTCTCCCTCCAGCATCCGGCGTGACCTGACGGATCTCGAGGCGCGCGGACTTGCCAAGCGCTCCTACGGCGGAGCGCAGCCGGTCCGGCAGGCGGGACGCAACATCCCGTTCCAGATGCGGTCTCACGCGCATGCCGCGGAGAAAAAAGCCATCGCCAAAAAGGCCGTTTCGCTGCTCCAGGGCGGCGAGGTGATCTTCCTGGACGGATCGAGCACCTGCTTCTTCCTGGCCGAGCAGCTGACGGCCCTCAAAGGGATCCTTGTCATCACCAACAGCATCGACACGACGGCGTACCTGTCCCGGTACGAGATCAAGACGTACTGCACGGGCGGCATCATCTCGCAGGACAACCGCGCGGTGCTCGTCGACGAGATCGCCGAGAACACCATCCGGTCCATGCATGCCGATTTCGCCTTCTTCTCTTCCCAGTCCTTAGGACGGGACGGTCTCGTATCCGACTGCTACGCGTCCGAAGTCCGGCTGCGCCGCGCCATGATGGAGCAGTCCGTCCGCAGCGTTCTTCTGGCAGACAGCAGTAAGCTCGACCGGTCCTCCACGTTCCGCCAGTGCGAGGTGAAGGACCTGGACTATGTCATCTGCGACCGGAACCTTACCGGCTACTTCTCGTCTGAAACGGGAAACGCCGCTTTTCTCTGTCCATAATTGAAAAGAAATGTCTGTTACGGAAAAAGGCGCGGCTCCCTGCCGCGCCTTTTCTCATATGTTTGCCTATGTTTCTGATCGTCTCGATCAGGAATCCTGCTCCTCCTGTTTCACGAACGCCGTCACGCTGATGACGGTGAAGCAGGACACGACCTCCAATATCGCCATCAGGATGACGATGATGCCGAAGATCATCAGCTGCTTCTGGATGACGGGGTCGTTGCCGATCGTCAAGAATCCCAGCGTCATGGTCACGGCGCCGATCAGGATCGCGATGATGGACGGCAGCAGCACGCCTTTCACGTTCTTGCCGACGATGCCGAACACGATGTCGAACAGACCGTGCAGAACGATCAGCGCGCCGATGTAGAGCAGCAGATACGGAACGAGCGCGATGAATGCAAGGATCAGGTCCCCCGCGATCGTGTCGTTGACGATGAAGTAGATGCCGAGGCCGAGCAGCGCGGCGCTTGCGAGCCCGCCTAGCAGGACGGATCTCTTCGCGAGAACGGACGCGACGACGCACAGTATCAGCGCCAGAGCCGAAACGGCTATGAGGACGATGCCGACCGTCAGGGAGATGCCGCGGAACGCGTCAGCGCTGGTGGACAGATCGTTGGAGGCGTCCGCGATGATGCAAAGGATCCCGATGACGAGCAGGACGATCGCATAGATCAGGTTGTTGAAGTTCTTTTTCAGAAAAGTCATGGTAACACTTCCTTTCAGTTTTACGGTTTCCCGCAGTTCCATTATACGGTTGAAGACGTCCTCCGTCAACTGTTTGCGGCGTTTTTACCGCCGTCCCGGGAGGCGAAAATCTTGACAAAACGGGGCCGAAACGCTATAATGTGAACGTCCGGAAGAAGGACGATCCCGACGGAAAGGAGTACCCACGGCATGTCCCAGCTGACGAAGAAAGCCATCATAGACTATACGATAGCCCTCGCGCAGACAAAGCCGGTACCCAAGATCACCGTCCGGGACATCGTGGACGCCTGCGGCATCACCCGGAACACCTTCTACTACTATTTCCACGACATCTACGACGTGATCGAGGCCTTCTTCTCCATCAAGATCGAGGAGATCCATGCGAGACCGGATCTGTCCCTGGAGGAGGAGTTCTTCGAGCTGATCGAGTTCTGCGTGTCCCACAGGAAGCTGTTTCTGAACCTGTACAAGTCCCTCGGCTACGAACGCGTCTCCTCCTACATCCGCCATGCGCTCCACGAACTTATTATTTCCTATCTCGTCAACATACCGGACGGGGACAGGATACCCGAGGAGGATCTCAACATCATCTGCGGCTTCTACGAGGAGGCCATCACCGGCGTCATGATCCGCTGGATGACGACGACCCGCCACAGCGAGGATCACGATTTCATCCAGAAGCGGGCGGACAGGGTCCGGTACCTCTTCGACGGACAGCTCAAGCAGATCTTCAGAAGAAGTCTTGCGGACGAGCAGAGCCCGAAAGACGGACAGGACTGATCCGTTCGCAACACGATTCAACGATATACCGATCGCCCGGAAGCATTGCGGCTTCCGGGTCTTTCTTTTTTGGGCAATCCTGCCTTTTTGCCCAAGAATCGGACAGCGGCGTGGTTTTGTATGTTTGCCCGGACGGGACGACCCTATATAATGTACCCGTATTACTTTGGAGGTCTTTATATTATGAATCTGTTATTTCACCGGACCCAGCGGCCGCACAACAGAATGATCACCATGGCGAAGATCCTGCACGTGGCCACCTCCGCGCTTTTCCTCGTCTGCGGGATCCTCATGATCACCATCCAGAACTGGGAGGCGTCCTTGCGCTTCATACTGGTGGGGATATGCCACCTTCTGATCGGCGGGGCAAGCATTTTGGGATACTTTTCCAACGACGTCTACCGTCTGGCCTTCCAGACGGATTTTGCCATGGGCATCTTCAACGCCATCATCGGCGTTCTGCTCGTCCTCGTGCCCGGCAAGCTGTTCATCCTTCCCTGCGCGATCGGCATCATGGCCGTCATGGACGGTGCCTGCAAGTCCCAGATCTCGTTCGAGGGATACCAGTTCGGCCTCTCCATGTGGTTCCTGGTGCTCATCTCGGCGCTGGCGGAGATCGGCTGCGGCATCGCTCTCATCATCCTGACGGTGCTCGAGACGCCGCTCAAGGTCCTGGCAGGCGTCACCATGGGCGTCGTGGGGATCGTCAACATCTGGACCACCATGTATATGGTCCACCGTTCGAACGGCGCGAAGCGCCCGGAAGAAACATTATCTGAAAGAAGTGAAGAACCATGAGAAAAATACAGATTATCGCAGATTCCTGCTCGGACCTTACGGACGAGCTCAGGGCCCAGTACGGCATCGACTACTGCCGGATGAATACCGTTCACCAGGAGCAGGAGACGCCCGCCTCCCTTTCCTGGGAATACTACACGCCGCATGAACTCTACCAGATGATACGGGACGGCGAACGGGTCACGACGACCCAGGTCCCGCCGGATGAGTTTTTGCGCGTATTCAGAAAGCATCTGGAGACAGGCTCGGACATCCTTTATATCGCCTGCTGCTCCAAACAGTCCGGCTCCTACCAGACAGCCGTGAACCTAGCGCCGGAACTGGAAGCGGAATACCCGGGATCCAGGATCGTCTGCATCGACTCCCTCAACTCGAGCATCGGCCAGGGGTTCGTATGCATGAAGGCGGCAGAATATGTTTCGCAGGGGCTTGGGATCGACGAGGTCGCACAAAAGATTTGCGCCTGCCGGAAGAACATTTTGCAGTACGTCACGGTCCATTCCCTGGAATACTTAAAACGCGCAGGTCGGGTGACCGCCTCCTCCGCCTTCTTCGGCAACCTTTTGGGGGTCAAGCCCATCCTCATCTCGGACGCGGACGGCGTACAGACGCCGATCAAGAAAGTCCGCGGCAGGCTGAACTCCTTCGGACAGATCGTCGAGCTGCTGGC
>JAFSSK010000161.1 GCA_017451045.1 Clostridia bacterium
GTCCCTGCCCGCGCAGTTCCTTCCCGCCCGCCTGGTATGCCTTTTCGACCGCGATCCCGGCGCCGACGACTTCGGCCCCGGCCTGATGCGCAAGATCGCACAGAGCGCGTACGGCAGACCCGTTCGCAAGAAAATCGTCGATGATCAGCACCTTGTCGTCAGCTGACAGGAACTCTGCCGGAACGATCAGGTTGTTCACGCAGTTGTGGGTATAGGAAAAGCATTCTGCGCAAAGGACGTTTCCCGCGATGTTGGACGTTTTGCTCTTCTTGGCGAACACG
Source organism: Clostridia bacterium (assembly GCA_017451045.1). GTDB lineage: Bacteria > Bacillota > Clostridia > Oscillospirales > CAG-272 > UBA1770. The sequence continues at coordinate 282 of JAFSSK010000161.1, forward strand.
ACAGGCACGCCGAAGTACGGCGCCGTCAGGCAGGCGATGGCGATGCCGGACGCCTCCACGGTCAGGATCTTCGTGACGCCTGCGTCCCCGAACAGCCGGTGAAATTCCCTGCCCATCTCGCTGACGAGCCCCACGTCGATCTGCTGATTGAGGAAACTGCCGATCTTCAGTACGTCTCCCTCTCCGATGATGCCGTCCTTGCGGATTCTTTCTTCCAGTAGTTTCATACGCTTTTCCTCTTTCTGTGCTCCTGCCGAATAACCGAAACCGGATACTCACATTATATCCGCCATGCGTCTTTTTTGCAAGATGCAGGCGCTTTTTCGCCGCCCTTTTTCCCTCGTTTTTCCGCCAAAAAAATATTTACAAATTTTCCAAAGAAAAAATCAGTTCAAAATTTGAAAAATCGGTTGTTTTTTTCGACAGATATGTTATACTAAACAAAACTGAAGGCATGTTTTCATCTGCTTGGCCTGAGAAAAGGAAGTGATGGGATGTTACCTCTCGATCAATTCAGTGACGCGGCACTGGCCGTGCTGCGAAAGCAGGGTATCAAAGAAGAGGATATTACCGTAGCGCTTCGTCTGGATCTGGACAGTCAGTCCAATTTCTGTGAAGTCTGGCTTGCCATCGACAAAAGCGCCGAAAAACTATACAGGATCAACCCTTCTGCGGACACCGTAGAAACTTTTGAGTTTGCGCATGTGGCAAATTCGTACGTTGACAACTTCATGACGACCACCAGACTGTTGGCATACGTGTACAGCCCAGAGATCACCTATCCCCGGAAGTATATGTATGAAAACGAGGATGATCTGAAAAAAGCTCTGGAAGAAATCCACGATCAGGGCGAAACGGTTGTTGTCTGTAACTGTACGAACGCCTGCAGGCGCAAGCTTTTTGCTTTCCAGAACATCTGGGAGCGGCTCGCCGAGCACGAGGAAGTCCGCGACGACGACCCGGTCTTCGAGCAGTTCAACGCCAAGTGCCCGAAATGCGGCCGCGTCTACGAGGACCAGAACCGCAAGATCTGCAAGTACTGCACGAACAAGGCCGGCACGTTCATCCGCCTTCTGAAGTATTTCGGCAAGTACAAGATGCTGCTGGCTATCGTCATCACAACCCTTATCCTTTCGGCCTGCATCTCGCTGATCAACCCGCTGATCAGCGGTAAGCTGATGTTCGACCAGATCATCAGCGTCGAAACGTTCCGGGACGAAGCGAACAACCTGTATTTCAGACAGTATGAGGACGGTCAGTATGAAAACGGAAACGGGACCGTCACGGCCTACAAGGCGAATGACATCACCTATACCGATCCCGAGACAAACGTTATGACCGTCTACACAGGAGACCCCGATGCGCTCGTCTCCTCCGGGACAGGTAAGTTCCATAAAGCCAACAACGTCTTTCTGGTCGTCGGTCTGATGCTGCTCATTGCAATCTTTTCAACGACCATCGGCATCATCCGCGACCGCTGCAACGCGCGGATGGCCACAAGGGTCGGCAGCGACATGAGGATAGAGGTCTTCACAGCCATGCAGCGGCTGTCCATGTCCTACTACTCCAAGAACTCGACGGGAAGTCTGATCAACGCCGTCAACTACGACACGGCCGTGATCAGGAACTTCTACCTGGGCTATATCCCGTCGCTGTTCGTGAATATCCTGATCTATATCGGCGTGCTGATCCTGCTGTTCACCATCAACTGGAAGCTGACGCTGCTGGTCCTGATCCCGCTTCCCTTCATCGTGCTGGTCATCAGGGGGTTCATGCCGAAGCTGTGGCGCGCCTACTCCAAGCAGTGGAGACGTTCCTCCGCCATGAGCTCGATGCTGTCCGACTCGTTCAGTGGCATCCGCGTCATCAAGGCATTCGCCAAGGAAGGCGAGGAGGCAAACTCCTTCTACAAGCTGACGGACCGGTTCTACAAGGCCACGCTCGTGGTGAACAAGTACATCCAGATCATCTACCCTGTCACAACCATCATCCTTTGCATCGCTTTCCAGGCGATCTGGGGATACGGCGGTATAGAAGTCATCAACCAGCATATGACCTACGGTGAACTGACGGCATACTGGGGATACATCGGCCTGCTGTACGGTCCGCTTGAGTTCTTCAACGCGTTCATCAACGAGATCACCAATACGATCAACTCCGCCGTCCGTATGTTCGAAACGCTGGATACCGTTCCGGAAATCATGAATGCCCCCGACGCCGTTGTTCCCGAACAGATCGAGGGTAAGATCGAATTCGATCACGTGTACTTCCACTACGTGTCCAACCGTCCGATCCTGAAGGACATCAACTTCACCATCAATCCCGGCGATCACGTAGGCCTTGTCGGTCATACGGGAAGCGGAAAAAGCACGATCGCGAATCTGATCACGAGAATGTACGACTCCGTCAGCGGATCCATCCGCATCGACGATATGGACATCAGGCAGATCGATATCAAGACGCTGCGCAAGAACGTAGCGATCGTTTCCCAGGAGATATACTTGTTCTACGGGACAATCCTGGACAACATCCGGTACGCGAAGCCTGACGCCACCTTCGACGAGGTCGTCGCCGCCGCGCGGGAAGCAAACGCCCACGATTTCATCATGAATCTGCCGGAAGGTTACGAAACGCTCGTCGGCCAAAGCCAGCGGGCCCTTTCCGGCGGTGAGAAGCAGCGTATCTCCATTGCGCGCGCGCTTCTGCTGCGTCCGCGCATCCTGATCCTGGACGAGGCCACGGCCGCGATGGATACGGAAACGGAGCGGCAGATCAGTTCCGCCATCGACAAACTGATCGTCGGCCGCACGACCCTGACCATTGCGCACAGGCTGTCGACATTGCGTAACTGCAACTACATCATGGCCATCGAACACGGAGAACTGGCCGAAATGGATACCATTGATAACCTGCTTGCGAAGAAGGGTGTCTACTACAAGCTTTACACCCTGCAGAACGAGCAGATGAACAAAGTCATGCAGGGACTTTGAGGGAAAGAGGTGTAAGTTTTTATGTCAACCGCAGACAAGAAAACAGAACAGAACCAGGAAGAAGATCTTTTTTACGTAAGACCTTCTGTTCCGCTGGATTCATCCAACGCCAAGTTCTTCCTTTCGGAAGGAAACCTGATCTCCATGGATCTGACCAAGGAGGACGGGACCGTTGAGCATTTCGAACGCGTCATTCCGATCCGCGCTTTCCCGATCACCAACCCGGACGAGTTCATCTGTATCCGCGAGCCGGACATCAAGGACAAGGGCCACGGCGACGAGATCGGTATGATCCGCCACCTGACAGACGTGGACGAAGAATCCCAGAAACTGATCCAGAAAGAGCTTGCAAGCCGTTATACGACGCCCGCCATCACCAAGATCAACGGCATTAAGGAGAAATTCGGTTATGCCTACTGGGAAGTGGAGACTGATTCCGGCAAGCTGTCCTTCGTCATGACGAACATGTACAGAAACATCCGTACGATGGAAGACAACCGCGTCTATATTACCGATATCGACGGAAACGTTTTTACCATTCCAAACCCCGACAAACTGGACAAAAACAGTTACCACCGGATTGAGATCTACCTGTAAGGGAGGATATGAGCCGTGAAACTCATGTATGACCTTCCCGAGAGCGATGAGGCGGCATATCAGGCGCTAGCCTCTCCCTCGGAAAAAAAGATGTACTGCCTTCCTTTCGATTTTCATAACGGGCAGCGCGTCAAAGGCTATATGCTTATGACGGACAAATGCCTTTATAAGATCCTGGACGGGCAGATACTGGCCAGCTGGGAACTGCCCCGCCTGCACGCCATGACGACAGAGGTCATGTACGGCATCTGCGGACTGTTCGCAAAAGTGGACGGACACAGCACGCTGCTGTGCAACTTCATTTCCGGACGCAACCTGCCGCGCTATTCCCTGCTCGTCACCGCTTTCGACCGGTACGAGGAAGACGCGCTGACGGATCCGATGGAATCCAACGAACCCGAGCGTTACTGTCCGAAATGCGGACGGCCGTTCATGCCGGGTACCCAGATCTGTCCCTTCTGTCAGAGCAAGGCGGAAGTTTACAAGAAGCTGTGGGGACTGACCAAGGGTCTTCGCCTTTACATGCTGTTCCCGCTGCTGGCAGCCGCGCTTTCCGTAGGCATCCAGTTCACCCTTCCCGTCATCAAAAAGATCCTGATCAACGACTATATCACCAACACAGGCATCGTACTGACGGCAAACGTTCTGGCGCACTTCCTCTTGATCGTCGGACTGATCGCGCTGGGCGACCTTTTCAGTCAGCTGATCAACATCGCGCGAAGCAGGCTCGCGGTCATTTCAGGCGGCCGCTTCTCCACCATGATGCGTACGCTGCTGTTCGAAAAAGTGCAGAGCCTTTCCATCTCGTCGATCTCCAAACGTTCCGTTGGCGACCTGATGGGGCGTATCAACAACGACGTGTCCGTCGTCCAGGACTTCATGGTCAACCAGTTGCCGACCTATTTCGCACAGCTGTTCTCCTTCTTTCTGGGACTGATCCTGATGCTGTGGCTGAACTGGCTGATGTGCCTGTTCATCTTCATCCCGCTCCCGTTCACGGTCTGGCTGATCAGCCGTTTCTGGGGACACCAGCACCGCCGCGACGTCCGCTGCTGGATCCTGTCCATGCGTACGAACAGGAATCTTCAGGACGTTCTGAGCGGCATCCGCGTGGTCAAGACGTACGGCCATGAGGATGAAGCCATCGCAGAGTTCACATTCCATACGAAAAAGCAGGCTGAGAAAGACGAAAGCAACTCGAAACTGTACAACACTTTCTTCCCGATCCTTGCGTTCATCGTCCAGCTCGGCAACTATTTCATCCTGTTCTACGGATACAATCTGCTGTTCCATCAGGAGATGGACATCGGTACGCTGGACCAGATCAGATCCTATGCCGGCATCATCTACGGGCCGCTGATCTGGATCACCTTCATCCCGCGTAACATTTCCAACTTCCTGACATCCGTTTCCAAGGTACTTGAGATCCTGGAGGAGCAGCCCGATATCGCCGATATCGACCTGCCGCTCGACATACGAATCGAAGGCGACGTCCATATCGACAACATCACCTTCGGCTACGACAGTTTCAACCCCGTTTTGAAAAAGGTCTCCGTCGATGTGAAGCACGGCGAGATGATCGGTATCGTCGGTCACTCCGGCTGCGGCAAATCCACGCTGATCAACCTGATCATGCGTCTTTACGACGTGAATGAGGGCGCAATCACCATCGACGGTGTCAACATCAAGGATATTTCCCAGAACGCCCTGCGTTCGCAGATCGGCGTAGTCCTTCAGGAGACGCACCTGTTCTACGGATCGGTCAGGGACAATATCAAATACGCCATGCCCAACGCCAGCAATGACGAGGTCGTTGCCGCCGCCAGGATGGCGAACGCCCATGACTTCATCATCAAACTGCCGCAGGGTTACAACACCATCATCGGTGAGAAAGGCTATTCCCTTTCCGGCGGTGAGCGCCAGCGGATTGCGATTGCCCGCGCGCTCATCCACAACCCGAGGATCCTGATCCTCGACGAGGCGACCGCCGCGCTGGACACCGAGACGGAAAAAATGATCCAGGACGCGATCTCCAAGGTCACGACAGGCAGGACGACTTTCGCCATCGCGCACCGTCTGTCAACGCTGCGCAACGCGGACAAGCTGATCGTGCTCGACCACGGCCGTCTGGCCGAATTCGGCACGCACCAGGAGCTTCTTGCGTCCAAAGGCATCTACTATAAGCTCGTGATGGCGCAGCAGCGCGCCGCCGCCATCAAGCAGCAGGAAGGGTGATCCCCTTCACCATACAAAACAGCCCGTGAACTCACGGGCTGTTTTCCTGTTTCTTCTGTTTTTCTTTCTTTTTCCATTCCTTCAGCTGGCGCCTGATCGCCGCGAAGGCTTCCTTCTCGCCCTTTTCCGCGAGCATTTTCAGCCAGACCTCCAGCTGATCGGCCGTTTTCTCATGCATCTTGTCTCTGGTCGAATGCATGCTGTAGTAGGCGTAGGGATCGGAATCCTTATAGTCTTTTCCCTTGTAGATCCTGCTGGCCGCGACCCTGTCGCAGAACATTTCGGCCGCGTAGTTCAGCGGCATCTCCACAGGCTCGTACCGGTGCACGGCCTGGTTCACGTCCCGCCAGTACTCGAAATGGTGCTTGTTGCGCCCCTTGTGATGCAGCCAGGCTTTCGAATACCCGAGGACTTCCCTTTCCTTCTCGTTGGGGCTTCTGTTCCCCTGGTAGTATTTCGCTCCCGGGATGAACTCCGCAGGCGAGTACTTGGACAGATCGTGAAAGAGTCCCTGGAAGCCTATGCCTGCCAGCCGGCAGTATCTCATGACCATATGTCTGTGTTTCGTTATGGTTTTGAAGTGCTTGATGATATGCATCTAATCAACTCCGTTTCGTTTCTTCCGGTCCCGTCGCGGTCCCCGGCGCCAGCCGCAACCCTTTGGGATACCTGTTTTTTCCTCTGCCGGACGACGCTTTCACGCACCCAAGCACGCCGCCGGCATAAGTCAGTGCGCAAAAGCCGCTCACGCCCTCCTCCACCGGGATCTCGGTCCCGGTCAGATACTGCCGAACGATGTCTTCCCGGCCTGTCAGATCGATCCTGTTTCTGAATTCGTGTCCGAAAGCCTTGGCAAACCAGTGGTGCGGCTCCAGTCTTCCTTTTTCAAGGTCGCCCAGCGGGACGCCGGGCGTCACGAGCCCCGGCGCCGTCAGGTACTGCTCGAGCTGCGGACGGACAAGATATATCCTGTTTTTGAATATCTTTAAAAGACAGTCTCCGGCCGCGTCCCCATCCAGCGTCTGCTCAAGGAAGGCGCGGACAGTCTGCATATCTTTTTCAGGGACCGTCTTGAGATCTCCTTTCCCGTTTCCTGCCGCCTCTCCGCATATGGCAGATGCCGCCTTGCGGAACAGAGCCAGGAACTGCCCCTCTCCACGGTGGACGTGCGGGTAAAACCTGCGGCAGAGGCTGGGATCCATGTCCGTCGTCTGCAGTTTCAGTCCGGGACTGGAGAGTGCCGTCACTTCCGCTGAAGGCGCGCACAGTTCCATTTCCGGGAAGCGGCTGAGCACATATGCCGCGTTTTCTTCGTTCTCCTCCGGGGCGAACGTACAGGTGGAATACAGCAGATAGCCGCCGGGCCGGACACACGCCACGGCGCTTTCAAGGATCCGCTTCTGCCTTTCTGCGCACATGGTCACGTTCTCGGGGCTCCATTCGTCCTGCGCCCTGCTGTTCTTGCGGAACATGCCCTCGCCGGAGCACGGCGCGTCGCACAGCACAAGATCGAACTTTCCGGGGAATGCCCCGGCAACGGCGTCGGCAGCCGTGTGGAGCACGACTGTGTTTGAACATCCCAGCCGTTCCAGGTTCTCATTGAGGATCGCGCAGCGCTTTTCCACGTATTCGCACGCCACGACGGCGCCTGTCTTTCCAACCGCTGCGGACAGCTGCGTCGTTTTCCCGCCGGGAGCCGCGCACAGATCCAGCACGTGCCATCCTTTCTGGATATCCAGCGCATGCACCACCGCCATGGCAGAAGGATCCTGCAGGTAGATCAGCCCCGCGTGGTGGAACGGGGTGTTCCCGAGTTTTTCTGCCGTACAGTAGAAAGCGTCGCTGAAGACGGGATGTCTTTCCACGGGATACGGGAAAACGGACAGGAAATCCCCGATCTTTTCCGCCGGCAGATGCACGCGGAAAGCGCGGACCGCCTCACAGTCTGTTACGGCATCCGCAAAAGCAGGATAGTCCTGTCCGAGTATTGATTTCATCCTGTCCCAGAAAACTTCCGTTTTCATCGAATATGCCGCCCTCAGTTCGGTATCAGGGACGTGTTTTCTTTCAGATGCTGGATGATGAAATATGTTTTGGTCGTGCTGACGCCTTCGAGTCCCATGATCTCGCGGTGCAGCTTTTCCAGACTTTCCGTGGAGTTCGTCATGATGCGGAGCATGAAATCGCAGTCTCCCGTCAGGCAGTAGCAGGACACGATGCCGGGATCGTTCTGGATCTTGGCGGCGACGGTATCGAAATACCGCAGGTGTTCAAGTCTTACTTCCATCAGCGCCTCGATCCCGTAATTGAGTTTCTGCTGATCCAGAAGGAGCGTATACTGACGGATGATGCCGCTGGATTCCAGACGTCTTATCCTTTCCGTCACGGCAGAAACGGACAGATTGATTTCTTCACTGATCGCAGACGCCTTCATCCGCGCGTTCTTCTGCAGACACCTCAGTATTTTAAGATCCACACTATCCATTATCAAGTCTCCTTATATACACATTATGATAGGTTTTCCAGGTAACTGCATTATACACTGCAAACCGAAAATTGTCAATCTGAAGCCGAAATTATTTGCGGGAACAAAAACTTATGAGAAAACAATTTCTTGTTTTTCCAAAAAGATTCCGCTAAAAATGAAAAAGCACCCGTGCGGGTGCTTTTTCAGACTGCTCTGTTCAGTTCCCTTCTGTCAGCCAGGAATCGCCGGTCGCATAATCGATGGTGATGCCGGGCTGGACGTTGTAGCAGTATACATTGAAGCAGATGCCCTCTCCGTTGTCCTCGACGGACCAGCCTTCCATCTGTACGCCCGACGCGACAAGGTTTGAGCCCTCGAACACGGGCGTTACGCGGTATGCCACGTGGTTGCCTGTCTCCTTGACGTAGTCCGCGATCATGTTCTCGAAAGCGAGCATGGCGTCGCCGTGATTCATGTAGTAAGTACCTGTGATGAGGTTGCGTTCGTTGGCGTTCTCCGCCGTCAGCTGCCATCCGAGCAGGTGACATCTGTTATACAGATAACCGCCCGGGATAAGGGATGTGTCATATTTCTTCTGGACCCACCCTGAGGGCGTTACGGAACCTATCGCTCCCCTTGCCTCGCCGTCTGCCGGCATGGTCTCGCGGCAAACGATCGCGAAAGCGACCCCGCATCTGCCTAGAGAATCAAGGACAGTATATTCTTCAACGGCTTCAGTCTTCTTTTCCCCGTCGGTAAAAGACGGCATATTGTCATTGATGACGACATAGGCCTCCGTCGTGTACGGCGGGATGTCGTCCATAGAGAACGAGGTGACCGTGCCGCCGGGCCCTGTTTCTGTTCCGCCCTGCGACGGATTCGTTTCGGTTTGCTTTGCACCGGAGCCGCCCGTCAGAGCAGAAAGATCGACCCAGCCCATCTTGGCGGCCAGGAACAGTCCTCCCACCAGCAAAACGACCAGAAGCAGCAGGACTAGCGCGACGGCCGGATTCCTGCGGGCAGATTTCCTTGCGCCTCTGATGATTTTCTTCGTTACGCGCTTACTCATTTCCGATAGACCTCCACTGTGATTTTTTCGTGGGACGAGCCGGCGAACTCATCGACTTTCTCAAGTCTGAAGCCGGCCGCTGACGGATCTGTCCTGAAGAACGTGTCCGCCGGGTATCTGCGGTTCCACCGGACAAGATACAGCATTTCCACGGCTTCGAGCCGGAGCTGGCCTATCTTGTCCTCAACGAAGCAGCAGTCCCCGCTTCCGGCCTTTTCAAGGAAACCGTCATCCGCTATGATCGTTGCCGCTTCCCTGTCCGCATCCGTGAACTGATTTGCCGTATAAAGGCTCATATACAGTTTGCGGCCCGAGCATGCGGCCGTTACGTATTCGCGGAGCACGCGGTCCATACTCTGCCGGCGGCGGTTGAACATGACGCCGCACGCGTCATCGACGCAAATAAATACTATCATTCTTTAATGAACGCCTCGTAGCTGTTGAACCGGTCGGCAAGATTTACCTGTTCCCCTTCGTAGAATACGATCCTGTATCTGTAGGTCAGCGTCTGTCCTTTTTTCAGCGTCATGCCGCCCTTGAAATAGAAATTGTTGGCGGCGAACAGGCCGTAATTGCGGACGTGCCATGCGGTCGGGTACTGGATGTTGTTCTCGTTGTCGAAAACGGCGATCCCGTAAAGATGCCCGTCGATGGTCCCGTTATAGGCGCAGTAACTGGCGCTCTTGCCCCAGCATTCCGATTCGTTCTCCGCACCGTAGGCGTTGAAGATGAATCCTGTTCCGTGGTCGACGTTCAGCTGCTCGTTCATCCGGATGCCGAGCGGCCCGGCCTCTTTCGTTGGCCCGATCACCACGTCGCCGTAAGCGGCGGTAAACTTGAATTCGGCGTCAAGATACCGGCAGTCCTGTCCCTGATTGTATACGGTGAATTTCCGGATCTCGTCCCATTGCGGAACGCCGTCCTTGTCCTGCCAGACGATCGAAGCCTCGATCACGCCCGCAGCGGCGTTCCCTTCCGCACGGAGCAGTTTCTTCTGCCTTTCGTACCCGTAGTTTCCGTATTCGTTCCAGAAATCGATATCGTTGATGTCCCCGATCGCGCAGATGATGGAGCGCTGATGAGGATGTTCCTTGGCTGTAAGATCCATCCGTGTATAGGATGTCTTGCCGTCGGCGGCAAGCACCGGTCCCAGGTACGGCTTGCAGAACTGTGTGTCATAGACGTATTCCGTGAACGGCTTTCCGCCGATCTTCACGCTGACGCGGCTGCTGTCCGGTAAAGACGTCACCTCGACGTCCTGCCTGCAGGCATCTGCAGACGTTTCCAGTTCGATTTCCTCGCCGCGGGCCAGCGTGGCGATGACGAGGATCCCCTCATCGGTCTGTCCTGCCGGGAAAACACGGCCGTCTGCGGCCTTGGCGGATCTGATCTGCCCCGCTTTCTCTTCCGTGCGGTAAAGCACCGGTTCGTCGCGGTAATCGCGTACCGCTTTGATCGTCAGTTTCATCGAAATATAGCAAGGATACCCCAACCTCTAAGTGTCAGCGTAGGTTGGGGAGGAATTGCTCCTCCTTTTGTTCGGTACCTTCTTGCATCCTCCATTCTGTTAAAACTGTTTTTGAGTGTTCAAGTAATTGTATTTGTTTCCAGTTTGCACTCGCGTGCACTTTCGTCCCGTCAAGATGACGGAGATCGAAATAGCCGCTTGTCCTTCTGCCGTATATGA
>JAFSSK010000162.1 GCA_017451045.1 Clostridia bacterium
ATCCGCACCGCTATTTCAAGCGCAAGGCAGGGCTTGACAGGATCGACTATTCCCTCTTCAGGGATGATCTGAGCCGGCTGTTCGAGCGGATGATGGAACTGGACGTCTGTCTGGAACTCAACGTTTCAGCCCTGTGGCAGGGATACGGCTTCCCGCTGACACATCCGGACGTCCTGAAGCAGTACTACGACTGCGGCGGACGGCTCGTCACCATCGGCTCGGACGCGCACACCCCGTCCAACCTGGGACGGTGCGTCGCGGACGGTCTGGCCATCCTTCAGGATATCGGCTTTTCGCACGTATGCGTGTGGCGCGGCGGCGAACGCGTCCAGATCCCCATCCAAGAAATGGTCTAAGACACATTACAGAAAGACGAAAGGAAATCTTCATGGACTTTTCTCATTTCAGCCTTCTATTTCCGGACGAAAAAACGCAGCAGGACCATTTCGAGGGCCGCAACGTGCCCGACATCGACATGTTCACGCTGCAGGAACTCGGCCTCCTGGAACTGTTCACCCTGAAAAACAGCGAACTGGCGGAATTCTTCACGATGGATCCAGCCGTCATGCGCTACAGGATGGAGGCTTTCCGCGACATGCTCGACAACGAGCAGATCGCCGAAACGCTCAACAGACTGATGCCGGTCCTCGGCGATATCCTCGAACTGCGCAGGATGGAAAGCGACAGCGGGGATACGGCCAACTACCTGCTCAGCATCACGGAAATCGAACTGTATATCTCATGCATCGGCATCCTTCACGAAGGACTGAGCCGCGAGGCGGAAAACCTGCACAGCGACGCCTTCCGCACGCTGGCGGACCGCATCCGCGAGCTGGCTGAAAGCGATTACTACAAGCAGCTGAACAAGAAGCTGGAGGAACTCACCCAGCGGGTGCGCGAGATCCGTTCGGTGACCATCGGCGTCAACCTGGACCAGCAGCTCCGTCCGCGCGAGGCAGGCGTTCTTTCCATCAACGCCGTCCCGTTCAAGTCCGGGGATATCATCGACAAGATCCTGCGGCTGAATTTCAAGGGCGACGAGTATACCTGCATCGCCAACCTCGTTCCGTTCGGGAAGAAGCAGTCCGACAACGAAAAGACAGCCCTTTCCCTGGCGTTCAACTCGGCGATCAACGACGTGTACAAGTCCTCGCTGCGCAGCTGGAAGCAGATCGTCCAGAACTATGTGCTGGAGAACACCGATTTTTTGCTCAACCTGATCCCGGAATTCGAGCTTCTCGTCCGCGGGACGGAATTCTTGCGTCAGCTGAAGAAAAAAGGCTGCATCCTGACAGAGCCCGACATAAGGCCTGTCAGCGATCATGCCTGCATCTTAAAAGATCTTTACAATCCCTGCGTGGCCCTGAAGATCGACGGCGACGTTGTCCCGAACGACCTGGACTATGACGAGCAGGCCGGCATTTATGTGCTCACGGGTCCCAACAGAGGCGGTAAATCCGTCATCACCTGTGCGCTGGGACTGTGCCAGGTCATGATGCAGCTGGGCATGTTCGTTCCCGCCCGCGAGGCGATCTTGAGTCCCGTCGACGCTATATATACCCACTTCCCCACCGGTGCCGAGGACACGATAGACAAAGGGCGTCTTGGCGAGGAGTGCGCAAGACTTTCCGAGATATTCGAGAACATCACGAGCGACAGCCTGGTCCTTCTGGACGAATCCCTCTCCTCGACAGGATCCTTCGAAGCCTCCTATATCGCGTCCGAAGTCCTCGCAGGCCTTGCCTGTGCCGGCTGCAGATGCCTTTTCTCCACGCACCTGCACGAGCTGGCTGCGAAGATCGACGAGATCAACGAGCTGACAAAGCCGCGGGGCGGTATCCGGATCGATACGCTGGTGGCCGGCATCGGGGAGGAAGGCAGCAGATCGTTCAAGATCATCCGCACAAAGCCGGACGGCAAGAGCTACGCGAGAGATATCGCGGGCCGGTACGGTCTCACCTACGATAATATCCTGAAGATGATCGGCAAACAGTAAGCCCCGCCGACACGTGCCAACGAAAAAGCAGCAAAGGTTCATTCCTCTGCTGCTTTTCTGTTTTTCCGATTTCAAGGCAAATGGCAGTCTTCTCAGTCCGTTCCGTACTTATCCGTATGTCCTTCGGACTTTGTCAGCCTAAGGCCGCCCGACGTACTGTCGATGTCGATCACGGCAGTCCCGTCGCCGAAAACGTACGTATCCCTGCTCTTTTTCTGCAGTTCGAACTCGCTTTCGAATGAACGGGACAAGGAAGAATAGTGGAGCGTGAATCCTGTCGTCTGCGCGGCTTTTATATCGGCGTCCCCGGACGTCTTGTCGATCCGGATGCTGCCGAACGTATCGCAGGAAACGTACAGGTTGCCCGAAATAGAGTCGTAATCCAGCGTTTCGAGCCGATCTGTGCTGATGGTCGTCATGCCGGACGTTTTGTCCACGTAGACGTTCAGTGAGTCTGCGATGTAAACCGCTCCAGAAATCGTCTTTACGCTGATCTTCGTACAGGTGACAGAAGAATTAACACCGCCGGCCACGCTGTCTACCTCGATCTCCCCGATCTGCGTCCCGTAAGGCAGGAGGATCTCCAGACTCTTCGTCAGCGTTCCGAACGTGTGATTCCCGGGTTCTGAATACTCGATATTCAGCTCGCCGTCCTCCATACGCGTCTGCATGCGCCATTCGGGCGGCAGGGACGAATCAGACTTCTCCCTGATCTGCACGCAGTCGATGTTCATGTCGTAGGCAATGAGGACGGGGCCGCTCACCCAGTCGACGAACAGTGTTTCGGGTATGCCGGCATAACTTGCGTCGCCTGGCGCATACGTTTCAGGCTTTTCATAGGTCACCGTCGTGACGCCGCCTATTTTTCCCATGATATTGATGTGACACCCCGCGAGCATGACGAGCAGTAGGACCGCGAGCGCAAGTGCGGGTATCCATATTCTCTTTTTCAGCATGTTGATTCTCCGACTAATTAGATTTCTTCCCAGCGTCTGACGCCTCTGCGGCCGACCCAGAGCTGTATCAGCGCAGCCGGGACGGAACAGAGTACCGTTCCGACAGCCATTCCGATCCGCACGTCCAGGAAGATGCCGAAAACCGCAAGGATCCCGGCAAGAAGCAGTCCCATCCCCATTCCGGCAAACGTGCAGATGAGGACGGACGGTCCCTGCTTGACGGCATATGCTTCATTGGTCCAGTTGAGGTACGGGAAGCAGAGGTTCATGCTAAGGCAGAAACCGGCGCTGAGCCATTCTGCCGAGGCAAGGAGCAGCACGGCCAGGATCTGCGTCAGCGGACCGATGCCGAGGACCGTCATGGCCACGACGCAGCAGACGGCGGCCGGCACGATATTCAAAAGGAACTGCGTCCTGAATTTCGCCTTGAGGACCTCTGCGGACGGACACGGAAGCGAGCGCAGGATCCAGATGTTCTTGCTTTCCAGCGAAACGCTGGAAGCGCACAGCACGTCAAGGAACATACAGAACAGAAGTCCGGCTGTGACGATGACGGGCAGCAGGGAATCCCCGCTCAGTCCGACGGCGGCGGGCAGATTCGATACTCTTTCCCTGTTCACGATCAGAAGGATGATCAGGATCGGCATCATGAACGCGCCGAATCCCGTGTTCAGCATCAGGTTGGCGCTTGATGTGAACCGCTTGAATTCCTTGCCGAGCAGCGCCACGGACAGCTTTGAACTCCTGACGGACTCGGCTTTGTATGCTTTGCTCTTCTCCCCGCCAACGGCAGTGACCGTAGGCAAAAAGGACACCGTCATGACAAAGAAGGTCAGCGCGCACAAGGCGGCTACGATCAGCAGCGCGAGCAGGAAGCCGCCGATGTTCCCGCCGGCGCCTGTCCCGAGCCAGTACAGCGGGACAAGCCGTCCGCTGACCGTCTCTCCTATCGCCTCCGCGTTGGCTGCGAGCGATGTCATGATGCTATGCATGCGGAAGGCGAACATATAATACAGGACGAAAAAACCGAGCGCGACGATCACGATCAGAAAGCTCTTGCGCTTGAGCTTTTTCGCAATGAGCGAGATGACCCATCCCAAAATGCAGGACAAGAACGTCACGAACATGGTCAGCGTCAAAAGCGTCAGGATCCCTAGGATGATCAGCTGCGCACTCAGTGCGAACACGCCGCTGACGAGCACCCCCGCAAGCGCCGGCAGCCAGGCGACAGCCGTATACAGAAAGCTCATGAAGACAACGCCGGAAAGCCTTGACACAAGGATGGCGGACGGTCTGATCGGCAGGGACAGCAAAAACTCGTTGTCCTTGGCCATATAAACGGACGCATAGGTGGAAAACACGCTCCCGAACGTACCGAACATGACGCTGAACAGCGCCATCAGGAGCAGAACGATCCAAAGACCCGCTTCCGGCGTCAGGGTGGAACTGCCCGTTTCGGAATCGAACAGCATCAACGTCATGGAGATCCCGGTCGAGAAAAACATCCCCCCCATACTGAGGAAAACGAACAGAAACAGGATGATGATCCCGACGATCGATCCGGTGGAACGGATCTGCCCGGTCTTTGCATTGTAGAAATACATCCTGTTCATTTCCATGAACTGCTTTTTCAGCAACACGCGGAACATGTTCATTCCTCCTCGAGTTCCAGGAACACGCTTTCAAGCGATTCATCGCCCTTGACGTCCTCCATCGAACCGGATCTGATCAGTTTTCCCTCTTTGATGATAGCGACCCTGTCGCACAGTTTCTCAGCTACGTCGAGCACGTGCGTGGAGAAGAAGATGGAACCGCCGCTCTCGCACAGCTCATGCATCATTTCCTTGAGCGAATGCGCGGCTTTCGGATCCAGTCCGACGAACGGCTCGTCCATGATGATCAGCCTCGGACTGTGAATCCACGCGGAGATCAGGGCCAGTTTCTGCTTCATGCCGTGCGAATAGGAGGAAACGGCGCTGCCGAGCTGATCGGAAAGTCCGAAGATCTCTGCGTACTGATCAATCTTTGCCTTCCTTTCATCGCTGCTGATCCCGAAGATATCCGCCACGAAATTCAGGTATTTGATCCCTGTCATGTAATCGTAAAGATCGGGATTGTCCGGGATGTAAGCGAACCGCTTCTTGCATTCAAGAGGCTTTTCGCGGATGGACAGACCGTCGATGAGGATCTCGCCCTCCTCGAACTGCAAAATGCCGCAGACGCATTTCAGCGTCGTCGTCTTTCCCGCCCCGTTGTGTCCGATGAAACCGCATATCTCCCCCGGCTCGATCGTAAGGGACAGGCAGTCCACGGCCGTCTTGGGGCCGTATCTTTTGGTAAGATTATGGATTTGAAGCATATAGTTATCACCTCTTTGTTTGAATTGTTTACAGGAAACCGAGCACGCGCAGCAGCACGACCGTCAGAAAAACGGTGAGTACCGAGACGGTGCACGTCCACACGACCAGCTGCGTCGCCAGCTGCTCGTCGTTGTCCATCTGAGCAGCCATCACCGCGCTCGCGACGGCGCACGGAGACGCGAAAACAGACGTCATGGCAGCGAAATGCCCGGCGCTAAGCGTAAGAACACCGATATGCCCCAGCCAGACAGCGCACCCAAGGCCGATTGCAGGCGCCAGCAAAAGCCTTGCAGCCGTACCCACGATGATCTGGCGCTTCATGCCGGGGACAGCCTCGAAGCGGAAATTCCCGCCCAGCACCACCAGTGCGATCGGCGTGGCCGTCTTGCTGATCATCTCCACGGCGTCATAGACCCAGGAAAGATTGTTCCGGAAGGAGAACACTGGCATCCCGGCGTCCGTCTTCGGGATCACGGCGCGCAGAAGCAGAAATATGATGCCCAGGGCGATAGCGATGATCAACGGGTTGGTAACAATCTTGAAAAAGACCTGCCCCCAGCGGATCTTCTGCTTTTCGCCAGGGCCTTCCTCCTCCCCGCCGATATACATGGACAGCGCGAGGACCCCCAGGATATTGAACAGCGGGATGGCCAGGATGGACATGACGGAAGCCAGCGCCACACCGGTCTCTCCCCCGAGCGCCTGTGCCAGCGGCAGCCCGATCAGTGCCGTATTGGAGCGGAACACCGCCTGCAGAACGACGCCTTTCTGCCTTCTGTCCCGGATGAAGATCGCCACGATGGCGATTCCGGCGAAAAACAGGAAGACGATGACGCCGCCTGTGTAAAGAACGGCCTTCCAGTCTATGTTGGAAATGCTTTCCACGTGATAGAGGGACATGAACAGCATGGCCGGCAGCAGCACGTAGAAAACAAGTTTGTTGCAGATCTTCAGAAACTCGTCATTGAAGAAGCTGAATCGGCGAAGCAGGTACCCCAGAAGGATCAGGATCAAGATCGGGAAAACGGCGTTCGCCGCGAACGCGAAATGGGAAAGCATGGCTTATCAGTCCGTTTTCTTCCCCGCGCCGGCCTTCTTCTTGGAATGGCGCAGCGATTTGAGCGCCTCGAGGAAGGTGTCTACGTCCTTGAACTCCTTGTACACGGATGCGAACCGGACATAGGAGACCTCGTCCCGCTCCTTGAGCTTGTTCATGACCATCTCGCCCAGTTCCCGGCTGGTAACTTCCCTGACGAGACTGTTCTGCAGTTCCAGTTCGATCTCGTTGACCAGCGCCTCCGCGTTGACCGGCCGTTTCTGGGTCGCTTTCAGGACGCCCGAAAGCAGTTTCTGGTGGTCGTACAGTTCCTTCAGCCCGCTCTTTTTGCAAACGATCAGCTGAACGGACTCCACCACCTCATAGGTGTTGAAGCGTTTCTGGCAGTTCAGGCATTCCCGCCTTCTGCGGATGCTGTTGGATTCCTCCACGGGCCGCGAATCCACGACCTTGTTGTCTTCCGAGCCGCAAAATGGACACCTCATATCAGTTCCTCCTATATTTCTTTGGCGGCGCGCCTGGCCGCGGTCAGTGTGTTCTTCATCAGCATCGTGATCGTCATGGGACCGACGCCGCCCGGAACCGGCGTGATGTAGGACGCCTTCGGCGCGACGGAATCGAAATCCACGTCCCCGCAGAGCTTCCCCGCTTCGTCCCGGTTCATGCCGACGTCGATTACGACGACGCCTTCCGAGACCATGTTGCCCGTGATGAGTTTCGGATGACGGACAGCCACAACGAGTACCTGTGCCTGGCGGGTAAGGTCCGCAAGGTCCTTCGTTTTGCTGTGCGCGATGGTGACGGTCCCGTTCGCGTGGAGCAGCAGCATGGCCTGCGGCTTGCCCACGATATTGGACCTTCCGACGACCACGCACCGCTTCCCCGCTACGCTGATGCCGCTTTTCTCCAGCAGCACCATGACGCCGGCCGGCGTGCAGGGCGCCAGGTCGTAATTTCCGATCATGATCTGCCCGACGTTGAACGGATGGAATGCGTCAACGTCCTTCTCTGGCTTTATCCTGAGCAGCAGTGCGTTCCCGTCCAGATGGTCCGGGAGCGGCAGCTGAACGAGTATGCCGTGGATCTCCTTGTCCCGGTTCAGCTCGTCGATCAGTTCTTCCAGCTGTTCCTGCTTCGTATCCGCAGCCAGGCGGTAGGTCCTGGACAGAAAACCTACTTCTTGGCAGGCCTTCTCCTTGTTGCGGACATAGATCTGGGAGGCGGGATCCTCCCCGACGATGATGACCGCTAGCCCCGGACGGACGCCCGTTTCCCTTACCAGTTTCTCGCAGTCTTCGCGGATCTCCTCCCTGACGGCCGCGGAGATTGCCTTCCCGTCAATCAGTTGAGCCATCGTTCTGTTCGTCCTCTGCCATGTCCGGCTCGGACTCCTCGCTTTCTTCTGTCATTTCTTGAGCTTCTTCAGCATTCTCTTCGTCTGCCTCGCCGATCTCTTCCTCAGGGATCTCTTCTGTATCTTCCTCCGGGGCCTCTTCCAAAGGCTCCCCGGCAGGCTCATTTTCCTCCGCGACTGCCGCCACTGCTTTTTTGCGTTCCCTTACGAGCAGGACGATGATACAGGCGACAGAGCCCACGAAGCAGAGCAAACCGACCAGCTGCGACACGCGGACGGTGCCGAAAATATACAGGCTGTCCGAACGCAGGCCCTCGATGAACATGCGTCCGAAGCCGTACCACGCCAGATATTCCAGAAAGATCTGGCCGTCGAACTTCTTCTTTTTATAGAAAATGTTGATCAGCACGAACCCTACGATGTTCCACAGCGATTCATACAGGAACGTCGGATGCACGTAGGCCATCTGGCTCGAGAAAATGTTGGGGCTGATGCCCATCCGCATAAAGAATAGAGGGCTTCCTTCCGCCACCTCGTACCCGTATGCTTCGCCGTTGAAGAAGTTGCCCCAGCGGCCGATCGCCTGGGCCAACATCACGCTCGGGCCGGCATAGTCCAGCATCTCCCACGGGCTCTTCTTCTTGACCCGGCAGACGATGTAAAGGGCGATAAACCCGCCGATGATGCCGCCGTAGATGGCCAGCCCGCCGTTCCAGACGGCGATCACGTCCAGAAAGCTGTTGTATCCCATTTCCTTCCAGCTCATGATCACATAGTACAGCCTTGCGCCGACGACGCCCGCTATGATGAGGGCGATGGCGATATCCAGCACGTCGTCTGTCTTGAAATGGGACCCGGCCGTTGTCTTCGCCCGCCATATGCTGTACGCGACGGCCAGTATCATCCCCAGCGTGATGATGAGACCGTACCAGCGGACTTCGCGCCCGAACAGCGTGAAAGCGACTTTGTTCACGCTGAACTCGCCGATGCCGAGTCCGGGAAACGTCATTGTTACTGTCATCGAAATATAGCAAGGATACCCTAACCTCTAAGTGTCAGTGTAGGTTGGGGAGGAATTGCTCCTCCTTTGTTCGGTATCTTCTTGCATCCTCCATTCTGTTAAAACTGTTTTTGAGTGTTCAAGTAATTGTATTTGTTTCCAGTTTGCACTCGCGTGCACTTTCGTCCCGTCAAGATGACGGAGATCGAAATAGCCGCTTGTCCTTCTGCCGTATATGA
>JAFSSK010000163.1 GCA_017451045.1 Clostridia bacterium
GGCCGAGCCCGGTCAGAAGTGTCTGGCCGCCGCCCCACTGAATGTCGTTCATGTCGGTGTACGCCTCGCCGATGACGGACTGCAGATACACCATTTCCTTTGTCATGTTCAGCTCTTCCATCAGGATGGTGCGCATGTTTTCAAGCCAGTCGGACTCATTGTAGTTGACGGCCATGTCCATGAGGCGCTTGGCGCATACGGACAGTCGTTCGTCGTCATACTCGATGTTCCGGGACGCGCCGCAGTTTTTCAGGTGCGTTTTGATCGAGTTGAAAACGATGATGGGCAGGGAAGTGTCCTGGTTCGCTTCGTTCACCGGTTTTGTCGGATCGTACAGTGTGTTCTGGGATCCCACGACAGAGCGGACTTCGCCGGGCAGGTCGATACCCGTCTTGGAGGTCAGTCCGAAGAGGGACGCATAGTGGTACAGGCGTTCTTCCCCGAGGCGCGAGGACAATTCATAGAAGAAGTAGTTGCAGGAGTTGGTCAGTCCCTCGACGATCGTCTGGTTGGAATGCTGCCAGCGGTAGTTCTTACCGATCCAGCATTTCGGCGCGGTGCTGAGGTCCTGGTTGTACTTGGTATAGTATCCCATGTCGGTGATGCGTTCGGTGATTTTCAGTTCGCCGGTGGAAAGCGCTCCCATGCCGGTAACCATCTTGAAAATGGAGCCGGGGGTTCCGCGGGCATGGATGCCGTAATTCAGGAGCAGGTTCCGCGCGTCTCCCAGAATCGCCATGGCGTCCTTTCCGCCGGCGACCAGGGCGTTCAGGTCGTAAGTGGGATAGTTGGCCAGCGCGAGGACGCGGCATTGCATGTCCAGCACAATCAGGCAGCCGTGTTCCGCCAGCGCAAGAGGATACTTTCCCCAGTCCCGCGTATGGATATCGGTTTTGTTCGCCTCCAGCCAGGATTCGGAAGCGAGGTTCTTCTCCTGGAGGTCGCGCGTGGAATTCACGTTGCTGGCGATGCAGCGCTCAGCCTGCTGCTGGTAGGCGGCGTTCAGGGTCAGTTTCACGTTGTTCCCGTCCTGGGGCGCCGTATAGGACAGCTCCCTGACGACGCGGGACATCTGGTCGCGTTCAACCACGCGCGCGCCTTTCCGCAGGGAAGAATTCTGGGTGAGCCAGTCCTCCATGGAGGACTCGATCCCGTCGCGGCCGATGGTGTCGTTGTAGGAATAACCCTTGGCCTGCAGGTTCAGCCACATGGCGCGGCTTGGAATGGCGCCGGTATAACCGATGATCTGCGAGGCAAGGTTGGAACGCGGGTATACGCGCTTCGTGCCGATTTCAATCGACATGCCCGGCAGCATCATTGAACGCGTCTCGATTTCGATGACGGTTTCATAGCGGACATCCCTGGCGATAACGATCGGCTGGGAATTGAAGATGTTCATCTGCATCTCGGAGTAGATCGCCATGATTTTGAGCATATCTTCCTCAGAGATATCGTCTGTGATCTGGTAGCGGTCACGGAGGCGCTCAATGCACTGTTCGGCGGTACCGTAACGGGAAAGGTTGGTGAGGTAGTTGTTGGAACGCCACTGCCGCTCGCGCGTTTCCAGAACGGATTCCGATACGCCGGTGCCGAAATTGAAGCGCCAGGCCCCGGTATCCGGATCCCGTTCAATGACATAGCTGACGGCGATGGCGCCGCCGTTTTTCTCGATGATCCGGATGGTGTCAAGAATGGAGGCGGTATACTGCCGGTACTGTTCTTTTGAGTTGTCGGTAGCGTCCTTCTGGAAGGTCACGTTGTAAATCAGCTCGTCCTCCGCCATGATGACAGAATCGGACGTGGAGATATTGCCGCGTTTTCCGCGCAGCGCGATGGTCTTGGTACGCGTATCCTCCGCGGCCTCCAGGAATTCCTCGGACTGGCGGAGCTGAAGGTTGATCAGGCCGGAAACAAGCCAGATGAAAATGCCGAAAAGCACGACAAGAAAAGCGGCGTACCGCCAGAACTCAGGCGATTTCTTTTTTTTCTCCATGACGGCAGCCTCCTTTCATGAGGGTTTGACGTATTATCAGCTGCGGTTGAAAACAACCGGGGCACTGCGGAGTACCAGGGTTTCGGATTTTCGTCCGAGGATCATACGGCGGACGGGGAAGGCGAGCCCCAGGCAAAGGAGCGAAGTCAGGACGACGTCCGCGAACGCGCGGAGGAAATGACCCGCGGTCAGCGGCGAACCGCCCAGGTAAATATAGGTCACCTGCACGATCTCGTAAACGAAGATGTTCAGGGCTGTGCAAAGCACCGTCCTCTGCCAGGCGGGGAGTTCGCGGCGCTTTTTGTTGACTGCCCGTTCATATTCCAGCGTCTTGAGCGGCTTGTCGGCGAACAGGAAGGAGCAGAACAGCGTCGTAACCGGATAGAGCAGGAGGTTCAGGTACAGCACGGAGGGAAGCATAATTTCCATCAGGAGGCCGTAGATCAGCCCTACCCAGAAAGCGCGGAGTTTGCCGTAAGCGACGGTTACGATGCCGATCATGACATAAAGGAGGTTGGGTGTCACGCCGAAAATGCGGATATACGGCATCACGCATACTTCACAGAGGTAGCCGAGGACGACGATGAGGCCGAGCGAGAGATAGCGGCGGAAGAAACTGGCCTGGTGTTTACGGACCGATACTTTTTCCATAGGCTCAGTCCCCCTCAAAATCCATTTCGGCGGGATCCGGCGTGAAATAAGGCGTCGGGGTCGGCGCGGGCGCCGGAGTA
>JAFSSK010000011.1 GCA_017451045.1 Clostridia bacterium
CCACAAATCGGAGGATTTCTCTCATCGGCAATAGCCGCTTTTGAACCACGCGACTATCGCGTGGTGTTCTTATTTCAAAAACAAGGGATCGCCCGGCGGGTGTCCCTTGTTTTGTTCTGTCTTACAGGCAACTGATGACGCGGACCAGGTAGTCGTAGCTCCGTTTTGCGGAGGACAGCGATAACTTTTCCCCTGGCGTATGGATGTCCAAAAGGTCCGGACCGCAGGAAACTGCGTCGAGTCCGGGCCATTTTTCACTGAAAAGGCCGCACTCAAGCCCTGCGTGGATGGTCGCTATCGAACAGTCCTTCCCGTAAAGGGCTTTGTACTGCGCCGCCATGACGGCAGCGAGGGGCGATGCCGGATTGAATTCCCAGGCGGGATACCTGCCGCCTGTCTGGAAGGAAGCGCTCGCCTTCTCCGCGTGAGTGCGCAGGGAGGCGACAAGTTCTTCGCACTCTTTGGTGACGCTGCTGCGGACGGAGATCATCATCGTGACGTCCTGACCTGAATGCTCCAGGATCCCGAGATTCAAAGACGTCTGCACGAGTCCCGGCAGGGAACTCATTTTCATGACGCCGTTCGGAAGTCCGCACAAAAGATCCAGCAGCCGGTCCGCCATAGGACCGGAGAAGCAGTCGTAGGTGTCAGGCGCTTTCCCGGCCTTTCCCGAAACGGTAACGCCTGCATCCGCGGGATATTTCGCCCTGAATTTTGATTCAAGCTTCGAAAGATCCTTTTCCAGCGCGGTCAGGTGCGTATGGGTGCCGATCACGAGTTCCGCGTGAGCCAGTCGCGGAATCGCGTTGTCCTTCATGCCGCCGCCAAGTGTCAGGATGCTGACGTCATGTCTCTCACGCAGGAAAGAGAGGGCCTCGGCCAGAAGGTGTGCTGCGTTCGCATGCCCTTTGTCGATCTCTGTCCCGGAGTGACCGCCGAGCAGACCGCCGATGTCTATCTTATAAAGAATGCCTGTCTTGCGCTCGAGAACGACGGGAAGACGCATGATGACGTGTGCGCCGCCTGCGCAGCCAACAAGCAGTTCGCCCTCCTTCTCGGAATCCAGGTTGATGAGTCTGCGACCGGTGATAAGGGCAGGATCCAGCGCGTCCGCGCCCAGCATGCCTACCTCCTCGTCCGTCGTGAGGAGCACTTCCAGCGGCGGATGGGGAAGCGAGTCGTCAGACAGGACGGACAGACAGTACGCGACGCCGATGCCGTCGTCTCCGCCCAGCGTCGTTCCTTTCGCGAACAGATAGTCTCCCTCCTCGCAAAGCGCCAGGGGCTGCGTGGCGGGATCCGTCTCGCTGTCCGCAGTCTTTTCGCAGACCATGTCCAGATGCGCCTGAAGGATGAGGACGGGATGGTCTTCGTATCCCTTCGAGGCGGGTTTGCGGATAACGACGTTGTTGGCGCCGTCCTGCACGGCCTCGAGGCCTCTTTCCTTCGCAAAGCGCATGCAGTAGTCGCTGACGGCTTTCGTCCCGTAGGACGGATGAGGGATGGCGCACAGGTCTTTGAAACATGTCAGATAGTCAACGGGAAGCATGATTCTATAGGATCCTTTCGAGAATTTGTATCGTTTTTTTCAGTGCTGTCTCCATTATAGCAGAAAAAAGCCGCAGTGCAAGCCCCGCGGGCGAAAACCTTTTGGCGGCCTTTGTGAAAAAAAGCAAAAAACGGCCGGAAAATGAGCCGTTTCGGTTGCTTTTTTCATGTTTTGTGATATACTTGAAGTAGAGGAAAACAACAAAAAATCCTGCCTTTCGTTCCGGGCGGAACGAAAAGCAGGATGCGGAAAGTCAGATCAGATCTCAGCCTCTTCTGCAGCCGGTTCTTCAGCGGTCTCCGCCGGCTTTTCAGCGGCTTCCGCCGTCTCCAGCGGATGGATAGATTCATATTCTTTCAGCACGGCTACTTCGATCATATGTCTGAACGCACCGTTGATCGGGTGCGCGATATCCCTGAACGAACCGTCCGGATTTTTCCGGCCGGGCATGACGATAAAGTATCTGTCGTGGGCGTTGATGACCTTGATGTCATGAACGGCCAGCTCGTTGTCGAAAGTCACCGAAACGACAGCTTTCATCGGGCCTTCTTCGAAAGTTTTTCTGATTCTGATGTCGGTAATTTCCATGTGGATTCTCCTTGCATTTCATAGTTGTTAGAAAGCATAATCATTATACGCGCGGATAACAGCAAAAAGCAATTGATTTTTGCGTTTTCCGCACCCACCGGGGACAATCGACCGGATATGTACCTTTTATTTTCGGCATAGTAAAGCGGGAGGCAGTATGTCATCACTGAACACACATTACGGAGCGGCTGAAATAGCAGGCCTTTTGGGACAGGGACAATCGGTTTTCTTCGTCGGGATCGGCGGGATCCATATGTCCTCGCTGGCCATGCTCACGCTGAAAGAGGGGCACCGCGTAGGCGGCTCCGACAGGACGAAGACGGCGTTGACTGAACGTCTCGAGGCGGCAGGCGTACAGGTGTTCTACACGCACGAGGCACAGCACGTTGACGGATATGATGTCATCGTCTTCACGGTGGCAGTCCCGGAGGACAACCCGGAGCTGTGCGAGGCAAAGCGGCAAAACAAGCCAGTCATTTCCCGTGCGGACTACCTCGGGTACCTGATGTCCAGTTACAGACACCGCATAGGGATCTCCGGCATGCACGGCAAGAGCACGACGACCTCCATGTGCGCGCAGGTGTTCATTGACTGCAAGACGGATCCGACTGTCGTTTCCGGCGCGGAGATGAAACTGATGGATGGCGCTTTCGCAGAAGGAAGCAAGGACAAGGATTATTTTCTGTTCGAAGCATGCGAATATATGGATTCGTTTCTGGACTTTACGCCGACCCTTGCGGTCGTTCTGAATCTGGAAATGGATCACGTAGACTATTTCAAAAATATGGAGCAGGTCTCGAAGTCTTTCGCCTCGTTCGTCGATCTAACGCAACAGAACGGTACGGAAGGCCTTACGATCTATAATAAGGACGACCAGTGGGTGTTAAGGGCCATGCAGGCCTATACGGGACGTTCACTGACGTTCAGCATGTATGAGGGGGCGGATTACTATCCGGCGCATATCATCTATGAGAGAGGATTCGCCGAGTTCGACGTGATGGAGAAGGACAGCTATCTTTGTCACGTGGCGCTGAAGATCCCCGGGATGCATAACGTATACAACGCGCTGGCGGCGGTCGCCGCAGCCAGGGTATACGGACTGCCCGGCGAGGAGATCGGCGCGGCCCTGACGAGATTTGAGGGCGCCAGGCGGCGAATGGAATACAAGGGAAAATTCCTCGGGGCTGACGTTTATGACGACTACGGCCACCATCCGACGGAGGTCAGGACGACGCTCAAGGGCGCTTCCGACATGGGGTACAGAGAGGTCTGGTGCGTTTACCAGCCGCACACCTACAGCCGGACTGCGGTCCTTTACAACCAGTTCACGGAAGCATTCAACAAGGCGGATCACGTGCTGATGACGGATATCTATGCCGCCCGGGAGGCGAACGTGTTCGGCGTGAGTTCCGAGCGGCTGGCCCGTGATATCGGCAACAAGGCCATCTACTGCGACAGCATCGAGAACGCGAAAGAATATCTTGAGCAGCACATCTCTCCGGACGACCTGATACTCGTCATGGGAGCAGGGGACATTTACAAGATATTCAAAATGATGGGATTTTAATTGCAAATTTATAAAAAAGAAATAGAAAGGAAACTGCATCATGCCCGTACGCGTAGACAAAGAAGGCAAGGTCTTCACATTACTGACCAAGAACACCTGCTACATCATGGAGGTGGTCAACGGCAAGTACCTGTACCACCGCTACTACGGTAAAAAGACAAAGAAACCGGCCCTGTATCCGATCAACAGCGCCAGGGGATTCTCCCCCTACGATCCAGATTTCGAGGAGGAAGCTCCCGGCGCGTCTCCAGATACGGCTCTGACTGAGTTCGCATTCTTCGGCAACGGCGATTTCCGCGCGAACTCGCTCAAGCTCAGGAACAGCGACGGCACGTGCGCTACGAATTTCGTATACTCGGGATACAGACGCATGCACGGCCGCAAGCCGGTCGGTGATCTTCCGTTCGCGGAGCCCGGCAACAAGACCACGACCCTGCGTATCGACATGACGGACGAATACAGCCACTGCCAGCTGCACCTGTTCTATACCGTCTATCCGGAGGAGAACATCATCACCCGGTTCTTCACGCTGGAGAACCAGGGATCCGAAGCCGTCAAGATCGAGAAGGCCATGAGCCTTTGCCTCGATCTGCCCGAGGCGGGCAAGTACGATATGATCTCGTTGCCCGGCGCGCATTCGCACGAGCGGTTCGAGCAGCGCAAGCCGCTGTTCATCGGAAACCAGAGCGTCTTCAGCCGCAGAGGCGCGACCAGCCATCATTTCAATCCCTTCATCGCGCTGTGCGGGCATAAGACCAACGAGGTCAAGGGGGACGTTTACGGCTTCAACCTGATCTGGTCCGGAGATTTCTTGTCCGAAGTGGAAGTCGACCAGCACAGCTACGCGAGAGTCCAGCTGGGCCTTGGCGAGGAGAATTTCGGATGGCTTTTGGAAAAAGGCGAATCCTTCACCTCTCCCGAGGCTGTCATGACCTTTACGGCAAAGGGCCTTGGCGAGATGTCCAGGAACTTCCACGACTTCATAAGATCCTATATCCTTCCGACCGATCCTTACCAGGAGCGCCCGGTCGTGCTCAACACCTGGGAGGCG
>JAFSSK010000164.1 GCA_017451045.1 Clostridia bacterium
ACAAAAAGTACGGTGAAACTGATAATGATATACTAAAACATGACTTATCACTTATTCACAAAAATTACCGAGGGAAAGATTTCAAAGCAAAATTAGGACAATACATTGAGCAAAAACACATGGAGACGGGAGGCTTGGAATTCCATGTGCAAAATAACCCGGGAAGGATTTTTGAGGAAAAAAACGAGTGTTCTTTAAGTGTGACCATTTGGAATCCGGGTGAGTGGCACTTCCAAGTGCAAGCGGTGCAACCGAATCTTGTTATGAGTGCGATTGATAAATACGACACTCTAAAAAGCGACGGGATTCACCTGATTGCGTGCACAACAAACCCCTATATGTACTTAAGTGTCTTTTTCTTTCCCAAAATGGTTGGAGAGAATATAAAAGTATTGGCATTTGATGACATATCCAAAGCCATCTATCCCGACGATGCTTTTCAACCAAAGTTTATAAAAAAGGATGATGGTTACTTAATAGAGTTTTTGATCAACAAATCATATTTTCCCCCAATATACCAAAATAATCATCTATTTTGTGATATGGTTATGGCTGTTTGTAATCCATTTACACAAGAACGGGGACAAAGCATCTCTAGAGTGAAAAACACAAAAAGATGGTTTTTGCCGAGTGAATATATCAAAGTTTGGCAATAGCCGTGGGAGAAAATAGAATAAAGGGGTGAAAAATGCAGATAAACAGTAACAATGCAAACGTTCTATTGTTAAAAAAAATAATTGAAAAAAAGGGATCGATAACTATTCAGGTCTCGGGAAATAGCATGTGGCCTTATATTGAAAATGGTGATTACGTTGAACTTGAACTCCGTGATTATCATGAGGGAGATGTCCTTTTATTTAAGTATTATACTGAGGAACTGCTCGTCCACAGACTTATACGTATTGACGGTGACTCTCTTCTCCTTCGAGGCGATAATGCATTCAGAATCGAGCATATAACAAGCAAAGAGGTTGTTGGAGTAATTGTAAATGTAATAAGGCATCCTCATGCATATATTTGACCAACAAATGTCCGAATCTGAGATTTTTCCCGACATTTTTGAAGCAAAAAAGGAGACAAAAACGTAGCAATAAACCTATGCTTTATTCTTATCTGAACTTTTGGCAGTATTATGTGGCGGATCAATGTAAATGCATTTGACCTGGCCTTCGTAATAACCGGTAAACCATAGGTGCGTTTAATAATCATCCGGGACATGAGATAACAGAGTATCAAGGACCTCAGAAAAAAAGGAGACTTTGAAGATTTTTGAGTAAGCAATCCTGGAGGAAGCAATGAACGAGATTACCAGAGGGATTCGAGAGCGGTATTGGATCAATATCATTCGAGAGTGCTCATCAAGCGGGATTCCCAAAGCGCAATGGCAGAAGGTGAATACGGCGGTGGGGTTGAACACCTTCGTCGCCGAAGACTGAACATTGCCGTCGGGAAAGGAGTTTATTACTCCATTCAACGAAAGGAATGATTACAGCGGTTCCTTAGCAACGGCGATAGACCAATAGCTAATTTTGCAAGTGAAAGAAGCATTAGGCCTTTTACCATTGCCAGGAAATACTTCGTCATGATTGATACGGTAGAAGGAGCAAAAGCCAGTGCGATTGTGTTCAGCCTGGTGGAAACTGCAAAAGCCAATGGATTAAAAGTATATGAATATCTCAATTACCTGCTCTTTGAAATCCCGAAGCACATGGATCAGTTTGATCTGTCTTTTGTCGATAATCTGCTGCCTTGGTCTGAATCACTTCCGACTCTTGCAAATAATACAAATAGCTCTCGAGGTCATCTGGTTTGGATGACCTCTTCTTCTTTTAGTGCACCTGTGGTTTACCGTTTACCTATTCGGAGAAGAAATTCAGCTGTCCCGAAGGATTCGGATAGGGAATATGCACGTGGTTGTATCCCAGTTCCGTCACGCAGCGGCCGCGCTGCGTGCGCTTGAGAAATTGGATCTGCAAAAGGTACGGCTCGTATACGTCCTCCAGCGTGATGGCCTCCTCGCCGAGCGTTGCTGCGAGCGCATCCAGCCCGACAGGACCTCCGTTGTAGTCCCGGATGATCGTCTCCAGCATGCGTCTGTCCAGATTGTCCAGGCCCAGCTTGTCGATCTCGAGTTTGGTCAGGGCGAAATTGGCCACTTCGGCGTCGATCGTCTCTTTTCCGCTGACCTGCGCGAAATCCCGCACGCGCTTGAGCAGCCTGTTGGCGATACGGGGCGTTCCGCGGGAGCGGGAAGCGATCTCCGCGGCTCCTTCCGGCAGGATGCTGTACCCCAGGATGGAAGCCGAACGGGTCACGATCTCCTTTAGTTCGTCCGGCGTGTAAAGATCAAGTTTCAGAATGATCCCGTGGCGGTCGCGCAGCGGCTGGGACAGCTGTCCCGCGCGCGTCGTGGCGCCGATCAGGGTGAATTTCGGAAGGTCGATCCGGATGCTTCTGGCCGAAGGGCCCTTGCCGATGATGATGTCGACCGCGTAGTCTTCCATGGCGGGGTAGAGGATCTCCTCCACGTTTCTGGGAAGACGGTGGATCTCGTCGATGAACAGCACGTCGCCGTCGGACAGGTTCGTCAGGATCGCGACGAGGTCGCCCTGCTTTTCGATGGCGGGGCCG
This sequence comes from Clostridia bacterium, assembly GCA_017451045.1. Classification (GTDB taxonomy): domain Bacteria; phylum Bacillota; class Clostridia; order Oscillospirales; family CAG-272; genus UBA1770. Next base: position 2,632 of record JAFSSK010000164.1, read on the forward strand.
GATGTCGTGTGGATATTCACGTTGAGCTCGTTCGCGGTGATGGTCGCGAGCGTGGTCTTGCCGAGGCCGGGAGGGCCGTAGAGAAGCACGTGATCCAGCGTTTCCTTGCGCTGCCTGGCTGCGTCGATGAAGACTTTCAGGTTCTCCTTGGCTTTCGTCTGGCCGATGTATTCGTCCAGCTTCTTGGGGCGCAGCGTGTTCTCCGCGTCTTCCTCGGCGGAACGGAGCGTGCTGGATACGATCCGGCTTTCAAAATCAAATTCGTTTTCGTTGTCGAAATCCATGCCTTACCCTCTCATTTTCTTCATAGCGGCTTTGACGATATCCTGCAGCTCCATCTTGTCGCTGTCGATATCCTTCAGGGCGTTCAGTATCTCGGACTGGGTGAATCCCAGGACCTTGAGCGTGTCCTGCGCGTCGCGTAGCTTGCTGTTGTGCACTGGAGCCGCGCCGGTGCTGCCGGTCTGTGAAAGGCCCGTCAGCTGGGAAGGATTCTCCTTCATCAGCTTGTCTTTCAGTTCGAGCACGATGCGGGCGGCCGTCTTGGGACCTACGCCGTTGGCCTGCGCGATCGTCTTGCGGTCCTCCGTGCAGACGGCCATCGCGAACCGTTCCGGAGACAGAAGGGAAAGCACCGCCATGGCGGCTTTCGGGCCGACGCCCGAAACAGAGATCAGCATCCGGAAGGAGGACAGTTCCATGTCTGTCGCGAATCCGAACAGTTCCACGCCGTCTTCGCGGACGGCATAGTGCGTCAGCAGCCGGACCTCTTCGGTCCTGTTCTGCTGCAGGGTGGCAAAGGTGGTCTGGCTGATGGTCAGCTGGTAGCCGACGCCTGCCGCGTCGATGACGGCCATCGACGGCTCGAGCAGTACGAGCTTGCCGCGGATATAGTAATACATAAGCGGAACCTCCGGTTGTTTTTGAATGGATTGTATGGGTCGTCAGGCCCGGCTGTCTTCGCCCGGATCTCCTTCCCGGGCTTCTTCCGTCCGGTCTTCTTCGCCAGGGACTTCCTCGTCCGGGATCTCTTCGTCCTGCCTGGTTTCTTCTTCGGACGGCGGACCGTCTTGCGCAAGATCCTCGGGAAGATCCTTAAGTGCCGGCGCGTCTTCTTGTGGTATATCCGTCTTCTGCCCGTCCTTTCCCGGAACGGGAACGGGGGAGAGGATGCGGAGGACCGGCACGCGGGCAATCTGCTTCTGCAGCACAAGAAATGCTATGCACAGAGCCAGCGAGCAAAGCGTGATGATGAGTCCGGCGGTAAACGCGGACGGCCTGTACATCATAACGATCCTGTGGTCTCCCGCGTCGACTCGGAACGCGATCAGCGCGTCGCAGGTCTTGAGCAGCTCCGCGCGCTCGCCGTCCACGAATATCTGCCATCCCTCGTCATAGGGGATGGTCGTGAAGATCAGTTGCCCGTCGTTCTCGGATGAAAGCGAACCCGTCAGGCGGCTGTCGGAGCAGTTGTCGTCCGGTATGAACTGGGTCTTCTGAAGACGCGTAAAAACGTCCTCGAGGACCTCGTCATCTACATAATACAGTAACGAATCCCATCTGTCAACATAGAGCGTTTTTTTCATGATCCGGACGGTGAGGACCATCTCGGATTCGTCATAGGAGCCGATGGGCACGATGCGGATATTGTCCGCGTCGCCGAACTGGTAGGTCTCCTCTCCGTAGTTGACGGTCAGTTCCAGCGGGTAGTTGACGTCCAGGTATTTGGCTGCTGCGGGGCAGTAGAAGAACAGCTCTTTCCCGGTCGGGACCTCGCAGCTGACTGTCACGTAGCCGGCGCTGTCCGCCGTTGCCGTAAAGAGCAGATGCCCGTCGGTGAAGCGGGACGTACAGCTCTGCAGGGAGGCGTCCTCGCGCAGATCCATCGGGACGGGAACGTACAGCTGGACCGTTTTGCTCTCGCCCAGGAGCGCCGTCACAAGGCGGTTCATGTATTCGAACGGGTTCTGGCTGGATTCATAAACGGTGTCGCCGAAGTCCAGAACGGCGTCCGACGCTGCGAAAGCCAGGGAAAGGGCGTACGGGTTTTTCCAGACGGTCGTGTCGCCGTCCACGAAGACACTCTCGAAATAGGAGCCGAGATCCTTGTCCGAAATGACGTACTTGATGCCGAGCAGCGAGTCGTTCACGACGCCGCCGTCCAGGTACTTGACCCAGTGGGACCGTGAGGAGTATCCCATTTTATTGAGGAAGGAGATGGTCTCGCGGTTGAGCGTGGAAGTGGATCCGCCGAGTCCGCGCAGCCGCAGCGCGAAGTTGTCGTTCTTGTGCCTGTATGCCGTTTTCTCCATCCGGTAAAAGCCGGTGTCGCGGGCGCGGATCTCGTTCGCAGACGGCCGCAGACCGGCGATGAAGGACGTATAGCGGGAGTAGCGGGCCTGGCCCACTTCGTTGCTCAGACTGATGAAGTTCAGCAGTCCGCTGCCGAAGACTTCCAGACATACCAAAGACAGAAGGACCGCCTGCGTCAGCCGCTTCTTCGGCACGACGAGCAGGATGTTGATGACGGCCGCCAGCACGATGATCGCGAACAGGGAAAGGGCAACGTTCTTGAAATCGTCGAACCACGAAAGGTTCATCTTCTGCAGGATCACGACGAAGACGCAGAGAACGCCTGCCGTCCCCCACAGCGGTGCGACGGAATGACGGTCCGCGTACCGCAGGCCGCGGAACGCAAGCACCAGAAGCAGGAAGCACAGAAAGATGCTGTTCCTGCCGTTTAAGCAGATGGGATACTGGAACATGTGCCATACGAGGATCAGCATGGATACGGTCAGACTGGCCAGCATGAACAGGATGAGCAGGCCGTGCGCCAGTTTCTCGCGTCCGCGGATCTTCGGGGACATGAAGTAAACGGGGACGAGAAGCAGCGTCGAGACGCCGCAGTACAGCTGCGGCAGACCGCGCTGGGTATTGATGTCGTCATAGGCTGCCGGCAGGAATTTCGCCAGCGTGTCGAGCAGATCCGCCTTGAACTCCCAGATGTATTTCGGCGTGGTATAGGTCGTCTTGCCGAACTGCATCGAGTAGACGGTCGTGAGAAGGATCAGGGCCGTCACGCCCAGGGCCACCAGCGAGCAGAACCCGATCCTTGTAAAGGATTTCAGAAAATGGTTCTTTTCCTGCAGAGGATTGCGGTCTTTGCGGTCGTGGCCGAAATAGTAAACGAAGAAGTACAGGAACACGAACAGGCAGCACATGTAGCCCAGATAGAAATTGGACCATATGGTGAGCGCCAGGAACACCGTGAACATCCGCATGCGCCCGTAGCGGACGAGCTGTTCCGTCCCCAGGATCACGAGCGGCAGCCACATCATGGCGTCCATCCACATGGTGTTGTGCTGGTAAACGACGCCGTAGGAGCAGAGCGCATACAGAACGGAGAACATGACGACAAGGATCTTTCGCGGCTTCTGCCCGCCCGTTCTGTGCAGGTAGTAGCCGAAAGTAAGACCTGAAATACCTGTCTTCAGGGTGAGAAGGCACAGGATGGCCTCGCAGATATTCCCCTGGGGGAAGAGGCAGACGATGTAGGACAGCGGGCTTGCAAGGTAATACGCATACATGCCCATGAACTCGCCGCCCAGCGACCGGCAGAAGGAGTACAGGTAGGTGCCTCCGTCCGTGACGATGTTCCGCAGCCCCTCGAAGAAGGAGACGTACTGGGCGTTCATGTCCAGGATCAGCAGCGTGCTGTTGCCGAGCGGGTTCACCGGATAGACTTCCATGAAGATGTCGATGACGAGCATCAGGAAGACGGGAACGGCGAAGCAAAGGCCCAAATACCCGTACCGGCGGAGGAAAAGCCGCCGCCCGGATTCCTGGCCGATCGGACAATTTTCGTCATTTATATTCTGTTTTTGCTTAAAAAAGCCGTTTTTCAGTATTTTTAACATGACAGACCGCCGGCGGATCGCACCGGCCCTTTCGGACTTTTCTAGGTTCTGCAGGTTGGTTTCTGACAACTGAATTATATCACCGGAAGCAGTCTTTGTAAACGATTTTTAGGTTACAGGGACGCAAGGACCTTTTGGATATTTTCGGCTTTCGGCGGCCGCGTTCCGGGTTCCATGCAGGCGGCGCTGCCGTACGCGACGGCGGACTTGAGGCAGTCTTCCGCGCCGCATCCGCGGACAAAGCCCGCGATGAATCCCGCGACGGCGCTGTCGCCGGCCCCGATGGTGGACTTCACCTCGATCTTCGGCGGACGGACGGAAAACCACCCGTCCCGGCACAGAAGGCACGCGCCCTCGGCGCCCAGGGAGATCATGACGTTCTTTATCCCTTTTTCATAAAGCGATTGAGCCGCTTTTTTTGCGTCCCGCTCCGTTTTCACCTCGATGCCGGTCAGCGCGAGGATCTCCTCCTCGTTCGGCTTGATGAACCAGGGCCTGATGCCAAAAAGATCTTCGGGGGAAAGGGACTTGGAGTCCGCCGCGATCAGCACGCCGGCCAAAGACATCGCGCGCAGGAAGGAAACGGCGTCTGTCGGGGAGATTCCCTCCGGCAGTCTGCCGCTGAAGGTGACGATGTCGCCGGGACGGGGATCCGCCAGCTCGCGTACCTTTTCCAGAAGCGACGCGTCCGCCCGGAATCCGCAAAACGAGATGCGCGTCTCGGGCTGTGATGCGCTGTGCAGCGTGATGTTCTCCCGGATCCTTCCGGGAAGGGTGATCGGCGTGAAGGGGACACCGTCCCGGGACAGCGAGTCCGCAAAGGACTGGCCGTTTTCCTCGCCCAGCACCAGGATGTTCTTGTGGCTTATGCCGCCCGCGAGCAGCGCGCGGGAGATATTGACGCCTTTTCCGCCCGCTTCCGCCGATAAGACTGAGGCGAGATTCTCCGCAAACGGCTTGAACCGGCTGCATTCGCAGTGCAGGTCGATGGCCGGATTGAGCGTCAGCACGAAAATGTTCATACAAAGTCCTTTCTGCCGGGGAAAGCCGGCATCCGGAAAAAGATAATGATTTCAACAGTAATTATAATGTACTTTTCCCTCCGTGGCAAGCGGTGAGAGCAAAAACTTGCGCATATGAGGTTCCAGAACGCGGTATTTGATTGACAAAGGATATTTCTTATGTTAAAATATTCACGAAAAAACTTTACAGGAGGTTTTTTATGAAAAAGATTTGTTCTGTCATCCTGGCTGTCGTGATGGTCGCGTCGCTTTTTTTGATGAGCGCCTGCGGCGGGGCAAAGGAACCGACGAAGTTCGATTCTCCGCAAGCCAGATATGAATATGTGGCCGACAAAGAGGTCAAGAAGATCGCAGAGCCTGTCCTGACGCAGTACTCCGAAGCGACGGAGAACGTCAACGGCAAGAAGATTTCCGCCCAGATTAACGTCGAGTTCGGAAAAGATCTGAAGGAACTGCTCACCAGCACGTTGCTCAGCGTCGATCTCGAATCCCTGAAGAGCATCGGCGTTGATGTGACGACCAACGGCAACAAGCAGTACCGTTCCGTCAAAGGATCAGTCCTTGTCAACGGAAAGAGCGCGGCGGACGCCGAACTGTTCGCAGACACCGAGACCGGCAAGATCATCGCCAAGATTCCGGTCCTCTTCGACGGCTATATGCGGCTGGTGGAGGCTGACGGGGAAGAAAGTGATGCCGGCGAGGGCATATCGGATTACGTAACGTCCGCACCCGCGATCCTTAACGCGCTGCCGAGTCAGGAAGAACTCAACGCGCTGATCCTCAAATACTCCGCGGTATTCTTCAAGAAGGCTTCTTCCGTGACCGAAGAGGACGTGGAATACGCGATCGGTTCCCTGAAAGAGAACGCAAAAGCCATCAAGGTGAGTTACACGTCACAGGAGCTTGAGGATTTCCTGATTGAAACGATGCAGTCCGTGAAGACCGACGAGACGGTCAAATCGATCGTCGAGAAGATCGGCAAGGCTGCCGGCGCAGAGGATGCTTACAGTAACTTCATCGCAGAGATCGACGAAGCGCTTGCCGAGGCGGAGGACGGGATCGAAAGCGTTGACGACGGTTCCATCGAGTTCGTTCTGTACACGAACGATAAGAACGAGATCCTCGGGATCGAGCTGACGCTCAACTATGTTGAAGAAGTCTGGGACTACGATGAGAACTACAATTATACGGAGATCAAAACGCCCGTGAAGGCGTCGGTCAAGGCCGGATACCTGGAAACAAAAGATCAGTACGCTTTCATCCTCTCGGTAAACAAAGATGAAGAAGCGGTCGTTGCCGTTTCGTCCGAAGGGACAAAGAGCGGCAATGCGATCACAGGCCCTGTCAGCTTTGCGTACGGTGATCTCGCCCTGGATCTCAATGTGAAGAACCTGGATGTCGAGGCGCTGAAGAAGGGCACGTTCTCCGGAGAGATCTCCGTTTCGCTGTCCGCTCTCCTCAGTGAGGCTTCCGGCGAAGAAGAGGAAGAGGAGGAATCCGTTCTCAGCAAACTGAGCGGCTGCGACATCACCGTCAAAGGGAAGGCCAGCGCATCCAACGTCGACCTGCAGCTCTCGATCAAGAGCGCCGACGCTGACTTCCTGACCGTTACCGTGAAGCTGTCCACATCCGGATCCGAAAAGATCAGCGTCCCGTCTGAAACGACGCCCGCAGAGGAGGTCCTTTCGGACGAGGAAGTGTTCGACAAAGCAGTTTCGAATATCGAGGATAACCTGAAGAAAGCAGGGGTTTCCGAGGACCTGATCGCAATGCTTTCCGGTCTGGTCGTAGGCATGTTCGGCTGATCACACCCTTGAATACAATCTGTCGGCGGAGACGGTTTTTTCCGGCTCCGCCGGCATTTTTTCGTTTTTCTGCGCAGTTGACAATCCGCCTTATCTGTGTTATTATTATATATTATTATGGGTTAATATCGCTGCGTGCGAGGAGACAGGAGGAGCAATGATCATTTTGGGGATAGACCCCGGGCTGGCGATCGTCGGCTGGGGCGCGCTCGAATTTCAGGCAAATCACTTCAAAGTGCTGGGTTACGGCTCCATCCAGACGCCGGCGCACACGCCGCTGGAGAAGCGGCTGGGACAGATCTACGCGGATATGAACAGGCTGCTGGACAAGTACCGCCCGGACAGCATGGCGATAGAGGAACTGTACTTCAACACCAACATCACAACGGGCATCCGCGTGGCGGAAGCGCGCGGGATCCTGCTTCTGTGCGCCGAACAGCACGGCATCACGATCAGCGAGTATACGCCCCAGCAGGTCAAGCAGGCGGTCGTCGGATACGGAAAGGCCGAGAAGATGCAGGTCATCGCGATGGTCACGCGGCTTCTGTGCCTGTCTGAGCCGCCCAAGCCGGACGATACCGCGGACGCGCTGGCGATAGCGATCTGTCACGGACACGCATCCTCATCCAGGATGCCGATTCGCTGACCCGGAGGAACATTATGTGGCAAGCAGACAAATGGAAAGATTATGAGCTGATAGACGCGTCGGACGGGGAACGGCTTGAAAGATGGGGCAGATACATCCTGATCAGGCCCGATCCTCAGATCATCTGGCACGCCGAGCGCAAAAACCCCTTGTGGCGCAAGGCTGACGGCATCTACCGCAGATCGGCCACGGGCGGCGGCGCCTGGGTCAGGAACGAACTGCCCGAGTCCTGGCAGATAAGCTACGGACAAAGCCGCTTCATCCTGCGGCCGATGGGATTCAAGCATACGGGCCTGTTCCCGGAGCAGGCTGTCAACTGGGACTGGTTCGGGGACATCATCCGGAACGCAAAAAAGCCTTTCAAGGTCTTGAACCTGTTCGCGTACACAGGCGGCGCGACTGTCGCGGCCGCGGGAGCGGGCGCTTCCGTCGTCCATGTGGACGCATCCCGCGGGATCGTGGGACAGGCGAAGGAGAACGCGGAACTGTCCGGCCTTGCCGCGGCGCCGATCCGCTATATCGTGGACGACTGCAAGAAGTTCGTCGAGCGGGAGTTCCGCAGAGGGAACACGTACCAGGGCATCATCATGGATCCGCCTTCCTACGGAAGAGGGCCTTCCGGAGAGGTCTGGAAGCTGGAGGAGAACGTGGACGGCCTTGTCGCGCTTTGCGCGAAACTTCTGGCGCCGGACGCAAGCTTCTTTTTGGTCAACTCCTATACCACGGGCCTTTCGCCGCTCACGATCGGCTATATCATGCAGCTGCGCATCGCGGCTCGTTTGGGAGGCCGTATCGAATCGGGAGAGATCGGGCTGCCCGTCAGTGAAACGGGGGCCGTTTTGCCGTGCGGCGCGAGTTCCAGATGGGTCAGAGACTGATCGGAAGGGAAACGATGGAAAACGATCAATTCATTTCAATGAGTCACGTCAGCTTCTCCTATATGAACGACGACTCGAACACGGAATACCCCGTCCTGAAGGACGTCTCGCTTGAGATCCGGCGGGGGGAATACATCGCGGTCCTGGGCCACAACGGCTCGGGCAAATCCACGCTGGCAAAGCTGCTCAACATGATCCTGGAGCCGAAATCCGGGACCATCGTCGTGGACGGCAGGGAGATCACGTCCAAGGATATGACGCAGGACGACGTCCTGCAGCTCCGCAAGAACGTCGGCATGGTCTTCCAGAACCCGGACAACCAGCTGGTCGCCACCATCGTGGAGGAGGACGTCGCGTTCGGACCGGAGAACCTGGGGCTGGAGCCGCAGCAGATAAGGCAGCGCGTGGACGAAGCGCTCCAGACCGTCGGCATGAGCGAGTACGCGAAAAGCGAGCCGCACAGGCTGTCCGGCGGGCAGAAGCAGCGCGTCGCCA
>JAFSSK010000165.1 GCA_017451045.1 Clostridia bacterium
ACCGCAGACGGATGTTGACGTGAGACTTCACTGACGCAAAGTCTGCCGCGACCAGAACGTCCGGTTTGAATCCGTAATGTGTGTTTGCGTTGATCCGCAGGAATTCCAGAAAACATGCCACGGACTGCGAGACGGTGCCGTACAGGATCGCCGTTTTCGCGGCGTCGTCCGTTGCCACGGTGATGTGAAGTCTCGCGATCTTTATGCGCAGGTGCTTTGACAGGCGTCCCAGCAGAAGTTTCACGTATCCCATGATGTCCGGGATCAGTTCGGAAAGCGGTCTGCCGTCCCTGAAAGATTCAAAAAAGCCTTTTTTCTCCGGGGAAGACTGCTTTTTTGTCTGTTTTTTCGTTTGTTTCTTGGCGGCTTTTGCCGCTTTTTTCTCTTCGTGCCGCTTCATCGCCCGGACGGATCGGTGATACCTCTTCGGCTTCTTTTCCTTTCCGGGAAGGGCGAAAACGGGGATGCCGAGAACGGCGACTTTCAGTTTGATGTTCATGTCATCGTCGACGCTGAACATAAGGGAGGCTCTCAGAAGCAGGATCAGCGCGAAAAAGGCGACGATGCCCAGAGTGATCCATACGCCGATCATAAGAAAAACCTCCTTTGACAGTGTATTATTACGGTTCGGACCGCATTATGTCAGTCAGCCGCGTCGACGGTGATCTCGATATAGTAGATCCTGAATGCAGACTGATCAAAATGAAGAGTGACGTTGTCCTCGGTGATGATCCCGGTACAGTCGTACGTCGCAAGTTTTGACGCGGTGAAGATGGAAAACTCACCCTTGCCGCGAAGTTTCAGGTAGCGGCCGGTGATCCCGTCGTCAGGCAGTGAGGTCCTGACGCCGTTTGCAGCGGCCGTGCCGTTTACCGTAAGGTCAGGCACTAAATCGCCGGTCCCGCCGTCGTAACCGATCGTGACGGTGACGCGGTCGCCGTCCCCGATCTTTCCGGTGCAGATCACGAAGTCTATGCCGTTCTCGCTGACGTTCCTCAGCTCGACGGGGTAGGTGATGATTGGTTCCGTCCCGACGGGATACAGCGCACGGCCAATCCGGACGTAGGAACGGATCCCTTTGGTCATATCATCTGGTGAAAGACCCCAGACGCTCGGTCCTTCGCTTCCGATCTGGTAGTAGTTCTCAAGGTAGATGCCGTCGCATCCGTTTACATAGTAGCCTGCGGCGTATCCCTTCAGGTATTTTGCCGTCATGAGATGGGGGTAGCCGCACATGTTCGAATCGAATCCAGGAACGATCGCGACGTCATCGCCGACGGCTTCCCGCCAGGCGGCAACGTCTATCTCGGAGTCAGCCACGTCGTCGTGGCCGGAGGGGACAAGGACGTCTACAAGCCCTTCTTTGGCCCACGCCGCGGCGTCAAACCCGTAAGTCAGACAGTCGGCCACGTCGGGCCCAAGCCGGATCATAAGCTTCAGCTCATGGCCGCGGATCTTTTCCGCCTCATCCATCAGCGCGCGTACGTCACGGATGAACTGCGTCATGATCGAGGTGCAGTCCGGGTTGTTGACGTAGTCGAAACATTCGATCCTGCGCATGAAATCCAGTTCCAGGCCGAACGTGTCGTAACGCGAAAGGATCTCCTCGATATAGCGGAGCATCCAGCTGCGCACTTCCGGATGGGCATAGTCGTACTGGTTCGCCACGGAGGCGCCGTACAGGTCGCTGCGGCCGATCAGGTATATGAATGGAGAGGTCGCGCCGACCAGATTGTGCCGGTCGTCCATCCTGAGATAGGCCCAGGTCCTGACGCCCCGTTCTTTGCAGCGGTCGAGCGCTTCCTGGTACCAGTCCACCTGGTTATCTGTGAGCGCCTGGTACAGAGCGGTCCAGCTGGCGGAAATGGATTCGAAGCCCTTCATGGGTCCGTTTTCCGCAACATATTTCGCCATTTTCTCATGGCACCAGTCCATCGTTTCGGAAGGGACATAGGAGCTCTGCTCGAAGCAGTTGAGCGTCGCGTCAGTCACTTCGGTCCCTTTGAGGAGCGTGTCAAAATAGAAGTCCATCCGGGAAAGCATAGCTTCCCGGGAGGAAAGATCGTCTATGTAAATGGCTGGCCAGTCTCCGTCCAGGTCGACGACCATCATCTCGTCTGCCCAGGCGACAGGGGAAATTTCCTCGTCAGGCGTTTTTGCCGTTTCCGAATCGGCAGGGCCGGGGACGTCACTGGCGCATCCCGCCAGGAGTGAGCCGATCAACGTAAGAGCCATTATGAACAGACCTGCTTTCTTGAGTCGCTGCATCATATGCAAATCCTCATTTCAGGATAATTGAGGGAGATGAATCAGGCTTCGATGTCCTCGGATCCGTCGGATCCGTTGCCGGGCTCCTCTGCGGGAAGTGCTTTCTCCTCGTCAGCGGCCGGCCGGTCCGCGGCCGGCTCCTCGCCGGCAGGGGCATCCGCGCTGCCTTCCTCTCCCAGCTTCGGGGCATCCGAGGGGATCATCTGCTGGGTATCGTTCAGCAGCTTGAGGCTTTCCGTCTCTGGCAGATCCGCCAGAGAGTTCATGCCGAATACCAGAAGGAATTTGTCCGTCGTGCCGTAGAGCATCGGGCGTCCCGGCGCGTCAAGGCGTCCGACGGACGCGATCAGCCCCTTATCGATCAGGGAGTTGACGGCATAGGTGGAGTCGACGCCTCTGACGGTGTCGATATACGCCCTTGTGACGGGCTGGTTGTATGCCGTGATGGCAAGGACTTCCATCGATGAGTTGGAAAGGTTGCCGCCCCGGCGGATATTCAGTACTTCGCGGATATAGGGAAGATACTCCTCACGCGTGCAGAGCTGGCAGGAGTCGGGGAACAGGATCAGCTGGATGCCGCGTTCCTTATAGGTCCCTTTCATGTATTCCAGCATGGAGCAGACGTCCTTGACGGGAAGCCCCAGCACCTCGGAGAGTTTTTCGTAGCTGACGGGATAGCCGGCAGCGAACAGGATCGCTTCCAGTGCCGCCTGTATGTTCTGTATGGTTACTTGCGTATTGTTCTGATCCATGGATTGATCCTCAGCTTTCTTTTGTGTCTGCGGCCGCGCCGTCCATACTGAATTCGGAAACGGTGATCGGCTCGTCGTCCGGTTTGCTTTCGTTGATGATGAAAGTGGTCCCGGCGCTCAGGAGCGAATCGGACGTCTCCTCGCGCGCGATCAGGATCTTCTGCAGTTTGAGCAGCTCCAGCACGCCCAGGAATATCGCGATCATGTCCGGGCGGGAAGTGGAGTCCGCAAGCAGTTCTTCCAGGCTCGTCGGCCCTTTGTGCTCCTCCAGGTCCGTTCGGATGTGCCGCAGGATCCCCATGATCTTCACTTCCACCGAGACGATCGGCTTGCTGATCATCGGGGCGAATTTCAGCCGCTGCAGCGGTTTCTCCTCATTGAGGGAGATGATCCTGCGCATGGCCGCGTAAAGATCGGATATCTCCTGGTCGGCGACGAAAGTTTTGTCCGTGCCAATCTCGTCCGTGTCCTTCGTCATGCGGGCGGAGAAGATGCTGTACATGGCGTGCAGGGGAACGGAGGCCTCTTTGGCCTGCTGGTACCGGAGCAGCGCGTCCGCCAATTCTGCGCGCGGGTCTTTCTCGTCCGGCTCCTGACGGGGCAGCATCATCTTGCTCTTGATCAGCATGAGATCGCTGGCCGTCACGAGGAACTCCGTGGCGATCTCCATGTCCAGGCGCTCGGCCTCTCTGATATAGGACATGTACTGGTCGCATAGCAGACCGATCGGCAGATCGAAAATATTGAATTTGTTGGTCTTCACCAGCGTATACAGAAGGTCGATGGGGCCTTCGAACTGGTCAAGCCTGAATTGAGGGGATTCCATTGTACAGAACAGACCTCCGGGTGGGGATAAGGGTTACAGCAGCCAGTTGGCGAATAGTTTGGAGAACAGTTCTCCGAAATCGTACGTAAGGGTCGAGGCCAGCCACGAGAACGGCGAAAAGCCGAAGATATAGTAGCTTGCCAGAAGGGCGATCAGAACGACGAACATGATCACGCGCTCGTAGCGGATGAGCCTCATGTACAGGTTCACGGGAAGGATCCCGGACAGGATCCTCGATCCGTCGAAAGGCGGGATCGGAATGAGGTTGAAGAAGCACAAAAGGAAATTCAGCTGCGTGAAGACTAAAAACAGGTAGAACAGGGCGAGCATCACGGTGTTGTCGTACTTGAGAAGCAGCACGTTGAACAGACCGAACAGGACGGAGCCGAGGAACCCAAGAATAAAGTTCGTCAGGGGCCCGGCCAGAGCCGTCAGGACGATATCAAGCCTGGGATGACGGAAATACCGGCTGTTGATCGGGACCGGCCTTGCCCAGCCGAACCCGAAAATGAGCATGCACAGAAAACCCAGCGGATCGAGATGCTTGAGGGGGTTCAGCGTGAGGCGCCCCAGGTTGTATGCCGTGGGATCGCCGCATTTGTATGCCACGAATCCGTGCGCGGTCTCATGGAAGCACAGCGCGAGCAGGATGCAGGGGAG
>JAFSSK010000166.1 GCA_017451045.1 Clostridia bacterium
GTCCAAGAACGGGGTTCACGTGCTGAACGACAACACGGTGGAAGTCCATGTGTCCGGACACGCCTGCCAGGAAGAGCTGAAACTCATGCAGGCGCTGACGAAGCCGAAATACTTCATGCCGGTCCACGGCGAATTCCGCCAGCTGGCGGCAAACAGGGAACTGGCAAGATCCATGGGCATGGAAGACAGGAACATCTTTGTGTCGGAGATCGGGAAAGTCCTTGAGATCGACGCCCGTCAGGCGCGTTTCAACGGCACTGTCCCGTCCGGCGTCGTCCTGATCGACGGAAGCGGCGTAGGCGACGTCGGCAACGTTGTCCTTCGGGACCGGCTGCATCTTGCGCAGGACGGCATGGTCATCGTGGTGGCCGTTGTCAGCAGCGATACGGACGAACTGATCGCCCCGCCGGAGATCATAACCCGCGGGTTCATCTACGTGAAAGAATCCGAAGAGCTGATGGAAGCCGCCAGGAAAGTGGCTGCGGACACGCTGGAAAAGGGACTTTCCTCCAAGCGGAGAGTCGACCGCGTCCAGCTGAAGAACTCCATACGGGATGAATTGTCCAGGTTCGTTCTGCAGAAGACGAAGCGCCGTCCGATGATCATTCCGGTCATCACCTATATCTGATCGGCTGCGGTTTTTTGAAAAAAACCGGACTGTTCACATTTTGTTCATATCTTTCGGACAAAAAACGAGTATAATAGAAAAGCGTCTTGCACGCGGGTTTAAAAATAATAATCAAACATAATTTGTAAAGGTGGTTTTTGCATTATGGGAAAAGGCAACAGAGTAAGAGCTGACAGAGCCGAAAAGTCTCTCGGCGGAAACGGCGGAAAGCAGCCGGCGAAAAAAGCATGGGTGGTACCGGTCATCGCGGCCGTCGTCATGCTTGTCATCATCGCCTGCATCGTTCTGGCGGCACTTTCCGCCAACGGAACGTTTTTGAGAAATCAAGCCGTCGTCAGCTCCGATCATTTCTCGGTTACGGGAACTATGTTCCAGTACTATTTCATGGATACTTTCGCCTACTACATGAGCGCAGTGGATACATCCAGCGCCATGTACAGCTATCTTGAGAGCTATTACCGGCAGTATTACAGCAGTTCGGCCTACTCTTATGCGCTTTCTCAGTCCGTCGGGTATCTTGAACTGTGCGAAGGCGCTCTGGCCGACGGCATTACCCTGGACGAGGAAGAGATCAAGTCCATCGACAGCGCGATCAATTACTATTCGACGCTCGCCAAGGCTGCAGGCTTTTCTAGCGTGAACGCCTATCTGACGAACACATACGGCAGCGGCGTCAAGCTGAAAGACATCCGCGCCTTCTATGAGCTGCAGGCTCTCGCGGTCAAATACCAGGAAGTGCTGGAAAACAGATGCAGGGACGGCCTGACTGATGAGGATCTTGAGACATATTACCAGACGAACTACAAGAAGTACATGACGGCTGATATCATTTCCTACACCTTCAAAGCGGAGCAGGCGAATGTCAGCAGTACAGGCTTTGATTCTTCTGAAAAGTATGCAGAAGCCGTTCAGGAGGCGGAGAAAAATTTCAGCGAGGACTGCGCCGCCATCCGTGAAAAAGCAGAGGCGCTGAAAGCGACGACCACGCAGGAAGCTTTTGAAGCGTACGTAACGGGGCTCGGCGAAGATGAAAAAGTTACGACCAGCGAAGGCGTTACCTACAAGGAAGAGGACGAGATGAGCGCATGGCTGTTCGGCGACACGCAGGAAAATGCGGCAGCTTTGAACGCGACGACCGCCATCGAAGAGTCCGCGGAAAAGAAACTTGAGATCACGGTCTACATGGTGATCGCGCCCATTTCCAGAAATGAAGCGCAGACAAAGAATATCGCGTTCCTGATCGGCAACGCGACCGGATTCAAAGCTGAAGACGCAGAGGCGTTTGCAAACGAATTCACGGAAGCAGGCGTCATGACCAGGGACGATTTCCTGAGCCGCGCAGAAAGCATCACCGTCAGCCACACCGCGTCCACGCAGGACAACGTTTCCAAGGGCGATCTCGGCGTGCTGGAACACTTTGACGCCTGGATCGAGACCGAAGAAGCAGCTCCCGGCACCGTGAAAGTGTTCCAGGAACTGTACAACAGCATCGATTACAACCTCGTGGTCTTCGTGGACGGTCTCGGCCTTTACGAGTGGCAGAAATCCGCTCAGAACGGCATCATCACAGACACCATCCAGGACTGGCTGGAGGATGCTGAAGCAACATATCATGTAACAGTTCACGAAGAGGTTGCCAAGAAAGTTGTCAACTGATCGTAAAACAGACAGAATATCCGTAAACGGCAGTACATGCTGTTTACGGGTCCTGTTTTTGCCGAAGGACGGGTTCTGAACCGGTCCGCAAGGCAAGCAAAGCCCCGGCAAACGGGGCTTTTCATTTCATGCGAGGTGCAATATGAGCGACACAATCAGACATTCGACAGTCGGATATCTGTGTCCGGCCTGCGGCGGAGGCGTACTAAGCGTCGTCGGCATCGAAGCGCTGGAGGGCGAGCTGCTGAAACTCAGATGCGACTGCGGGAAAAGCGAGATGCTGATCAGACGCCAGCAGAGCAAGATTGTTCTGGACGTCCCCTGCGTGATCTGCGGGGGGACCCATCAGTTCACGTATGACAGGCAGATGTTCCTGGAAAAGCAGGACATCCGCATGAGCTGTCCCTATACGAACGCCGGCATCGCCGCAAAAGGCGAGCAGAACCTGGTGAAGGCAGCGCTGGCGGAGGACGAGCTGAACGTTCTGAAACTGATGGAGGAAGCGGGCGTCAGCTCGCTTGACGCGTTCCATACCGATTTCCGGGCAGAAGGGGACTGCAAGGACCCTGTCCGCCTGAACGAGATCCTGTTCGTCCTCAAGGATATGGACGAGGCGGGAGACATCAGATGCAGATGCCGGGACGGGGAAGGAGGACCTTTTTCTGTCCAGGTCCGCGACGAATCAGTCAGCGTCAGCTGTGAAAGATGCGGCGCCTCCAGGGAGATATTCGTGGACTATTCACCCGCCACGGAAAGTTTCCTTTCCGCCGATAAAATAACGTTGTCATAAAAAAAGCCTCCGCAAAGGGAGGCTTTGGTGCGATTGTGTATCAGACAAGGGGCTCGGGCCGGCCTGTTTCGACAGACCGGAAAGCGGCCAGGATGACCTGCAGCACTTTCCGCATCTGGTCATGGGAAACGCAGAGTTCCGCTTTGCCGTCGATGACCTTGCAGAAATTGCGGTAGTAATCGTGGACATCGGATGACGGCCGGGCGATCTCATAGGTATCCAACGTGACGCTGTCGCGGGGGGCCATCGTCTTCGTCAGACCGGCGGCAGTCTCGACCGGCAGCACTTCGCTTTCATGCCAGTGCGTGCATTTTGCGATCTGACAATTCTCGCGCCAGTCTCTGATGAGCGCCGTTCCGTTTCTGCAGCGCATATAAAAGCGCGGCATCGGCAGAAAATTCAGCGTTCCGACTTCGATGAAGGCGTTTCTGCCGTCCTTATAATCAAGGAACAGCTTGAAACCGTCATCCACTTCCTGATTGGTGATATGATCGAAACGGCACATGACGGAAACGGGATCCCATCCGAGGATCATGAGCGCCTGGTCGATCAGATGCACGCCCCAGTCGTAGAGCATGCCGCCGCCGTACTGTTTGATTCCTCTCCAGTCGGAGGGAATGCCACGGCTGCCGTGGATCCTTGACTCCAGATTGATGACCTGTCCGATTTCTCCGCTTTCGCTGACCTGCTTCATGGCCAGGTAGTCGACGTCCCAGCGCCTGTTCTGGTGGACGGAGAAGACTTTATGGTTTTTCTCCGCGGCCCCGAACATCCTTTCAAGAGAATCCATGGACAGCGTGACCGGTTTTTCGGACAGCGCGTTCTTTCCGTGATTCAGCGCGTCGATTACGATTTCCTCGTGCATGTCGTTCGGAACGGCAACGGTCACCATCTCGACGGACGGGTCTGAAAGCGCTTCTTCCCGGGACGCGTATGCCTTGATGCCTTTCTGCTCCGCCAGCGCACGGCGTTCGGGCTTGATATCGTAAATGCCGACCAGCCGCACGACGTCGCTCTTGAGCGCGCGTTCGGCGTGCCAGGAACCCATCCCGCCGTATCCGATGATGAGCAGATTCTTTTTGTTGTCCATGATAAAACCTCCAGAAGGGGAAAAGGGATCGCCAAAACGCGCGGCCCTTGAAAATGATGTCTGCCGTCAAGGGCGCTTGCCCCGGAAAATTCCGGCAAACACAATTATAAAATATTCAATGATTGATTGCAAGACAAAATTTAAATAATAAAGGCGGAGCCGTCGGGATATCCCTGCCTGTCCGGCAGGCGCTCATCCCCTGCCTTCCATCAGGGCGAACAGTTCTTCACGTATATTCATCAGCGTGTTCTCGTCCGTGGTAAAGCGGTTGAACGCGGTACTCAGCCGTTCGGCGTAACCCATCACCGCATCCTTTCCCAATACTTTCTCCGCCATGCGGAGCAGCTGGAAATCCTCCACGCCGTCCCGGATGGACTGCAAGCCGAGCGTGATGATGGGATCCCCCGTTTCGGGATCGCCGTACAGCAGCAGACCGTCCGTGGTATAGTTGCTGTCTTCCCACCAGGTCACGCACCAGTACAGGACTCCGTCCGCGTCATTCTGGTAGATCTGCCAGAAAAGGATCCGTTTGTCTGTCCCGGGTGTTTCTGCGAGGAAATCCGAATGGGACGGGTTCTGGCAACCTGCAACGTAGGTGCAGATCTTTGTGCCCCGTTCCGCTTTGAGCCTCAGCGCCCATTCCTTGAGTTCGCCTTTAAAGATATATGTTTCGGGGCACATCAGGTTTGACGTCTGCTCGATCACGGACATCGTGTCCATGATTGCGTTCCCCGCATCATCTCTGACGGTAACGACCTTAAAGAACGGCGTCATCAGATTGAAATCCGGGGAGGAACTGTGTATGCGTTCCGCTTCTGCAAGGACGGCATACAGATCGTCCTCGGAGCGCGGTTCATCGACAGGATAGGCATACATCTTTTCACAGATATCCGGTTCGTTCTGATAGTATTTGTACGCATCGAGGGATACCATTGCGCTGGTGACGCGCGGATCCCGGATGCGCCGGTCGAATTCCTCCGAATAGTAAGCGGCAGGTATCGAGTACGGAGACAGTCTGTTCTCCACGAGAAGATCGTAATATTTCAGTCTCGTCTCATTGTCATACCCGGGATCTATCGACCACCAGTTTCCGAACGCCGTGAGGCACTCGGTTTTCTCATCGAAGTAGATGTCCCAGACTTTCAGTTCCACCTTTCCGGTTTTGAGAATCTTGTCCCCCTGGCGAACGTTCAGTGTGCCGGAATAGACGCCTGGAACCGTTTCTTCAACCGTTTTGTACTGAATATAGAGCGTCTGGGACTGCCCTGCTTTGAATCCGAACCCCTCCTCGCTCTGCGGTACAAGGGCATCCGGGCAGTACCCGGTCGGATATTTATCATTTCCTTTTTTAATATCTGTATACTGGGCCACGTAGACGATTCCGTCAAGCGTATGGCCGTTACCGTCGGTCAGGGGAGTCACCTCAACGGAAAGCCCTGCGTAATTCTTGTCTGAGGTCAGAATGTACTCGAATCCCTCGATCTCGTTGCGGGCCATCGAAAAGCTGATGGACGGCTGGTAACGTTTTTCAAAACGCTTTTGCATATAAAGCGCCGTTCCGTAGTCAAACCATCCGAAAAGTTCTTCATCTTCGTCGGGAGCCGGTGTGCTCTCCTCGCTCCATGAAGCGTCCAGCAGCCGGCCTCTCTCGTCAAACCGGACGGTGAAACCCGGCACCAGCGGGATGGCCCCGTCACTGATCTTGGGCAGAACGTGCTCTGAAAAGATCTGCGTTACTTTCATCAGATCTTCCGACCGCTGAGCCAGAATGAAAATATGGCCCTTCTCGGACATGCCGTACAGGTACTGCCCGGCGCCCAGATCGTATGCCGAGCTTTCCGCGCGGTTGGTGTATCCCAGAACGATCTCGCGTTCGAGGCGGTAATCCTCCACTTTCAGAAAAGAGGGAAGCGTATCCGCTTTCGTTTCTGCATAGATACCGCATGATAAAAGCGCAGACAGCAAATAATCCTTTGCACGGTCCGTATACATGTCGCTGGGGGTTTCCTGGTGAACGACCGTGTAAAGGCACTGCCGGCCCTGCGCGAACGCCGTCGTCCCCTGCGCGCAGTAGGCTTCTTCCGGAATGACGATCTCCTCGGGAACCGTTTCCGATTCGGTATCGGACGTGCCCGAAGGCGTTTGGGCGCCAGCGCACGCAGTCAGCAGAATGGCACCGACCGCCATGCAAAGGCACAGGATGAGAGATACTGTCCGTTTGAACATGTCTTTTTACCTCGTAAAGCGTTTTTGGGAGCACCTGAAAGGATTATATCATTTTTAGGAAATGGAATCAACACAGACCGGCGTTTTGTAAAAAACAGCCCGTTCCAAAAAGGAAGCGGCGCCAACCGGCATAACAACAAACTAAACATAATCTGAAACGAAAACCATCAGGGAGGTTCAATCATGGGAAACTGCTGCAAGGCAAAACCCGTCAGGGTAGATACGGCGACCGCCATCGGAAAGAAAGATATCGTTTTTTATGACGCCGCGCAAAAGCCGTTCGACTGCTACGGGCTGCTGTATGAGCCGGGGAAGGGATTCTTCAGGATCCCGGAGGAAGTGGCGAAGAGCGTGAACGAAGGCGTCGCAGGCCTTTACTGCAACACGGCCGGGGGACGGATCAGGTTCACCACCGATTCGCCGTACGTGGCGGTCCGGTTCGGGGTGAATCGCGTTGTCGAAATGTCTCATTTCCCCATGAACGGCTCGTCCGGGATGGATCTGTATCTCGACACGGACAACGGAAGTCTGTTCACGGGCGTCTTCGCGGCGGAATACCACGACAACATCTGTGAGGGGATCATCGAGTTCCCGGACGCGTCAAAACGGCAGTTTACGCTGAACCTGCCGCTGTACAGCGACGTGCAGTACCTGTATATCGGGCTGGCGGAAGGCGCCTGCGTCGAAAAGGGACGTTCCTACCGCGGACTGGATCCCGTCGTGTACTACGGGTCCTCCATCACCCAGGGCGGATGCGCGGGACGGCCCGGCTGTTCCTACCAGAGCATCATCTGCCGCAGGAACGACATCGACTACCTGAACCTCGGCTTCTCGGGATCCGCACGCGGGGAGCAGACGATCATCGATTACATGTGCGGATTGAAAATGAGTGCTTTCGTATCCGATTACGACCACAACGCGCCCGACCCGGAATGGCTGAAAAGGACCCATTATCATCTGTACGAGTCTATCCGGGAAAAACACCCGGACATTCCGTACCTGATGGTCACGCGCCCCTGGGGATCCGTTTTCTACCAGGATGACGTGGACGCCAGACGCAAGGTCGTTTACGACTCTTATATGCAAGCAGTCTGTGCAGGAGACCGCAACGTCTGGTTCGTCGACGGGGATCTTTTCTGGAGCGGGGAGGAGGCTTCCTGCTGCATCGTGGACAACTGTCACCCGAACGACCACGGGTTCGTCCTGATGGCCGACGCGATCGGGAAGACGCTGGACAGGGCTTTCGCTCAGCAGGTTACGAGGTGAATAAATATGAAGCAGAATAATAGTCAGCCGGTCCCGGTCGCCGTCAAGACCGGACTGGGAAGAGAAGACATACAGTTTTATGACGCGTCGTGCATGCCTTTCGCCGTTTACGGCGTGAAGTACGAAAAGGAAAAAGGTTTCTACAGGCTGGAGCAGGAAATTGCCGCTGCCGTCAGCCCGGACGTCGCCCGGCTCGCGCCGGTCACGTCAGGCGGCCGCATCCGCTTTTCGACCGATTCGCCCTATGTTGCGGTCCGGTACAAGGTCGCAGCTGATTCCGTGATCCCCCAGTCGTCCAGGAACGGACTGTCCGGGGTCGACCTGTTCTGGGATACGGAAAGAGCCAGCCAGTTCGTCGGCGCGAACTATGCGGCGTTCAACGATCTCGTGGCGGAGCATCTGTTCGATCTCCCGGGCGGAGGTGAGCGCTGCTACACGCTGAACCTTCCGATCGGGAACCATGTGGAATACGTGTATATCGGCATAAAAAACGGTTCGTCGATCGGCCCGGGGAAAAGCTACAGACCGCTGGATCCGATCGTGTACTACGGCTCCTCCATCACGATGGGCGGATGCGCCGGAAGACCGGGATGCACGTACCAGAGCATCATCGCAAGGCACACGGACGTCGATTTCATCAACCTGGGATTCGCCGGAGCGGCCAAGGGCGAGAAGGCGATCGCGGAGTAT
Source organism: Clostridia bacterium (assembly GCA_017451045.1). Classification (GTDB taxonomy): domain Bacteria; phylum Bacillota; class Clostridia; order Oscillospirales; family CAG-272; genus UBA1770. Next base: position 8,347 of record JAFSSK010000166.1, read on the forward strand.
ATGCGGGAGCTGAAGATGAGCGTTTTCGTCTGCGACTATGACCACAACTCGCCGCGGGACGAACTGGAAGCCAACCATTACAGGATGTACCAGACGATCAGGGAAAAGCATCCGGATATCCCCTACCTCATGGTGACGATGCCCGGACTCGATATATTCAATCAGAAGGAGGCGGATCTGCGCAGGCAGACCATCTACTCCTCCTATCTGCGCGCCAAAGGCGAAGGGGACAGGCACGTCTATTTCGTGGACGGCGGGACCTTCTGGGCAGGTCAGGACTCCGGCAGCTGCACGGAGGACAACATCCATCCGAACGATCACGGGTTCGTGCTCATGGCCCGCGCCATCGGAGAGGTGCTGGACAGGACAGGCGTAATCTAATTGCAAGGAGCCAACAATGCCACAAAGCAACAGGCAGAAACATATCCGTAATTTTTCAATCATCGCGCATATCGATCACGGGAAATCCACGCTCGCGGACAGGATCCTGGAACTGACAAGCGCCGTTTCCAAACGGGAAATGGAGGAGCAGATCCTGGACAACATGGACCTTGAAAGGGAGCGCGGCATCACGATCAAGGCCAGGGCCGTCCGGCTCAACTATACGGACTCGTCCGGCGAGGTGTACGAGCTGAACCTGATCGACACGCCGGGGCACGTGGACTTCAACTATGAGGTGTCCAGATCCCTGAACGCCTGCGAAGGCGCGCTGCTGGTCGTGGACGCGACGCAGGGGATCGAGGCGCAGACGCTGGCCAACGCCTATCTGGCCGCGGACGCGAACCTTGAGATCGTCCCGGTCATCAACAAGATCGATCTGCCGTCGGCGGATATCGACGGATGCCGGAGAGAGATCGAAGACGTCATCGGGATCCCCGCGCAGGACTGCCCTGCCATCTCCGCCAAAACGGGGCTGAACATCCAGCAGGTGATGGACAGCATCATATCGGACATCCCGGCGCCGTCCGGGGAGGAGGATGCGCCGCTGAAGGCGCTGATCTTCGACTCCTACTACGACAGTTATTTGGGCGTCGTCGTCAACATACGCGTGATGGACGGGACCGTCCGCAGCGGCGACAGGATCAGGCTGATGAGCACCGGAGCAGAGTTCGACGTGGTCGACGTCGGCACGATGGAGCCGTTCGGGCTTGCCAGGTGCGAATCCCTTTCCGCGGGCGAGGTCGGATACCTGACCGCGTCCATCAAGAGCGTGGGAGACACGCGCGTCGGCGATACGGTCACGAGCGCCGTTCATCCGACAGAGAAGGCGCTGCCCGGCTTCAAGGCGGTGCAGCCGATGGTTTTCGCGGGTATTTATCCCGCGGACGGCGCACGGTACGGCGATCTGCGAGACGCGCTCGAAAAGCTGCAGCTCAACGACGCTGCGCTTCACTTCGAGCCTGAGACGTCGATCGCGCTGGGGTTCGGCTTCAGATGCGGTTTTTTGGGCCTTCTCCATATGGAGATCATCGAGGAGCGGCTCGAGCGGGAATTCAATCTCGACCTGATCACGACGGCGCCGTCGGTCATCTATAAGATCGACAGACGCGACGGGACGACCGTCATGATAGACAACCCCTCGAACTATCCGGAGGCGGACGAAATCACGCAGGCGTATGAGCCTGTCGTTCACGCGAACGTGATCACGCCCGTGGACTATGTGGGCGGGCTGATGGATCTGTGCCAGGACAGGCGCGGATCTTTCATCGACATGAAGTACCTGGACCCGACGCGTGTGGAGCTTCATTACGATCTGCCGCTCAACGAGATCATCTACGATTTCTTTGACGCTTTGAAGAGCAGATCCCGCGGATACGCCTCCCTCGATTACGAGTTCAAGGACTATGAACCGAGCAAATTGGTGAAGCTGGACTTTTTGCTCAACGGCGAGCAGGTGGACGCCCTTTCCTTCATCGTCCATGAGGACAAGGCCTACCCCCGCGCCCGGAAGATCGCGGAAAAACTGAAGGACAACATCCCAAGACAGCTGTTCGAGATCCCGATCCAGGCCGCCATCGGCAACAGGGTCATCGCCCGCGAGACCGTCAAGGCCATGCGGAAAGACGTCCTGGCCAAATGCTACGGCGGCGACA
>JAFSSK010000012.1 GCA_017451045.1 Clostridia bacterium
GCCTCATAGATCTCCTTCCGGTGCTCGGTCAGCAGATCTCCGTAAAAGTCAAATAATAAGGTTTTCTCGACGATATGCTCCATTTTCCCTCAGCCTCAGGCATTATAGTATAAAGAGAGCAGTCTGTCAAGATTTTTTTCTTTACACAAGCAGGGCGGCAGGAATTGCTCTGCCGCCCTGTTGACTGTTTTCTATTTTTCCTTTGGCTTCGTCCAGGACATGAATCCGCATTCCGCATTCTCGCAGGCGTAGAAGCGCCTGCCCTGCTTTGTCCGTCGGATCACAAGATCCTTGCCGCAGTTCGGGCACGGTATCCCTGCTTTCTCAACAAAAGGTTTCGTGTTGCGGCACTCCGGGAAACCCGGGCATGCCAGGAATTTGCCGTGCGGCCCATACTTGATGACCATCATCCGTCCGCACTTGTCGCATACGACATCTGAGATTTCATCAGCAACGCGGACATGCTGCAACTCCTTCTCGGCCTTCTCGACTTCCTTGGAGAAATTCGGATAGAAATCCTTCATCAGTCGATGCCAGTCTTCCTTGCCCTCAGCGACTTCATCCAGTTTCTGCTCCATCGAAGCCGTAAATCCGACGTCAACAATATCGGGGAAAGAGTTCTCCAGCATCGTGTTGACAGCGTCTCCAAGTTCCGTCAGGAACAGGTTGCGCCCTTCCTTGGCAATGTAATGCCGTCCCAGGATGTTTGTGATCGTCGGAGCATAGGTGGACGGCCGGCCGAGGCCTGCCTCTTCCATTGCATGTACAAGTGTCGCTTCCGTATAATGCGCCGGCGGCTTTGTGAAATGCTGCTCCTTATCAAGCATCCTGCACGTCAGGTTTTCGCCTTCCTGAAGGCCAAGTATGCCTTGGTCACCTGAGACTTTTTCCTCATCATTGCCATAGACCAGCATATAGCCCGGGAATGCCAGCTTTGACGTCACAGAGTTGAATCGAAATACATCGCAGTCGAATTGCGCCGATGCGGTATCAAAGACGGCAGGTTTCATGCGGGATGAAACGAAGCGCTTCCAGATCAGGGAGTACAGTCTGAGTTCATCTCTGGACAGATCTCCCTTAAGCATGTCAGGCGTCAGTGTGACGTCTGCAGGCCGGATCGCTTCATGCGCATCCTGTGCGCTGTTCATATTCTTCATTGTGCCGCTGCCGACGTGTCCTTCACCATACTGCGAAGCGATGAACGCCTTGCAGGAGCGGTCCGCTTCCTCAGCGATCCTTGTGGAATCCGTACGAAGATACGTGATCAGGCCGACCGTTCCTCTGCCTGCGACCTTGACTCCTTCATAGAGGACCTGGGCTGTCCTCATCGTTTTGCTCGTCGAGAAGTTCAGTTTGATCGAGGCCTCCTGCTGAAGCGTCGAGGTCGTGAACGGAAGAGGCGGCAGTTTGGCCCGTGTCGACTTCTGCAGTTTCGTCAATGTAAACGGCCGATTCAGCACGGCGTTTTCGATCTCATCTGCCTGTGCGCTGTCAGACACCGTCACGCGGCGGTCCTTTTTGCCGAAGAATTCAGCTGAGACCGTTCTGCCATCTTTATCCGAAAGTTTGGCCGTCAACGACCAGTACTCTTCCGGGATAAATGCATTGATTTCTTTTTCGCGGGCTGCCACCATTGAAAGAACGGCCGACTGTACCCGGCCTGCAGACAGTTTCCCTTTAACTTTTTTCCAAAGGATCGGCGAAAGCTCGTAGCCGACGACACGGTCCAGCACGCGGCGGGCTTGCTGCGCATCGACGAGATGCCGGTCGATCGCGTGAGGTTTTTTCAGTGCAGCCTTTACTGCGTCCTTCGTGATCTCGTTGAAAGTGATCCTGCGGACCTCTTTCCCAGACATATCGAAACCTTGAGTCAGATGCCAGGAGATTGCTTCGCCTTCGCGATCCGGGTCAGTAGCAAGATATATCTTGTCAGCCTTTTTGATGGCTTTTTTCAGATCCGCAATAACGTCGCCCTTACCGCGGATCGTGATGTACTGAGGCTCGAAGTCATGCTCGATATCCACGCCCAGCTTGCTTTTCGGAAGATCACGGATGTGGCCCTGAGAGGCGATGACATCGTATCCGCTGCCTAAAAATTTCTTGATTGTGTGCACTTTCGTGGGGGACTCCACGATGATGAGCTTTTCAGCCATTGATCAATTTCCTTTTGTCTCTTCGCGCCAGATGCGATAGATTCTGATGAGATAAAAAACAAATGCAACCGCCATTGAAACAAGGCAGATCGCAATCAGTATGTCTGAGACCGTCTGCGGGATGCCGATCCAGGCCAGGTGCAGGACAAACGTCCCGTACAGGATGCCTGTCGACAATTTCCCGTACCACTTCGCACCTGCGATGACTTTTGTTTTCCGGTACATGAGGTACCCTATTCCAAGGATCGTCAGATCTTTGATGAAAATGAAAACAAACGGATAGATCATGTGCGGGAAACGCGTCGTCAGACAGCCCAATACGGCTGCCTGCGTGAACTTGTCCGCCGCAGGATCCAAAAGTTTCCCGACCCGGGAAATCATGTTATAACGGCGGGCGATCCATCCATCCACGACATCTGTCGCAAACGA
>JAFSSK010000167.1 GCA_017451045.1 Clostridia bacterium
TCAGTACGAACGTATCTGTAAGTTTTTCAAACATAGTCTCTGACCTCCGTCCTTTTTTAGCATTATACAACACTTGCCGGCGTTTTGCAACGCCCGCGCCCGAAAAGAAAAGATTGACAAATATATATTTATGTTGTATAATTTCAAAAAACCGGGAAGGAGCCAGTAGGATGAGAGCATACGGCGTATTTTATTTTTACTATTTTGATTGCGCGATGGATGCATCTGTTACATTGAGCTCCTCTCACTGACGGGACTTTTGTATATCATCCACCGCTGCTTTTGGCTTTCATTTCCAGGGCAGCGGTTCATTTTTACAGACGGAGACGATTATGGAAAACTTGGAAGAAATAAGGGAACGGATCGACGCCATCGACAAAGAGATGGCGGCGCTGTTCGAAAAGAGAATGCAGGCGGCAAAGGATGTGGCGGCCTATAAGGCGGAGCACGGTCTTCCCGTATTCGACGGCGCGCGGGAGGCGGCAGTCATCGAGCGGAACGGCTCGTACGTATCATCTGCGCAGATCCGCGCGTACTATACGAATTTCCTTTCATCGCTGATGGATCTTTCCAAAAAGTATCAGCGGGAGCTCATGGAAGGTCTCCGCATCGCCTATTCGGGCGTTGAGGGCGCCTTCGCGCAGATCGCCGCGTCCAAGATCTTCCCGTCGGGGCAGCTGTTCAGCTATCCGTCCTTCTCGGCCGCCTACAGCGCTGTTTCGGACGGCGAGTGCGACGTGGCCGTCCTTCCGATCGAAAACAGCTATGCCGGGGAAGTCGGACAGGTCACGGACCTTATGTTCGAAGGCTCTCTTCACGTCAACGGCGTATACGATCTTCTCATCAGCCAGAATCTACTGGCGCTTCCGGGCGCGCGGATCGAGGACGTAAAGACAGTCGTCAGCCATCCGCAGGCGCTGGCGCAGTGTGCGAAATACATAGCGGAACACTGTTTTGCGCAGATGCAGTCGGCAAACACGGCCATCGCGGCCCAGCAGGTGGCGCAGACGAAAGATCCGTCCCTTGCGGCCATCGCGAGCGCGGAGACCGCCAGACTGTACGGCCTTTGCGTGCTGGATCACGATATCAACGAGAGCGCAGGCAATACTACGAGATTCGCCGTGTTCTCGCGTTCCGCGCTGAACGACGACGCGCACAACCAGAATTTCCTTTTGCTGTTCACCGTCAACCATGTGGCAGGCGCCCTGTCTGACGCTTTGCACGTGATTTCCAAATACGGTTTCAACATGAAAGCGCTGCGAAGCCGTCCCGTCAAGACAGCCGCCTGGCAGTACTACTTTTACGTCGAGGCGGAAGGAGACGACAGATCGGAGAGTGGCATAAAGATGCTTGAAGAACTCCGTCAGCACTGCAACCGGCTGAAAGTGGTCGGTAGGTTTGCAGGCGAAACGACACTGACAAAGGAATGAACGATGGTACTATCAGTCAATCTTTTACAAAATGCGTATGAGATCCATGTCGAACGGGGCCTTTTGAAAAGAGCAGGCGAACTTCTGTCCTGCCGGGGGAAAGTCATGATCGTCACGGACGACGGCGTCCCGAAGCAGTATGTGACCTTGCTGAAAAAGCAGTTCGAAAAACCGCTGCTGTTCGTCCTGCCGCAAGGGGAGAAAAGCAAGAATCCTGCGGAATATCTCCGCCTTGTCAGAGCGATGCTCGACGGAGGAATGGACAGGACAGACGCCGTGATCGCGCTCGGCGGAGGAGTCGTCGGGGATCTGGCGGGATTTGCCGCTGCGACGTACATGCGCGGCATCGCGTTCTACAACATCCCGACGACGCTTCTGTCGCAGGTGGATTCTTCCGTCGGCGGCAAAACGGCTGTCGACCTTGACGGCGTGAAAAACGCGATCGGCGCTTTCTATCAGCCGAAGCGCGTACTGATCGATCCGGACGTCCTATGCACGCTTGAGCAAAGGCAGATCGCGTCTGGCATGGCCGAGATCGTCAAGATGGCGCTGACGCTGGACGAAGGACTGTTCAAAAAGATCGAAAAAGAGGAATTTCGGGACAGCGTCGAGGTTTTTATCGCCGGCGCGCTGACAATCAAAACGAGGATCGTTGCGGCGGACGAACGGGAAAGCGGACTTCGCAGAGTCCTGAATTTCGGGCATACGCTGGGACACGGCATCGAATACGCGGCGCAAGGGAAACTGCTCCACGGCGAATGCGTGGGCCTCGGGATGCTCCCGATGTCTTCCGAAAATGTCAGGAAGCGTCTGCTTGCCGTGATGGGAAAATACGGGCTTCCCGTATCCATCTCGCTGCCGCATGACAGGATCATGGAGGCATTGGTTCATGACAAAAAGGGAACTGCAGACGGCATCGTAACGGTTTTGTGTGACGAGCCGGGGACCTACCGCTTTTTAAAAATGACGCCGGACGAACTAGCAGAGAAGCTTCTCTATTTCGAGGTGAAATGATGAAAAACACATTCGGTACAAGTATAACGCTCACGCTGTTCGGCGAGAGCCACGGCCCTGAGATCGGTTGCGTCATAGACGGTCTGACGCCGGGACTTCGCGTTGACGAGGAATCGATCGAAAGACTTCTTGCGCGCCGCCGCCCGAACAGTGATCTTGACACGCAAAGACGCGAGAAGGATCCGTTCAGGATCGTCTCGGGCGTCAAGGACGGATTTACGGAAGGAACGCCTCTGGCGATCCTTATCCCAAACAGCGATACAAAGAAAGAAGACTATGACAGATTCCACGGCGCTGCAAGACCGGGACACGCGGACTATACGGGATACGTCAAATACCGCGGTTTCAACGATCCGTCCGGCGGGGGTCATTTCAGCGGCAGACTGACGGCTCCGATCGTTGCCGCGGGCGCGATCGTGCTCGATGCGCTCAAGGCCAAGGGCATCCTAGTCGGCACGCATATTCTGCGTCTCGCAGGCATTGAAGACAGACAGTTCGGGGATTCCGAAACTGATATTGCACTTCTCGAAGCGGCGGAGTATCCCGTTCTGGAAGCATCCTGCGGCGAGAGGATGAAAGAGGCGATCGCAAAGGCGAAAGCAGAAAAAGACAGCGTCGGCGGCGTTCTGGAAACAGCGATAGCCGGGCTTCCCGCCGGCCTTGGAGAGCCCTGGTTCGGCGGCGTCGAAAGCCAGCTTTCCGCCACACTGTTCGGCATTCCCGCCGTGAAGGGCGTTTCTTTCGGAGACGGCTTCTCCATGGCAGACAGGAAAGGATCCGAGGTGAACGACTGCCTGCGATACGAAAACGGCAAGGTCGTCCATCTGAGCAACCATCAGGGCGGCATCAACGGCGGGATCACCAACGGCTGTCCCGTTATCTTCAAGACAGCTGTCCGCCCGACGCCGACGGTCGGGGTGGAGCAGCAGACGATCGTTCCAAAGACCGGAGAGAATACTGTCCTTTCAGCAGATGGCAGGCATGATCCCTGCATCGCAGCAAGGGCCTGTCCCGTGATCGATTCCGTAGCGGGACTTGTCGCAGCGGATCTTCTTTGCCAGAGATTCGGCACAGACTGGCTGGCACAGTAAAAATGGGGAAGATCACAACATACGGCTGTATCGGAGAGCATCTCGGTCACAGCTTTTCAAAAGAAATACACGCCCATATAGGGCCTTACGACTATGCGATCGAGGAACTTGCGCCTAAAGACGTCCCGTCTTTTTTGAGACAAAGGCGTTTTGAGGGCATCAACGTCACGATCCCGTACAAGGAAACGGTCATCCCGTACCTGGACTTCGTCGATCCTGACGCCAATGCCATCGGCGCCGTGAACACGATCGTCAACAAAGAAGGGAAACTGTACGGGTACAATACGGACTTTTACGGAATGAACGCGCTCCTTCACAGGCAGGGAATCAGCCTTGCGGGCAAAAAAGTCGCCGTATTAGGGACTGGCGGAACTAGTGAAACCGCCTGCCACGTGGCAAAGTCCTGCGGGGCGTCAGCGGTCGTCCGCGTCAGCAGAAGCGGCCGCAAGGGAGCCGTCAGCTACGACCAGCTGTATTCGGCGCATGCGGACGTTCAGATCGTCATCAACACGACGCCGTGCGGCATGTTCCCGGATATCTGGCAGCAACCGATCGATTTGGAAAGACTTCCTTCGGTGGAAGGCCTTCTGGACGCCGTATACAACCCGCTGCAGTCGGTTCTCGTCATGGACGCTCTGAGCCGCGGGATCAATGCCACCGGCGGTCTTTATATGCTCGTGTCCCAGGCCGTGAGAGCGTCCGAGTTGTTCTTTTCGAAAATATACGAACAGGATCTTGCCGAGCAAGTCTACAAAAAGGTCCTTGCAGGAAAGAGGAACATCGTTCTGATCGGCATGCCCGGCAGCGGGAAAAGCACGGTGGGGAAGATGCTGGCCCAAAAACTGGGCTTCGGTTTCGCCGACACGGACGAACTCATCGTTGCAGGAGAAAACATCCCGATACCGGAGATATTCTCCCGGTACGGGGAGAACTATTTCAGGGACTGCGAAAGCGAAGTTATTCGAATGCTGGCTCCTTCGTCGTCCACCGTCATCGCGACGGGCGGCGGCGCCGTGCTGCGCAATGAGAACCGTGAGGCACTGGCCCACAACGGACTGTTCGTGTTTCTGGACAGACCGATAGAAGACATCGTTCCAACCGCGGACAGACCGCTTTCCAAAAACAGAGAGGATCTTGAAAAACGCTATAACGAACGGCACGGCCTTTACGAAAGCATCGCCGATGTCGTGATCAGAGGATCGAAATCCGTCAGCCAGACGGTAGAGGAAGTTGAGAAACAGATGTCAACTACCCACCGCTTAGGCTCTGAAGAGCCTTGAAGCGGGGGCTTGCGGGAATACAGTCCAACTGTGTTTTCTGTAAGCCGAAGCTGACTACCCTCAGCCTGCGGAAGCAGGCTACGTTATCCCGGTCATCACACCTGCGGACGTTCGTCCTAATCCGCAGCTCTGTGGTCCTGCATTAAACAGTCCTGACGGGAAAGGGACAGTGTGCAGGACATGACAAGCCGGGATAACATTGGGGA
>JAFSSK010000168.1 GCA_017451045.1 Clostridia bacterium
AAAAGACGGTTACCTGTACGTAAACAGCGACAGCTGGGAAAAGAAACTTGACACCGGGGACTGCCTTCTATGGATGATCGACAGAACGCAGGAAAAGGGATACGACATCATACTCGGACTGTTCGGAGACGTCATCCATACGGAAGAACACCCGCCGCTGCCCGTCAACCGGCTTTCCGTGGAGGATCTTCCCGGCCGCGTGCTCAGGATCAGAGGAAACATCCCGGATTCCTGGGATTACAACGACGGGAAGAACAGCCTGGTGTTCACGCATGAGCCCAGAGACAAGAACACCATCCTCATCTGCGGGTGCAGAAACGTGTCCGTCGACGGTCTCACGCTGATCCACGGCGCCGCCATGGGCATCGTCTGCATGAGAAGCGAGGATATCTTCGTCAGCCGCTACAATATGTATATGGATTTCGAGGGGAACGGAAGACTTGTGACCTGCAACGCGGACGCCATCCACATGTACAACTGCTCCGGCAGGTTCGTCCTTAAGGACAGCTACATGGACGGCCTGCTTGACGACACCGTCAACGTACACAACAACTACCTGTGCGTCGCGCGCGCCGAAGGCAGGGATCTTGTCTGCGTGAGCAAGGCCCACGGGCTCTCTTTCGATCTCAGGCAGTTCTGCGAAGGACAGACGATCGCGGTCTACAAAGGAAACACCCAGGAAAAGCGCGGCAGTTTCAGGATCGAAAAGATCATTGACGACAAAACGGCCGGCACGCATCTGCTCGTGCTGGACAGACCGGCCGGCGGCGTGATGCCCGGCGACATCGTTGAAAACCTGAGCGCGCAGCCCGAGATATTGATCGAGAACTGCAAATTCGGGCTTTTCAGAGGCACCATGCGCCTGCAGAGCCGTGCAAAGACCGTTTTGCGGAACTGCGAATTCGGCAACAAGGAAACCTCCCTTCTGTTCACGGGAGACACCGTATACTGGTACGAATCATCCCCCGTACAGGACGTACTCATCGAGAACTGCGTTTTCCGCAATGCCGGATACGGGCCCAGGATCAACTGGCACAGCGACGTCTCATTCACCGAAAAAGAGAATTACTACCACCGGAACATCAGGATCGAAAACTGCTTCTTTGACGAAGGGACAGCGGCGAGGTTCAGCCACGTGGACGGGTTTACGTTCGTGAACAACCGCTCAAGCGGCGTCATGAAGATCATCTGCTCCGACAGCACAAACGTTACCGTGCAGGAAGATGCGGTTTTAGAGGCCTGACGCACCTTGCTTCTTTTTCAAATCACTTGATTTTTTCCCCGTAATTTGCTACAATATCATTCGTCAAATCGAACCAAGACAGGAGATAAAACTATGGCACTCGTTACCACAAAGGAAATGTTCAGAAAAGCATACAAGGGCGGCTACGCCATCGGTGCTTTCAACATCAACAACATGGAGATCATCCAGGCTATCACGGAAGCTGCCGGCGAACTCCGCTCCCCCGTCATCCTTCAGGTCTCTGCAGGCGCCCGCAAGTACGCCAAGCACGGATACCTGATGGCGCTGGCGAAAGCCGCCATCGAGGACAGCGGCATCGACCTTGCGCTCCACCTGGACCACGGCGCGGATTTCGAGATCTGCAAGTCCTGCATCGACGGCGGTTTCTCCTCCGTTATGATCGACGGCTCCCACTTCTCATATGATGAAAACGTTGCCCTGACGAAAAAGGTCGTCGACTACGCGCACGCGCACGGCGTGGTCGTGGAAGGCGAACTGGGCCGGCTGGCGGGCGTTGAGGACGAAGTGAAAGTATCCGCTGCCGATTCTTCCTATACAAGACCCGAAGAAGTCGAAGACTTCGTGACCAAGACCGGCGTCGATTCCCTGGCGATCGCCATCGGAACCTCCCACGGCGCATACAAGTTCACGCCCGAGCAGTGCACCAGAAACGCAGAAGGCATCCTGGTACCGCCTCCGCTCCGTTTCGATATCCTGGAAGAAGTTGAGAAGAGGCTTCCCGGATTCCCGATCGTCCTTCACGGCGCGTCTTCCGTCCCGCAGGAATACGTCAAAGAGATCAACTCTCTCGGCGGCAAACTCCCGGACGCAGTCGGCATCCCGGAAGAACAGCTCCGCAAAGCGGCAGGCATGGCCGTCTGCAAGATCAATATCGACTCGGATATCAGACTTGCCATGACAGCAGGCATCCGCCGCGTGCTGACTGAGAACCCGGCCGTCTTCGATCCGCGCGAATACCTTAAAGTCGCCCGCGCAGAAGTCAAGAAGATGGTCGCGCACAAGATCAGCAACGTGCTCGGCTCCGCCAATACACTTTAATTTGACAATGATGCGGGAATGCTCCAACGGCATTCCCGCAATTTACTGACAGTATGATTTACGAAGAAAGATTTATCACCAGATGGCACGACACAGGCCTTGACAGATGCGTCCGCCCGGGTGCGATCCTCACCTATTTTCAGGAAACGGCCAATCTGCAGCTCGAACGCCACGGTCTGTCGCTCGACAGGCTACGTGACGAGCGGGGGTTCGCCTTCATCCTGAGCAGAATAACCATAAGATTCTACAGGACTCTTGCCGCATACCGGCCTGTCATCGCGCAGACGTGGATCTGTCCCACGCATGGGGTCACTTTTCCCAGATGCTACCGCCTTCTGACAGCGGACAAGGAAACAGTTGCCGAGGCGGGGTCTGTTTGGGCGCTGGTAAGACTTGCGGACCGGTCATTCGTCAAGGGGGACGAGTTTTCCTATCCGGTCGAATCCGACGAGCCGCTGGCAGAACTGATCGATCACAGGATTAAGATCCCGAAAGAGGCTTATGAACCGGTAGGACAGCGGCAGATATACAGATCCGAATGCGATTACAACATGCATATGAACAATACGAGATACCCGGATATGCTGACGGACTTCCTTCCAGATACAGAAAGGCAGATCAGCCGGATGACGATTTCCTTCCGGAACGAGAGCGCGATCGGACATACGATCATGATCTCGCGGGCGGAAAATGCCGAAAAGACCGGCTTCTGGCTGCGGGGCGAAGACAGCGGGTTGATTTGCTTTGATTCAGAAATATTATTTTAATTTTCCGATAACGGCAAATTATTACTTATTTAACCAAATAAAGCAGATGGTAACCGGAACACCGGTACGCCATCTGCTTTTGTTTGTATACGCGTGTTCAACATACGTCAATTATCTTCAGGATTTCAAAACTCGTCTGTAAAATAGGCTCTCGTGTTCGCATGCCGTCCCTCGTGATCCATGACATCAAAG
>JAFSSK010000169.1 GCA_017451045.1 Clostridia bacterium
GGCTCTGCACGGCCTGATCAAGAAGACGATCAAGGATCACAAACGGATCATATTCAACGGCAACGGCTACGACGACGCCTGGATCAAGGAAGCCACGGAAAAGCGAGGGCTTCTGAACTACAGGACGACAGCGGACTGCATGCCGCACCTGCTGGACCGCAAGAACGTCGCCATGCTGACGTCCCTCGGCGTGTTCACGGAAGACGAGCTGAAGTCCAGACGGGACATCATGCTGGAAAACTACTGCAAGACCGTCATCATCGAAGCGAACACCATGTCCGATATGGCAAAGACCCAGATCGTTCCGGCGATCGAGTCATACGCCGCGGATCTGGCCGGCGCGGCAGTCGCCAAACGGGCGGTCGTTCCGGAGCTGTCCTGCGCATACGAAACCGGTCTTGTCGGAAAGCTGTCCGCTCTGATTGACGAGATCACCCTGAAGACGGCGGAACTGGAAGACGTTCTGCTCAAGGTCCGGGATGCGGACGATATCGTGAAAGAATCTGAGATCATCAGGGACAGACTGCTCCCCGCCATGAGCGAGCTGAGAGTTCCCTGCGACAAAGCCGAACTGCTGACGGCCAAACGCTACTGGCCGTTCCCGACCTATGCGGATCTTCTGTTCGGCGTGAAGTAAAGAAATGAGTTTTGCACTATGACTGTTGAGTTTTGGTTTTTGATAGGCGCTGCGCTGGTGTTCTGGATGCAGGCCGGGTTTGCGATGGTGGAAACAGGTTTTACCAGAGCGAAGAACGCCGGGAACATCATCATGAAAAACCTGATGGACTTCTGCATCGGGACGGTGGTGTTCTCCCTTTTGGGATACAGCCTGATGATGGGCGAGGACGCCCTGTTCGGACTGGTCGGCATCCCGAACCTTGATCTGTTCACCCATTTCAAGGAATTCATCGCGTCCCCAGCCGACGGGTTCACGGACGCCAGCTATTTCGTATTCAATCTTGTTTTCTGCGCCACCACCGCGACGATCGTGTCCGGCGCGATGGCGGAACGGACGAAGTTTTCGGCCTACTGCGTCTACTCAGGCGTCATCAGCCTCGTCATCTATCCGGTCGAGGCCCACTGGATCTGGGGAGGCGGCTGGCTTGCGGGGATCGGTTTTCACGACTACGCAGGCTCCTGCGCCATCCACATGGTCGGCGGGATCGCCGCCCTGATCGGCGCCGCGGTCCTAGGACCTAGAATCGGCAAATACGTCAGGGACAGCAAGGGAAAAGTCATCAAGGTCAACGCGATCCCCGGGCATTCCGTTCCACTCGGAGCCCTCGGCGTTTTCATCCTGTGGCTCGGCTGGTACGGCTTCAACGGAGCAGCGGCCACCAGTCCCGCGGAACTGGCCTCCATCTTTCTTACCACGACGATCGCGCCTTCCGTTGCGACCTGTACGACCCTGGTGTTCACCTGGATCAAAAACGGCAAGCCGGATGTTTCCATGTGCCTCAACGCATCTCTTGCAGGCCTTGTGGCTGTTACGGCAGGCTGCGACGCATATGACGCGCTCGGTTCGGCCGTGGTCGGCCTCGTTTCGGGAATCCTGATCGTCATCGTCGTCGAAGTGCTCGACCTGAAGATCCATATCGACGACCCCGTGGGTGCTGTCGGCGTTCACTGCGCGAACGGCATCTGGGGAACGATCGCAGTCGGGCTTCTGGCGAATCCCGATGCGCCGGCAGGACTGCGCGGGCTGTTCTATACGGGCGATTTCCGTCAGCTCGGACTGCAGCTGATCGGATTTGCAAGCGTCGCCGCCTGGGCGGCAGTCACGATGCTGTCCTTCTTCCTTTTGCTGCGCAAGCTCAAATTCCTGCGCGCGGATCCCGCGGACGAGCTGTCCGGTCTTGACGTCAGCGAGCACGGACTTCCCAGCGCCTATGCGGACTTCATGCCCGCCGTGGACAAATACGCCGAGTTCGGCACCGGCGACCAGATCGTGGCCGTGACGGGGACGACGCCCGTCGCCGAAGCGGTGACGGTACAGCGTGAGCCTTCCTTCTCGAAGGATCACAAGTTCACGAAAGTCGAGATCGTTTTCAAAGAGGAAA
Organism: Clostridia bacterium; assembly: GCA_017451045.1. Classification (GTDB taxonomy): domain Bacteria; phylum Bacillota; class Clostridia; order Oscillospirales; family CAG-272; genus UBA1770. Next base: position 2,061 of record JAFSSK010000169.1, read on the forward strand.
AACTGTATGCCCTGAAGGATGCCATGTCTAAACTGGGCATCACAGGCATGACCGTTTCCCACGTGATGGGCTACGGCATGCATAAGGGACACACGGAGTTTTACCGCGGCGTCGCGGTCGAGACAGACCTGCGTCCCAAGGTCCAGGTCGATATCGTCGTATCGGCCATTCCCGTCAGAGACGTCATTGAAACTGCCAAGAAAGCCCTCTATACCGGCCATATCGGCGACGGAAAGATCTTCGTCTACGATGTGGAGAACGTCATCAAGGTACGTACCGGCGAGGAAGGCTATGACGCCTTACAAGACGTCGAATAATTAAAAGCATTTGAGGAGAGAGAAGTAATGCAGCAAACCCGCCGGCAGCGAGTACGGGACGGTGAGAGCCGTACGGCGGGCCTGCACGAACAACACTTTCCGAGCTGCAAACCGAAAGGAACCACTTCCCGGTAGGTGCGCCGAAAGCCGCGCGTCAGACGGCAGCATGCCCGAAAGGCAAAAGACAAAAAATAGGTGGCACCGCGAGCACAGCACTTGCCCTATTGTATGCTGATCTACCACTGGAGGTTACCGATATGTGTACGGTTATGGGCTATTGCGGCAGCGGCGCAGACAGGCAGGCTTTCCTGGAAGGACTTGCCAGGACCGCTTCCCGCGGGCCGGACGACTGCCGGGTCGTTGACACCGGCAAGGGACTGCTTGGGTTTCTCAGGCTGTCCATCATGGGGCTGACCCCTTCCGGGATGCAGCCGTTTTCGCTGGGACGCAGTTATGCCGTCTGCAACGGAGAATTATACGGATTCCGGAAGGTCCGGGACGATCTTGTCAAAAAAGGATACGTCTTCGCAAGCGACAGCGACTGCGAGATCCTTCTGCCGATGTACCGCGAGTACGGGACGGACATGTTCGCCATGCTGGACGCGGAGTTCGCCTGCATCATCTACGACGGAGATTCGGGCGAGTACATCGCCGCGCGCGATCCAGTCGGCATAAGACCGCTTTATTACGGCTATGACCGATCCGGGACCGTCCTGTTCGCCAGCGAGCCGAAGAACATTCTCGGGCTGGCTGAAAGGATCATGCCATTCCCGCCCGGGTGCTATTACAAGAAAGGAAAGTTTATCCGATACGCCGATCCGTCAAGACCAGCGGCTGTCATAAAGGACAGTCTAGAGACTGTCTGCGGGAACATCCGTTCCAAACTGATCGAAGGCGTCAGGAAACGTCTGGTGTCAGACGCGAAAGTCGGATTCCTGCTTTCAGGTGGCCTTGATTCTTCCCTTGTCTGCGCGATCGCCGCAAGAGAAAGCAAGGAGCCGATCAGGACGTTCGCCATCGGCATGAGCGAAGACGCGATCGATCTGAAATACGCAAGGCAGGTGGCCGATTTTATCGGCGCAGACCACACCGAGGTCTTCATGACCCCGCAGCAGGTGATTTCATCCCTTGAGCGCGTCATCGAACTGCTCGGCACATACGATATCACGACGGTCCGGGCCAGCATGGGCATGTATCTGGTCTGCAAGGCCATCCACGAGCAGACAGACATCCGGGTCATCCTGACCGGAGAGATCTCGGACGAATTGTTCGGATACAAATACACGGACTTCGCGCCGGATGCCAAAGCTTTCCAGGAAGAAGCCGAGAAACGGATCCGCGAGATCCATATGTACGACGTCCTGCGTGCGGACAGGTGCATCTCCGTCAACTCGCTCGAAGCGCGCGTTCCGTTCGGAGATCTTGACTTCGTCCGGTACGTCATGAGCATCGACCCCGAAATGAAACTCAACAGATACGGCATGGGCAAATACCTGCTCCGTCACGCATTCGAGGGACTGGGGTATTTGCCGGACAGCATCCTCTGGCGTGAGAAAGCCGCGTTTTCAGACGCGGTCGGCCATTCGATGGTGGACGATCTGAAATCGTATGCTGAGACGAAATACACTGATTCTGAATTTGAAGAAAAGCGGAAGCGCTACGCGCACGCGCAGCCTTTCACCAAAGAATCACTGCTATACCGTGAAATATTTGAAAAACACTATCCCGGTCAGGCCGAGATGATAGCCGGTTTCTGGATGCCTAACAGATCCTGGCGCGGATGCGACGTGAACGATCCGTCCGCACGGGTGCTGTCCAATTACGGCGCAAGCGGAACGTGACCGAAATCGAAACAGGAGGACGGACAGATGACAAAGTACATTTTCGTGACAGGAGGCGTTGTTTCCGGGCTTGGCAAAGGCATTACGGCCGCTTCCCTCGGCAGACTCCTGAAAGCGCGCGGACTGAAGGTTGCCGCGCAGAAGCTGGATCCGTACATCAATGTGGACCCGGGCACGATGAGTCCCTACCAGCACGGCGAGGTCTACGTCACAGAAGACGGAGCCGAAACGGATCTGGACCTCGGCCATTACGAACGGTTCATCGATGAGAACCTGAACAAGTATTCCAATCTCACGACAGGAAAGGTATACTGGCACGTATTGAACAAGGAGCGCCGCGGCGAATATCTCGGCTCAACGGTCCAGGTCATCCCGCACATCACCAACGAGATCAAGGAATTCGTCTATAACGTCGGCAAACACTCCGATGCGGACGTGGTCATCACCGAGATCGGAGGCACCATCGGAGACATCGAATCGCAGCCTTTCATCGAGGCGGCAAGGCAGGTCTCTCTGGAAGTCGGGCGTGAGAACAGTCTGTTCATCCATGTCACCCTAGTACCGTACCTGCACGGTTCGGAGGAGCATAAGACAAAACCGACCCAGCACTCGGTCAAGGAGCTGCAGGGCATGGGCGTCAACCCCAACATCATCATCCTGCGCTGCGACGAGCCGCTTGAGCCATCCATCTTTGACAAGATTTCCCTCTTCTGCAACGTCAAGAAGGATTGCGTGATCGAGAACATCACCCTGCCGAACCTTTATGAAGCACCCCTCATGCTGGAAAAATCGCATTTCTCCGAAGTCGTTTGCCGTGAGCTCGGCATCGACGCGCCTGAGCCGGATCTTGCGGACTGGTCTGCAATGGTTGATCGCATCAAGTCCCGTCCCTATACCACTCATATCGGTCTGATCGGCAAATACGTGGCTCTTCACGACGCCTACCTTTCTGTCGCTGAAGCGCTCAGGCACGCGGGGTATTTCCACAATACGCATATCAAAATCCACTGGATCGACTCTGAGACCATCACAGATGAAAACGCCGCCAAATTGCTCGGCGAACTGCACGGCATCATCGTTCCGGGCGGGTTCGGCAGCCGCGGCATCGAAGGGATGATTTCCGCCGCGCGCTACGCAAGAGAGAACAAAATCCCCTATTTCGGCATCTGCCTCGGCATGCAGATCGCCGTCATCGAATATGCACGGAACGTCCTCGGCATTACCGACGCTAACTCAGGCGAATTCGACGAGAGCTGTGCACAGAAGGTCATCGACTTCATGCCCGGGCAGAGCGACGAGATCGATAAAGGAGGCACGCTGCGTCTTGGCGCCTATCCCTGCGTCATCAAAGCCGGGACGACTATGGAACGCTGCTACGGCAGGAGCGAGATCAGCGAGCGTCACCGCCACCGCTACGAATTCAACAACGACTACCGCGAAGCAATGGAGAAAGCCGGGCTGACTCTCAGCGGCATTTCGCCGGACGGAACGCTCGTTGAAACCGTAGAACTGACCGAAAGGTCCTTCCATGTAGGCGTACAGTACCATCCCGAATTCAAATCCCGCCCGAACAAACCGCACCCGCTGTTCATGGGCTTCGTCGGAGCCGCCTTCCAGAAAGCGGGATTCGCCTCCAAATAGCATAATCCCCATAGCGTAGATACTTGAATTCAAGTCTGCAGCTATGGGGGTTTTCTGCCTTTGAAAACTGTTCCATCAATAATGAACCTGCCTTTCGGCATGAAACAATCAGTAGAAATACGTAAGAAAATATAGTATAATGAATATTAGGAAAAACTGCGGAGAGGAGAGAGGCAGATACGTCTGCCTCGCGCGAAAATGATCATTCAAGGCATTACGGACGGCGCTGTCCTCCAGCGCGGCAAGGACGGGACTTGCGATATATATTTCCAACATGACGGAACAGACGATTTGACCGTATCCGCCGGCACGTTGCAAAAAGCAGATTCCTCGTGGAGACTGACCGGCATCCCGACGGGCGGGCCGTACACCCTTACCATTTCTTCCGGTTCCGATAGTATCGCCTTCACGGATCTCTACGTCGGGGATCTGTGGCTGCTGGGCGGTCAGTCCAACATGGAGGGCGCCGGCACAGTCACAGAAAGAGACATATACTGGCGCGATCACCCGAACCCCCTTGTCCGCGCATTCTTCATGGGAGACGAGTGGCACCCGGCCGTTCCTCTGCTGCACCGGCTCTGGAAGAGCAAAGACGCGTTCATTGCGGACGCATGGAAGGATTATTACCGGAAATCAAGCTGGAAAGATTATATCCAAAAAGACGGAGACGAGGAGACCTATCCCTATGCGGAATACACGGGCGTAGGGCCCGGGTTTGCCTTTGCACAGAAAATGCATGACATCACAGGCGTTCCGCAGGGTGTCATTCCCTGCGGCATCGGCGGCTCGGGATTGGACGGATGGGACTGCGCCTCAAAACAGGAAAACTATTATACTTCCATGATAAGACGCCTGCGCGCCTGCGGAGGCAACGCCAGAGGTCTTTATTGGGATCAGGGCGAGTCCGAATGCAGTCCGGACGGCGTCAGGGCGTTTGACGAGCGCATGTGCAGACTTGCCGCGGCAGTACGCGCCGAAAACAAGGGGGATCTGGCCATCGTCTGCAACCAGATAGCCGTGAACGAACTCTGGAACGAGGACGAGCAGGGCAATATCTGCTGGAGCGCGATCCGGGAAAAACAGCGGCTCCTTCCTTCGATCATCAAAGACTGCGATACCGTTTCCACGATCAACGCAAATCTTTCGGACCTGATCCACAAAGACAGCGACTCTCAGTATGATATCGGAAGATCGGCGGCCGTATCCATGGCATACCTGTGCGGGTACGGCGGCATGCCGTCCATCCGATTCAAAGGATTCCGCCTGTCTAAGAACATACACGTTCCGTTCCGCTACGACCTTGACGTGTGCTACGAAAACGTATCGGGCGAACTCAGATCGAACGGGATCCCAAAGGGGTTTTCACTGCAGTGCAAAGATGAAAAATCCTGGTTCTTCCCGTATAAGCACATCCAGAACGTGGAACCGGCGAAGGACTTCGTCCGCATCCACCACGAGATGTCTCTGGACGAGCTGATGGAGGTGAGCGTCTGGTACGGCATCGGGAACAACTGTTCCTGCACCGTCTGGGATTCGGACAACAGGTATCTTCCCGCCATGGGACCGCTGAAAGTCAAAGACTACCTTCTGTAAGCGGAATATCTATCGAAAAGGATTAGCAATGGAAAGGATTCAGTTTTCAAAAGGACTTCCCCTTCACAGCAACACGGAATACA
>JAFSSK010000170.1 GCA_017451045.1 Clostridia bacterium
CAGGCTGTAAAAGAAGCCGCAGAACCCGTAGAGCCCGATGAGCATCCAGAACGTTTTGAAGAAATTCCTGATCCCTTTCCCTTTCGTCCAGACTGGAGGCCTGGAGGGACCTGCATAGCCCTGGCCGTTTTCGGTCTTCTTGAAATAGATCCAGATGAAAACGCCGAAAGCGACGTAGAACAGCGCGTAAAGCAAGGCGTCCAGCGGATAAAGCGCCGACGGAGCGCCCTCCACAAGCGACAGGTACTTCCCTGCGATCAGCATCGCGATCACGTATACGATGACGATAACGCCGATCACGGCGCCGATCATCGAATGCTTCTTCGCTCTTTTACGCAGGATCTCCGGCGATTCGTTCCGGTAAAACGTATGCGCGACCATCAGGCCGCTCAGCGACATGAAGAACGAAAGGAAGATCGGAACCGAGCGCAGAGCATCGCGCAGAGCCACGTCTACAGACGAGCAGACGATCGAGCCGATGCAGTCCGACAGGCAGTAGAGGAAGTTCATGAACGTGAATGCGGACAGGATAAAGAACAGTCCGACGCAAAGGATCACGACAAGAGACTGTTTCTTCTGTCCATTATCAAGATTCGAAAGGACATAATCGTTACGGTCAAACATCTTTTTCATCACCATTTAACCCAAACGGCAAAGTTTCCGTTTTCCCTTTCGTTGAAGTAAAGGTGCTCGAGTTCGAAAGATCCGTCACGGCTCGTCAGCGTCACGAGGGACGCGCCGATCAGGTCAAAGTTCTCTGTGATCCCGACAGAGTCGAGACCGGCCTTCATCCACTGGTCGTCCGAGTTCACGTCGATGTGGGCGAAATACAGCTCGTCGCCCGTCTTGACGCCAAGGCCTATGACCACGCCTTCGTATTCAACGGTCCAGTCGACATTATGCGCATGGCCCATGAATGCCGCTTTCAGGTTGTGGCCCTTTGCCCTGTCTATGAAATCGCTCGCGTATTCTTCATTCCCGTTGTCAGCAAATCCTTCCAATTTGAAGAACTTGTTTTTCATGTCCGCGCCGTTCTCGGTCACGGCTTTCCAGGCCTTCTCGTTTTCATCCTGGGGGATATGATAGTAGGCGATCGCGGGAACGTCTTCCCCGGCCAGTGCGTGCTCTTTGATGAACCAGTCGGTCTGCTCGGGACGGATATCGTCGTAATCTCTGGAAACAGACAGTTCCGTCTCTGAAAATGCGGCGCCGGAATCAAGATGCACGATCATCCAGGCCACAGCGGAATTCTTAGTTCCGTCTTCTGTAAGGTTGATGATGTAATTGCTTCTTCCGTACAGATCGTCGGACGGTTCATAATAGATGCAGTGCGGTGCGTTCTTGAACCTGTTTGCCAGCTCATTCGGATTGTACAGGCTGTGCCGGTCATGGTTGCCCCACACGGGCGCGTACAAAAAGCCGTATTCTTCAGCCTTCTCTTCGAAATAGTTGATGAATGTCGAAAGATGATAGCTGTTGGCGAGCATGAACATATCGCCTGTCAGCTCAATAAGGTCGATCTTGGCTGATGCCCCCTGCGTTGCAACGATATGATCATTGACTTCTTTCAGCAGCTTGTCAAGATAGTCCATGGAAGATTTTGTGGATGTGTTCACATTCCAGTGAATATCCGTTAGCTGGAGAATGTTGAATTGATCATGATACTGTACAGTGAAAACATAATCCTCCAGATGATCAGAGGAACGTGTCGTGGCGGCGCAGCCAGCCAGTGAAAACAGCGCTACCGCCACCAAGATGATGCAAACCAGTCCCTTTTTCATCGAAATATAGCAAGGATACCTCAACCTCTAAGTGTCAGCGTAGGTTGGGGAGGAATTGCTCCTCCTTTGTTCGGTATCTTCTTGAATCATACATTCTGTTAAAATTGTTTTTGAGTGTTCAAGTAATTGTATTTGTTTCCAGTTTGCACTCGCGTGCACTTTCGTCCCGTCAAGATGACGGAGATCGAAATAGCCGCTTGTCCTTCTGCCGTATATGAAGCAAGTCTGCCCCTTGTATCTCACATA
>JAFSSK010000171.1 GCA_017451045.1 Clostridia bacterium
TATTGTTCGGGAAGGTGACGAGAAACGGCGGCAAACTCGATATCCTTGTCGACGGCGAAAAGGTCAAAACGATCGACTGCGCGTTTACGGGCGGTTGGGGCAATTACGTCGAGGCGGCGGAGATCATCGATTTCGACGAATGCGGCATCCACACTGTCGAGATCGTCCCCAAGGGGGGCAAAAACGCATATGTCGTGTTCTCGGCGCTCACACTCACAAAGTAGAACAGAACGAAGGAGCGTTTTATGAAAGAGCATAATAAGTTCCAGGAAACGTTTTCGGCGCCTGACCGCAGGTACGGCGTCTATCAGATCATTCACGGCGGGATCGTGGATCCGGCCACTGCCGAATGGTACGACAGGCGGGGTTTCGCCGGCGTCGTCGGGAACGTGCCTTATTCATGGGATTTTCCGCATGACGGCGCGGCATGGGACAGAACGGCCAGCGGCATCCGGAACTATATCGGCCGCGGGATGCGGGTATGGCTGTACGACGAAAGCGGCTATCCTTCCGGGACGGCCGGCGGGTATGTGACCGAAAGCCATCCCGAAACGGTGGCAAAAGGCCTTTACTGCTACGATTACTGGCGCGTCATCAACGGACCGTCTCATTACCGGGCTGACGTTCCCGGGGACAGGCTATGGAAAGCGGTCCTGATCCCGCTCGGCAGCGCAAACACGCCGAACGGCGGAGAGCCGCCAGAGGACGCGGAGCCCATCGACGTGACAGATTCCCTTAACGATAATAACGTGCTTTATCTGAACGTTCCGGCAGGCCGGTACTGGCTATTCATGATGTCCGTCCGCCGACTTTTCGACGGGACGCACGCCACGGAGAGCTACAGCGAGCCAAGGAATTACATCAGCCTTTCAGACAAGCGCGCAACCGGGTATTTCATCGAGTCCACGCACGAAAACTACAAAAAAGCAGTAGGAGATGAGTTCGGGAAAGGCGTCTGCGCGATGTTCACGGACGAGCCGTCTCTGATCTCCTGGAACATCCGGAACGCGGTGTTTCCCATCCTTCCGTGGCTGGACAGCTATCCGGAAGATTTCGAGGCCCGGTTCGGGTATGAATTCTACAAGGCCTGCGTCGCGGTCGTCATCGGGAAAGGGAAGGACGTCATCAGGCGCCGCTGCGACTTCTGGGATTTTATCGCCGACACGGTGGCAAACGGGTATTTCGGCACGATACAGGACTGGTGCAGAAAGAACGGTCTGAAATCGTCCGGTCATATGCTGGAGGAGGAAAGGCTGCAGGCCCATATCGTAAATTACGGATCGTTCTTCCGCTCGGCGCGCCGGTTCGACTGGCCGGGCATCGACCAGCTGCAGACCGAAACGCACATCCTGATGAACACGGATTTCATCCCGATCGCAAGGTTCCTGGCCTCGTTCGCCGATCTGAACGGCGAGCATGAGGTCTTCACGGAATTCTCTGATCATTCCGTCCGGGAACGCGGCCAGACAGCCCCGATATCCTACTATTACGATTCTGTCAACTGGCATCTGGCAATGGGCGTCAACGATTTTACCAGTTACTATTCCTGGGCGGGGATCGACGACGAGACGTGCCGCGCGTTCAACCTGTATACGGCCCGCTCTGGGTGGCTCCTGCGGCAGGGAAGGCGGGACAGCCGCGTGGCCGTTTTCTATCCGGAGGCAGCCATGTGGGCAGCCTACACCCCCTCGACGGAAAAAAGAGCAATCGACAAGTCCGAGAAGATGAGGAAGATCGACACGGCCTTCGCCAAGTCCATGTGGGCGCTGCTGAAAGAGCAGATCGACATCGACTGCATCGACAGAAAGATCCTTGAAGAATCTGTCGTCAAGGACGGCAGGCTTATTTGGAAAGACCGCTCTTACGCGGCAATCGCGATGCCTTGCGTCCGCGTCATCGAGCGCGGCGCTTTGCAGAAACTCATAAAGGCGAACGACGAAGGAGTCGGCGTCCTTTTCTGGGACGAGATTCCGTCAGCGCTGCGCGAGACCGGGAAGGGGTCCCCTGAAACAGAAGAGATCGCCCGCCGGGTCGGGGACGGCAGGATGACGCTGGCATCCACGGAGGACATGCCGGAGCTGCTGAAAAAGGCGCTCCCGGCAGACAGCCGCAGCATAAGGCTGATCCCGGACGAAAACGCGGACGGGAGCATGGTGCTGTCGCACGTGCGCGTCACGGAGGACGGGACGAGGATCGTCTATCTGGCCAATATGGCAAAGGCCGGATTTGCCGGATCTGTCCGGGTCGCGGGAGAGTGGCGGGACGTTCAGGTGGCAGACGCCGGGACCGGTTCGATCAGCCCGGCAGAGCAGAAAAAGCCTGGCGCAAAAGACTGCGTCGAACTTTGCGTGTCGCTTGAACCGGGTGAAGCGGTGTTCTTCATACTGTCCTGAACAGAGGAGGAGCAGATATGGCAGAAAACAATCAGAAACCATTCGTGCTGGAATCACTTGAATGGGACAACACATGGATCGAAAAAACGGAGGATGAAACGTCCCCCAGGGTCTTCTATATAGGGGATTCCATCTCCGTCGGCACAAGACGTCTGGGAACGATCCTGTCCGATTTTCATATCCTTTTCGACGGGTTTGCATCGTCGAAAGCGCCGGATAATCCGTACCTGGCGCCGTCTATCGCGCTGTTCGCCGAGCAGCTTCGCCGTCCGTCGGCCGTGCTTTTCAACAGCGGCCTGCACGGGAGCCATCTGTCCGATGACGGGGAATACGTCCGCTGCTATGAGGAACTGATCCGGTTCCTACTAGACAGGTTTGCAGGGATCCCCGTGTTCCTGATCCTTTCGACGCATACGCTGGACGACAAAACGACCGCCCGCGTGATAGCCCGCAATGAAGAGGTGCGGAAGCTGGCAGAAAAATACCAACTCCCCGTTATCGATCTTTATACGGTCTCGGAAGGCTGCCGCGATGCGCACAGCGACTTCGTCCATTTCAATGAGGAAGGCTACCGGAAATTGGCCGGCGCGATCCTTGACACAGTAAGACCCGTCCTGGGAATCGAAGGAGAAAAGCAATGAGTACAGAACTGAATTACGATGCGCGTACCAGAATGACGAAAGGATTCCCGAAGATCAAAAAGACAGGCGCCGTCAGCCACTGCGGTGAGAGCGCGCCTTTTGTCTTTAACGATCGGCTCTACAGACTCGAACTGGACGATCCTTCCCGCGGAACGGCTTTTGAGAAGGCCCTCGGCGCACTGATCAGGGACAGGGAGAGCGGAGAGGTGCTGTCCAGGTTCGCACAGGGGTGTTACTATCATTCCCTGTATCAGGAAGGAGATATCGTGTATGTGATCGGGACGAAATCCATCCCGCCCATGTATTGCGGGGATACCTATATGATCTTTGAGTCGAAAGATCTCGTTCACTGGTCCGAGCGCGTGCTGCTGTCCAATCCCGGCTGGCGCTATTTCAATTCGTCCCTGACCAAGGGCCCCGACGGGTATGTCTTGTGCATGGAGGCGGGAAGTCCGGCGGAACATGTCGGGCCGTGCCCGTTCACCTGCTTCTTCGCCACGTCTCCCGACATGATCCACTGGACGTTCGAAGACTACGGCAAGGGATTCTCGAAGAACCGCTACATGGGCGGTCCCTGGATGCGGTACAGCAACGGCTGGTACTACCTGATCTCCGTGACGGAACTGCCGTGTCTGCGCTATACGAACTATATCTACCGCACGAAGGATTTCGACACATGGCAGGTAGGCGCATACAATCCGGTCCTCATGCCGGACGAGGAGGACCGCAAGATCTCGCCGTACGTAACGGATCTGTCCGCCGAGCAGATCAATGAGATACGCACGGCGTTCATCAGCAGCAACTCGGATATCGACATGTGCGACTGGAACGGAAAGACGCTGATCACCTACAACGTAGGGAACCAGCTGGGCTTCTACTATCTTGCCGAGGCAGAATTCGAGGGAACGGTGGACGAATTCCTGGCAGCATTTTTCGAATAACGGGCCTTCCGTACGGCCCATACCGCTCTGGACCGGCTCGGACAGGGCGGTTTTCTCTGCTTTTTTCGAAAATCGTATTGTAAACAAATATTCTTTATAGTAAAATATAATCATTCAAAACACATCGGCAAGAGGGAATGATCAATGGCAGAGGAGAAACGGTTTGCAAAAGCAACATGGCAGATCATGGAGCAGTTGCTGGAAGTGGCCAGCCTGGAAGATGCGCTGTCCGGAAGTCTCGAGATCATCATGGAGACGCTGGCGTGCGAGGCCGGGGCTATCTGGATCCTTGATCAGAAGACGGACCGTCTCAGCCCTCTGTTCCATATGGGGCCGGCCGATATCTCCGGGATCACCGTGGAGAACGGGATCGGCGTCGAGGGCGTCGTGACGAAGACAGGCAAGTCCGTCATCATCGTCGACGCGGCGAGCGACCCGCGGTTCGAAGGATCGGCCTTCGACGACAACGGCCTTGTGACCCATTCCATGATCTGCGTCCCGCTGAACAATCTTCATGACGTGATCGGCTGTGTACAGCTCATCAACAAAAAGGACGGCACGTTCTTTGACAGCGGCGAGCTGCAGCTGTGCGAACGCATGGCGTCGCTGGCTGCCATCACCATTGAGGAGAAGGGCCTCCTCGTGGAAACGGGAGAGAAAAAGGAAGTGCTGGCCGTTCTCAAGGACGTCGTGAAGGAGTTCCCGTCCGGAGACGGCGTATCGCGCGTGCTCAAAGGCATCAACCTGGAAATATACAAGAACGAATTCGTCGTTGTGCTCGGCGAGTCCGGCTGCGGCAAGTCGACCATGATGAATATAGTCGGCGGCATGGACTTTCTTTCGGACGGCCAGCTGCTGATCGAAGGAAAAGACTTTTCTCATCCCTCCGACGCCGAACTCACGATGTACCGGCGTCAGTATGTGGGATTCGTTTTCCAGTCCTACAATCTCATGCCCAACCTGACGGCTCTCGAGAACGTGCAGTTCATCGCGGAGCTCGTGGACGATCCGATGCCGGCCATGGAGGCCATCGAGAAGGTCGGACTGAAGACGCGGGCCAACAACTATCCCGGGCAGATGTCCGGCGGTCAGCAGCAGCGCGTATCCATCGCGCGGGCCATCGTCAAGAAGCCGAAGCTGATCCTGGCGGACGAGCCGACTGCGGCTCTCGACTATCAGACCAGCATTGAAGTCCTCAAAGTCATCGAGGAGATCGTGCGAAACCAGGGCTCTACCGTCATGATGGTCACGCACAATCCCGAGATTGCCAAAATGGCTGACAGAGTCGTTAAAGTCAGGAACGGCCGGATCGCCAGCGTCAAGAAGAACATGCATCCCGTGCATGCCGAGGAGCTCGTCTGGTGATGAAACTGACGCAGTTCAGAGACTGCCTGAAGAACATATTCAAGCAGAAGATATCCTTTATATCCATCATCATCATCGCGATGCTCGGCACGGCGTCCTACGTGGGGATCGACTACACGTCGAACACGCTCCGCCTGAACGGCACCGCCGTGTACAACGAGGCGAATTTCCGGGACATCGAGTCGGTATCCACCCTTCTGTTCGCCTCATCGGACCTTGACGACATCAAGGCGCTGAAAGGCGTCGAGGACGCGGAAGCTGTCCGCATGGCCAAAGCCAAGGTCGAGAAGGGAAAGGAAAAAAGGAATATCGAGGTCGTTTCCGTCACGGAACGGATCAATCTGGCCAGCGTCATCGAAGGGCAACTGCCGCAGACGGCAGGCGAGTGCGCCGTGGAAAAACAGCTGGCTGACGCGATGGGGCTGAAAGTCGGGGACACGATCAGCATCACTGGCGCCGACGGCGGGAACGCCCAGTTCTTGGCCGTGAAGGATTTTTCGATATCGGGCATCGTCAAGCATCCGGACCATACGAACCTTGTGACGCCGGATCTTCCTTACGCGCTGGTCCTGTGGGAGGCCTTCAACGAGGAGACCCTGGGCGGCTGCTACATGAAGACAGAGATCGTCATCAAGGATCCGCCGAATTCCAACCGGTTTTCCAAACGGTACACAAAGACTGTCGCAAAAGTCCTTTCGCGCGTGGAGGAACTGGGAAAGACTGATTCGCAGAAGCGCCAGGACGAAGTTTACAAAGTATTCACAGCGGAACTGGCCAGCAACGAGCAGAAACTGGCAAAGGCAAGACAGGAACTGGACGAAGCCAGGCAGAAACTGGCAGACGGGCGGGCACAGCTCAAGAGCGGCTTCAGCCAGCTCGAGGACGCAAAGGCGACCATAAGGGACTTGATCCGCACGGCATACGAGAGCGCCTTCCCGGATGATCTGGCCATTACCCGCGTCGAATGGGCGGAGCGTCAGACGACCGATCCGGACAATCCCAACGCGACGGCGAGATATCTGTGGATAACGGCTGATTACAGGATCAATCTGTCCCGTATCCCGGGGGACATCGTGAACGATATCGTCAACGCGAAGAGCATCCCGGAACAGTTCCTTTGCGAGATTTACAAACTGGCCGTTTCAGAAGAGCTTCCCGTGGCGGACGGACAGACGGATATGAGCGCCGTCCGCACTGGCCTTGCCGACGCGCTCACCTCTGCGGGCAGCAGCTTCATGAAACTGTTCGGCGCCGTCGAGGAGTGGGACAGCGGTCATGAAGCGTATCTTGAGGGAAAAGCGGAATACGAAAGCGGGCTCGAAAAATATGAGCAGGGACAAAAACAGCTGGAATCCGCAAAAAAGCAGCTCGACGAACAGGACAAGTGCCGCTGGATATCCTATGACGTGAGAGGGAACGCAAGCTTTGTCCAGCTCACGAACGGGAGCGGGAACTTCTCCAGCCTGAAGATAACTTTCTCCATGCTGTTCGTCCTTGTGGGGGCTCTCGTCATCTTCGCGACCGTAGGCAAGATAGTGGACGAGCAGAGGACCCTTGTCGGAACGACGAAAGCGCTGGGGCTCTTTCCCCGTGAGATCTTTTTGAAATATCTTGGATTCAGTGTTTCAGCCACTGTCATCGGAACGGTCCTGGGAGTCCTCGCCGGAGCGTTCGGCGTACAGCCGTTTTTGCTGAGAAGCTTCGGGCAGTATTACATTTACGATTTGTCAAGGCCCTTGTTCTTCATCCTTCCTGCGCTGATCGCGCTGCTTGCGGGGCTGACCCTTTCCGTTTTTGCGACTTGGATCGCCTGCAGGCATCTTTTGAAGGATCCCGCAGTCGCGCTCATGCAGCCGAAAGCGCCCGGGGTCAAAAAGGGGACCGGCGGCAAGCGTACGTTCCTTCCGCTGTATTCGAGACTGATCTTGATGAATATGCGGACGGACATCAAACGCGTCATCGTCACGATCGTCAGCATAATGGGCTGCTGCATGCTGATCCTGATCGGATTCACGCTGCGTACGGCCATCACCAGCACGACGGTCAGACAGTTTGACGAGATCA
>JAFSSK010000172.1 GCA_017451045.1 Clostridia bacterium
CACAGCATCCTTCACCATGAACACCTTCGCTTCCGTCGTGTCATACCCGTTCGGAAAGCCGATGACCGTGCAGATTGGGATCCTTCCTTCCGCGTATTCCGCGGCGCGGCGAACATAAGAGGCCGGGATACAGACCGAGGCCGTTTTGAATCTGATGCCGTCGTCGCAAAGATCTCTTATCTCCGCCCAGACGGCCGTTGGCCGCAGGAGCGTATGATCGCACCTTGCCAGAATCTCCTTTATTTCCATCTTCAGCCCCTTTCCGGGCCTTCCCTGAAGCCCGTTATTATAATGATATTATAGCAAATAATTTTTATAGCCGCAAGGAAAATGAGTAAGAAAATCCCGGGCGGGATGTCTCCTGTCCGGGAACTGTCTGGGGCTGAATTGCCTTTACGACTTTGCTTTTTTCTTTTCTTCCGAGGCGATCTGCCTTGGCGGGATCGGTTTTTCGCTGATCTCGTGTGCGCGGTCCAGCGCAATCTTGGTCATCATCGGTCCGACCAGCTCATAGATCAGGACGGCAAACAGCGCAATATTGCGCACCATCACCCCGCCGGGTCCGAGCGAAAGCGCCTGGAGCGACATTCCTAGCGCCACGCCTGCCTGCGGCAGAAGCGTGATCCCCAGATACTTCTGGATCATGGGGTCGCACTTCATCATGCGAGACGACCACTTGGCCCCCAGTATCTTGCCTGCCGAACGGACCAGTATGAACACGACGCCGACAAGGATAATCTGCCATGATTTGAACACGTGTAGTTCCAGGTCAGAGCCGGATATGACGAAGAACAGGACCATGAGAGGTCCGGTCCAGCGGTCCATCCTGTCCATCAGCTCTGCCGAGAAGTCGCAGACGTTGCAGAATATGGTCCCCATCATCATGCATACCAGCAGCGGTGAGAACGATAACTCAAACGCGCCAAAAGAAAAACTCAGTTTTGAAAGCGCCACAGCCAGGAACACGAAACAGACGGAGATGCTCATACGTTTGCTCCTGGAATGGAAAAACCGCTCGGACAGATGGAACAAAAAACCGAGGGCGGCGCCCATGACCAGTGAAAGAATGACTTCAACGACCGGATTGACAAGGACCGATATGACGTTGACCGTCCCCTGTTCGAGTGCGCCTGCGATCCCGAACGAGACAGCAAAGACGACCAGTCCAACCACGTCATCCAGCGCCACGACTGGCAGAAGCATCCTTGTGACGGGGCCTTCCGCCTTGTACTGCTTGACGACCATCAGCGTGGCCGCTGGAGCTGTCGCTGTCGCAATCGCGCCTAGCACGATCGCCATACTGATCGGCAGATCCTGCGGCATCAGAAAATGAAGTCCGATCAGGGCCGCATCCACGAACAGCGTGGCCGTCAGGGCCTGGAATACGGCGATAACGACGGCCTGCTTACCGATCTTTCTAAGATCCTCCAGCCTGAACTCGTTGCCCATCGAGAAGGCAATGAATCCTAAGGCAGCATCCGAGATGATGGAATAGTTATCCACGTCCTCGGCACTGATAAAGCCGATCCCTGGAATCCCCAGAAGGCCCAAACAGTAGGGGCCGATAAGAATGCCGGCGACAAGGTAGGCTGTGACGGCCGGGAGATTCCATATTTTCGTAAGACGGGACATCATAAGTCCTGCCAGCAGTGCGATTGACAAAGACAAGAGTATTTGCATTATATCCTGTGAGACCTTCTTAAGTGATTTTCCATATTTGCCATTTTACTCTTGAAACGGCCGATTGTCAAGCGTTGGCAAAGCAAAAAGCGCATATGCCTGATGCGGACGAAAAAGCGAATTTTTACAAATAAGTAGTTGACAAACCAGTCTTGATTTGGTATAATCACCACGTTGACCGATGGGGTATCGCCAAGCGGTAAGGCAACGGACTCTGACTCCGTCATTACCTAGGTTCGAATCCTAGTACCCCAGCCATGAAAAAACGCGCTTTGTCTTCCCGGCAAAAGCGCTTTTTTCAACTATAGAGACAGAAAGGCGCAAATATGGAAGAACAGATCATCACCGTGACCATCACAACAGAGGGTGAAAAGTGCGAGATGACAGACGCCCAGATCAAAGAGTGGTATGAGAAGAACATCGCGGGGCTGTTCAATCCCGCGTACGGAACGCCCAAGATCGAAGTGACCGTCAAGCGGATCGAAAAGAAGTAAGAGACAGAGAAAAGCAGCCGTCGGAATCGCTCCGGCGGCTGCTTTCCTTTGCCCTGACGGCGTCAGAACAGCGGTGAGAAAATATTGGCCAGTGAAAAGATCAGGTACCCGTGGAACTCCGGATTCACCACGCGTTCGCATTTTGCAAACGTTTCCTCGAAATCCTGTTCGATCTGCTGGATGCAGGGCGTTTCATACATGATGACGCCGCATTCGAAATGGTGCACAAGCGACCTGAAATCAAGGTTGATCGTCCCGACGAACGCCATCCTGCCGTCCACCACCGCGCATTTTTCATGATTGAATCCGGGCTTGTAAATGTATATCTCAACACCCGCCTGGCAAAGGTACTTGAAGTTGCTTTTCGCCATTTTGAAGACAAGCTTTTTATCCGGAATCCCGGGCAGCATCAGCCGCACCCTAACGCCTCTGCGGGCGGCGTTGCGGATCGCCACGGTCAGCGGATAGGTCGGGATGAGGTAGGGTGAGCTGATATCCACGTATTTCGTGGCGGCGTTCAGCATATTGATGTAGTTGCCCTCCCCTATCATGTCCTCATAGTAGGGTTTGGGACCGTCTCCGAAAGGCAGTACGAACCCCGGCTCGTCGAAGACGGGATAATCATAGGAAAGAAGGCTTTCGTAATCGGATACCGTCTTGGCAGAAACGTCATACAGTTCCAGAAACATCGAGATCAGGTTGCGGATGGCCTTGCCCTCGATACGGACGCCCGTATCCTTCCAGTGGCCGAACGGGTGCGTGATGTTTGCGTATTCGTCTGCCAGATTCAAGCCGCCCGTGTATCCGTACTTGTGGTCGATGACGACGATCTTCCGGTGGTCGCGGTTGTTGTAGATACCGGACAGCAGCGGGATGACCTTGTTGAACGCCACGATCTTGATCCCGTGGGAGCGGACTTCCTTGCAGAATCTGTGCCCCGCCTTGCCGGCGCTTCCGATATCGTCGAACATGATGCGGACGTCCACGCCCTGCGCGGCCTTCTCCTTCAGGACCTCGTAGATCCCGTCCCAGACTTTTCCCGGCTCAAGGATGAAGAACTCGATGAAAATGAATTCCTCCGCTTCTTTCAGCTTCTCGGTGATGTCTGCGAAGAATGTTTCGCCCGTCGAGAAGAACTCGACGCGGTTGCCGTAAGTGCCGATCAGCTGATCGGTGTGGCTGACGTACTCGAAGGCGGTATAGAATCTGTGAAGGTCATCCCTTTCCCTGTCTCTCGGCTTCGGCGGGTCTATCACGTAGGGAGCCATCGCCGCCTCCACCTTGCGCAATTCCTTCACGCTTTTCCTTCTCATGCGCTTGTTCCCGAAAACGATATAGGCAAGCAGCCCTATCAGCGGGAACGCAAGCAGTAGGAAAGCCCACGGCAGCTTGAACTCCGGAGGCTCCTTTTTGTTGATGACCGCGAAGAAGCATATCAGCTCCAGAAGCATGATGGCAAGTTCCGCCCAGATATACTTGTTCCTCAGGATATCAAGGAAAACATTCAGCGCCACCAGCTGCGCCAGGAGCAGGATCGCGATCAGGATGTATTTGGAAAACAGTTTCTTCAAAAAACGCATAAAACGATCTTTCCGCCTTTTTTCGAAATTTGCTTTCTTTGGACCGCTTTGGCGGTCTGTCTTATTGTAACACACAAAACCTTGTTAAGCAAGGAAAAACGGACGGACTGCCGCTTCCCGGTATGAGCCGGAGCGGCAGTCCGCTACATTATTTGTGACGATTAGAACAGCCCGCTGATCACGCCGTTCTCATCGACGTCGATCTTCTCCGCGGCGGGGACTTTGGGAAGTCCGGGCATCGTCATGATGTCCCCTGTCAGCACGACAAGGAACCCGGCGCCCGCGGAGACCTTGACTTTCTTGACGGTGACCGTGAAGTCATCCGGCGCGCCCAGCTTTGTCGGGTCGTCCGTGAAGCTGTACTGCGTCTTGGCGATGCAGACAGGAAGCCCCGCATAGCCGTTTTTGGTCAGCTCGTCTATTTCTTTCTCGGCAGATGTGGCAAAAGAAACATCTTTCCCGCGGTATACGCGGCGAACGACTGCTTCGATCTTTTCCCTGATCGGCGCGTTCAGATCATAGCTGAACGAGAAATCGTTCTTCTCTTCGCAGAGCCTGCAGATCTCCTTGGCGAGTTCCTCGCCCCCGCGTCCGCCGTCTGCCCAGACGGTGGAAAGAACGGTGTTGACGCCCAGTTCCCTGCATCTTGCGATGACCTGCTCGATCTCCTTGTCCGTGTCTGTCGGGAACCGGTTGACGGCCACGACGCACGGCAAACGGTATACGTCTTTGATGTTGGAAACATGGCGCAGCAGATTCGGCAGTCCCGCGTCGAGCGCCTTGAGGTCTTCCTTGCCCAGTTCAGTCTTTGCCAGTCCTCCGTGCATTTTCAGGGCGCGGATGGTCGCGACGACCACGACCGCGGACGGATGGAGGTCAGCCATCCTGCACTTGATGTCGAGGAATTTCTCCGCGCCGAGATCTGCGCCGAATCCGGCTTCCGTAACGCAATAATCGCCGAGTTTCAGAGCAAGTTTCGTGGCGAGCACCGAGTTGCACCCGTGCGCGATGTTGGCAAAAGGTCCGCCGTGCACGAATGCCGGTGTCCCTTCAAGAGACTGAACGAGATTAGGTTTCAAAGCGTCCTTCAAAAGCGCTGCCATCGCCCCTGCGGCCTTGATCTCACCGGCCGTGACGGGACGTCCGTCGTATGTGTAACCGACGACCATTCTGGAAAGCCGCTCTTTTAAGTCTGTAATGGAGGAGGACAGGCAGAAAACAGCCATGATCTCGGTCGCCACCGTGATGTCGTATCCGTCTTCTCTCGGCGTTCCGTTGGCCTTTCCGCCTAGCCCGTCCACGATGAACCGCAGCTGCCTGTCGTTCATGTCCACGCATCTGCGCCACGTGATCCTTCTGGGATCGATCCCCAGCGCATTGCCCTGCTGGATGTGGTTGTCTATCATGGCCGCGAGCAGGTTGTTCGCAGCTCCGATCGCATGAAAGTCCCCCGTGAAATGCAGGTTGATATCCTCCATCGGAACGACCTGCGCGTATCCGCCGCCGGCGGCTCCGCCCTTCACGCCGAAAACAGGTCCCAAAGACGGCTCGCGCAGTGCCAGGACAGCGTTCTTTCCGATCCTTCTCAGCCCGTCTGCCAGACCGATCGTGGTCGTTGTCTTGCCCTCTCCTGCAGGCGTGGGCGTGATCGCTGTTACAAGGATCAGTTTCCCGTCTTTCCTCGTGCTGTCTTTGAGCAGTTTCAGATCGACTTTGGCTTTGTACCTGCCGTAAGGCTCCAGGTAGTCTTCACCGATCCCTGCCGCTTTCGCAACATCATAGATGGGTTTCATTTTGCACCGCTGCGCGATTTCAATGTCTGTAAGATATGCCATTTTTCCTCCTGTTTCCGCGTTTCCTGTCTGGAAAGGATCCGCGCCGTTTTCCAACTCGAATTCAGCATCCGGATGACCTGCTGTTATTATGATGGTAGTATATCACAAAAGCTTAATGGTGACAAGATTGTTATATACTTCACAAGGTTTTCTTGACGATTGAAATATGTATCCGCCATTCTGCAGGTTTTCTCGTTCTTTTTTGCAAATCTCTTGTTTTCTGAAAACAGATGTGATATAATCCGCTTGTGGGCAATCTACCCGTGGCACAGCTGGATAGCGCGTCAGACTCCGACTCTGAAGGTCGCAGGTTCAAATCCTGTCGGGTAGGCCATATGAGCGGCCGCATTCATTCTTATCAATGCGGCTCTCTTTGAAAATCGGGGCGTTAGCGCAGTTGGGAGCGCATAACACTGGCAGTGTTGGGGTCAGGGGTTCGAATCCCCTACGCTCCACCAAAGATCAACCCTAATCTTGATCCAAGATTAGGGTTGTGACTTTTTTTGGCTGAAGGTACTGTTTTCAGGTACGGAATACTGATCGCTTGCGTTTTTTTGCTCCGGATTATCTTTTTTCCGATTAAGGCGGTCCGGAGTTGCAGAAACGCGGGCGGTTGTGGTATAATAAACCGACAACTTTCAATAATTTGAACAGGAGGAAACTATTCACATGCAATACACAAAGGAAGTTGAAGATATGGTCTGTGTTGCGAAAGGCCCGAACCACGGCCCCGCACCCATTCCTGAGGAAGGAAAATGGATACAGGCCAAGGAAATCAAGGACATTTCCGGCTATACCCACGGCATAGGCTGGTGCGCGCCGCAGCAAGGCGCCTGCAAGCTGAGCCTGAACGTGAAAGACGGCGTGATCCAGGAAGCGCTGGTGGAGACCATCGGCTGCTCCGGAATGACCCATTCCGCCGCCATGGCCAGTGAGATCCTGCCCGGCAAGACCATCCTTGAAGCCCTGAACACCGACCTTGTCTGCGACGCCATCAACACCGCTATGCGGGAACTGTTCCTGCAGATCGTTTACGGCCGCACCCAGAGCGCGTTTTCCGATGACGGACTGCGCATCGGCGCCGGACTTGAGGACCTGGGCAAGGGCCTGCGTTCCATGGTGGGCACCATGTACGGAACCAAGGAAAAGGGCACCCGCTACCTTGAGATGACCGAGGGCTACGTCGTCAAGATCGCCCTGGACAAGGACGATCAGGTTTGCGGCTATCAGTTCCTCTCCC